>DKMK01000031.1:2580-2723 GCA_002469545.1 Rhodobacterales bacterium UBA7416 | reverse complement strand
GAATGGTTACAACTACGAAGACTCAATCTTGATTTCAGAACGTATCGTTAAAGATGACGTTTTCACATCTGTACACATCGAAGAATTCGAAGTTGCAGCACGTGATACGAAATTGGGCCCAGAGGAAATCACACGTGATATTC
>DKMK01000031.1:0-2537 GCA_002469545.1 Rhodobacterales bacterium UBA7416 | reverse complement strand
CCAGCGGATATCTTGGTTGGTAAAATCACACCCAAAGGCGAAAGCCCAATGACTCCTGAAGAGAAGTTGTTGCGCGCCATCTTTGGTGAAAAAGCATCTGATGTACGTGATACATCATTACGCTTACCACCGGGTGATTACGGTACAGTTGTAGAAGTACGTGTTTTCAACCGCCACGGCATTGAAAAAGACGAACGTGCGTTACAAATCGAGCGTGAAGAAGTTGAACGCTTGGCGCGTGACCGCGACGACGAAGTCGGCATTTTGGATCGCAACACATATGCGCGTCTAAAAGCAATGATCATGGGTAAAACAGCTGTTAAAGGTCCTAAGGGCGTTAAAGGTGGTTCAACCATCGATGATGCGTTGCTGGAAACATTGTCCAAAGGACAGTGGTGGCAGTTGGCATTGGAAGACGAATCCGATGCGAAAGACATGGAATCACTGAACAAACAGTACGACTTGCAAAAAGGTGCGCTTGAAGCACGTTTTGAAGACAAAGTTGAAAAAGTACGTCGTGGTGATGATCTGCCACCAGGTGTGATGAAGATGGTTAAAGTCTTCATCGCGGTGAAGCGTAAGCTTCAACCAGGTGATAAAATGGCTGGTCGTCACGGCAACAAAGGTGTGATTTCCAAAGTGGTTCCACAAGAAGACATGCCATTCTTGGCAGACGGTACACCCGTTGACTTCTGTTTGAACCCATTGGGCGTTCCATCGCGTATGAACGTTGGTCAGATTTTGGAAACACACATGGGTTGGGCAGCGCGCAACCTTGGTAAATCCATTGATCTTTCTTTGCAGGAATACCGTCGTTCAGGCGACATGACACCTGTTCAAGAAGCCATGCGCATCGCTTACGGTGATGATCTGTACGAAGAAGTGTTGAAAGACATGCCAAAGGATAACTTCCTTGAAGCAGCTGGAAACGTAACAGATGGTGTTCCAATCGCGACGCCTGTTTTTGACGGTGCCAAAGAGGCAGACGTGAACGACATGTTGACACGTGCGGGTCTGGATACATCTGGTCAGTCCATCTTGTTTGATGGTCGTACAGGCGAACAGTTCAACCGCCCAGTGACAGTTGGGATGAAATACATCCTGAAACTGCACCACTTGGTGGACGACAAAATCCACGCACGTTCAACGGGTCCATACTCGTTGGTCACGCAGCAACCATTGGGCGGTAAAGCTCAATTCGGTGGACAGCGTTTCGGTGAGATGGAAGTTTGGGCACTTGAAGCATATGGCGCGGCGTACACGTTGCAAGAGATGCTGACAGTAAAATCAGATGACGTTGCTGGTCGTACAAAAGTGTACGAGAGCATTGTTAAAGGCGAAGATAACTTCGAAGCTGGTATCCCCGAGTCATTCAACGTGTTGGTAAAAGAAATCCGAAGCTTGGGCTTAAACGTCCAGCTGCTGGATGCGGAGCAGGAATAAGCGTTCGCGCTTATTCCCCTTTAAACGAGATACAAGGATCATATCATGAACCAAGAAATCACTAATAACCCGTTTAACCCCGTCCAGCCGCCCAAGACATTTGATGAAATTCAAATCTCTTTGGCGTCCCCTGAGCGGATCCTTTCATGGTCTTTCGGCGAAATCAAAAAGCCGGAAACCATCAACTATCGTACGTTCAAACCAGAACGCGACGGCCTGTTCTGTGCACGTATCTTTGGCCCGATCAAAGACTACGAATGTTTGTGTGGTAAATACAAACGCATGAAATATCGCGGCGTTGTCTGTGAAAAATGTGGTGTTGAAGTTACGCTTCAAAAAGTACGTCGTGAACGTATGGGCCACATTGATTTGGCATCACCAGTTGCACACATCTGGTTCCTAAAATCATTGCCATCGCGCATTGGTTTGATGTTGGACATGACATTGCGCGAACTTGAACGCGTTTTGTACTTTGAACAATACGTTGTTATCGAGCCTGGCTTGACTGACCTGAACTACGGTCAAATGATGTCCGAAGAAGAGTTCTTGGACGCACAAGACATGTTCGGCGAAGATGCGTTCAACGCAGGTATCGGTGCAGAAGCAA
Source organism: Rhodobacterales bacterium UBA7416 (assembly GCA_002469545.1). Lineage (GTDB taxonomy): Bacteria > Pseudomonadota > Alphaproteobacteria > Rhodobacterales > Rhodobacteraceae > Amylibacter. The sequence continues at coordinate 487 of DKMK01000031.1, read as the reverse complement.
TCCGTGAGATGTTGTCAAACATCGATCTGGAAGCAGAAGCAGACCAATTGCGTGATGATTTGGCAGAAGCCACTGGCGAACTGAAGCCTAAGAAAATCATCAAGCGTCTAAAAGTTGTTGAAGCATTCATCGACTCTGGCAACCGTCCAGAGTGGATGGTTATGACTGTTTTGCCAGTGATCCCACCAGAATTGCGCCCATTGGTGCCATTGGATGGTGGTCGTTTTGCAACGTCTGATCTTAACGACCTTTACCGTCGTGTGATCAACCGTAACAACCGTCTGAAACGCCTGATCGAATTGCGCGCACCTGACATTATCGTACGTAACGAAAAACGTATGTTGCAGGAATCTGTGGATGCATTGTTCGACAACGGCCGTCGTGGTCGTGTGATTACAGGTGCAAACAAACGCGCACTGAAATCATTGTCTGACATGTTGAAGGGTAAGCAAGGTCGCTTCCGTCAAAACCTTTTGGGTAAACGCGT
>DKMK01000034.1 GCA_002469545.1 Rhodobacterales bacterium UBA7416 | reverse complement strand
TATTCCTTAGGAATTGAGCCACCAACAATCTTAGATTCAAACGAATAACCTTCGCCCGGCTCTGTCGGAATGATGTTCATTTTCACTTCAGCGTACTGACCTGAACCACCAGATTGTTTCTTATGTGTATAAGAAATCTCTGCTTCGTGTGAGATTGTTTCACGGTAAGCAACTTGTGGTGCACCAATATTCGCTTCAACTTTGAACTCACGGCGTAGACGATCAACCAAGATATCCAAGTGCAATTCGCCCATACCCTTCATGATCGTTTGACCAGACTCGATGTCTGTTTCAACGCGGAATGAAGGATCTTCGGCAGCCAAACGGCCAAGGCCAGTTGACATGCGTTCTTGGTCAGCTTTTGTTTTTGGTTCAACAGCAATTTCGATCACTGGCTCTGGGAACGTCATCGTTTCCAAAATAACAGGCTCGTTCACTGCACACAGGGTGTCACCTGTTGTTGTATCTTTCAAACCTGCAAGTGCGATAATATCACCAGCAAAACCTTCGACGATCTCTTCGCGATCAATCGAGTGCATCATCATCATACGGCCAATACGCTCTTTTTTGCCTTTGGTCGTGTTCAGGATGTTGTCGCCCTTAGCAAGCGTACCTGAATAGATACGTGTGAAGGTCAAAGAACCAACAAACGGGTCATTCATGATTTTAAACGCAAGAGCAGAGAATGCCATGTCGTCGTCTGCACGACGTGCAATGTCACGTGTCTCTGTTTCGTCGCCTGGCTTAAAGCCCATGTAATCAACAACGTCCAGTGGTGAAGGCAAGTAATCAACAACCGCGTTCAACAATGATTGAACACCTTTGTTTTTAAACGCTGAGCCGCCCAATACAGGAACGAAAGTCATCGACAAACAACCCTTACGGATCAATACGCGCATTGCGTCAACGTCTGGCTCTGTACCTTCAAGGTACGCTTCCATCGCTTCGTCGTCCATTTCAACAGCTGCTTCAACCAAAACATTGCGCCACTTAGCTGCTTCTTCTTGCAAGCTTTCGCGGATCGGTGCTTTGATCCAAGATGCGCCAAGGTCTTCGCCTTCCCACAACCATTCTTCCATTGTTACCAAGTCAACCAAGCCTTCAAGCTCAGTTTCAGCACCAATTGGGAATGCGATAGGAATAGCAGAAGCGCCTGTGCGCTCTTCGATCATGGCAACACATTTAAAGAAATCCGCGCCGATTTTATCCATCTTGTTGATGAAAACCATACGTGGAACCTTGTAGCGGTCAGCTTGACGCCAAACAGTTTCTGTTTGAGGCTCAACACCAGCGTTGGCATCAAGCACACAAACAGCACCATCCAAAACAGCCAGTGAACGTTCTACTTCGATTGTGAAGTCAACGTGGCCTGGTGTGTCGATGATGTTCATACGGTGCTTAGGCGATGTTGGGTTTACACCATCTTCGGTGCGCTCCCAGAAAGTAGTGGTCGCAGCAGACGTAATAGTAATACCACGCTCTTGCTCTTGTTCCATCCAGTCCATAGTGGCTGCGCCATCATGAACTTCGCCGATGTTGTGCTCTTTACCAGTGTAGTAAAGGATGCGTTCTGAACACGTAGTCTTACCAGCATCAATGTGAGCAATGATGCCGAAGTTACGATATAGTTCGAGAGGATATTCGCGTGCCATCTGCTTGCGCCCTTTTCTTTGTTACCAGCGATAATGGCTGAATGCTTTGTTCGCATCGGCCATTTTGTGGGTGTCTTCACGTTTCTTAACGGCTGAGCCACGGCTGTTGATGGCATCCATCAATTCAGCTGCTAAACGCTCTTCCATTGTGTTTTCGTTGCGTGTGCGTGATGCTTTGATCAACCAACGAATGGCCAATGCTTCGCGACGCTCTGTGCGCACTTCAACTGGTACTTGGTATGTTGCACCACCAACACGACGAGAACGAACCTCGACAGCTGGTTTGATGTTTTCCAAGGCTTCTTCGAACACTTCGATTGGTGCGCGCTTTAGCTTTGTTTCAACACGATCAAGTGCACCGTATACGATACGCTCTGCTGCAGCCTTACGGCCATCCAGCATCAAGTTGTTCATAAATTTTGTCAAAACCATGTTGCCAAATTTAGCATCAGGTAGGACTTCGCGTTTTACCGCTGCGTGACGTCTAGACATAATATACTACCCTNNTTCAGCGGCGTGACGACGTGACATCTGCTGATCTCCTTATTTAGGACGCTTGGCGCCGTATTTCGAACGACGTTGTTTACGGTCTTTAACACCTTGGGTATCGAGGACACCGCGCAAGATGTGGTAACGAACACCTGGAAGATCTTTTACACGGCCGCCGCGGATCAGAACAACAGAGTGCTCTTGCAGGTTGTGGCTTTCACCAGGGATGTAAGAGATTACTTCGAAACCGTTTGTTAAACGAACCTTTGCAACTTTACGCATCGCAGAGTTCGGTTTCTTAGGAGTAGTTGTATAAACACGTGTACATACGCCGCGCTTTTGCGGGCATGATTCCAAGTGCTGAGACTTGGAGCGTTTGATTTTTGGCTGGCGCGGCTTGCGGATCAGCTGTTGTATTGTTGGCATATTTGGTTCCCCATATTACCTTTTCAAACATAAATAGGCACATAATCTCTGATCATGCACCCAACACCGCCCCGAACCCTCATTAGCTCGAAACGATAAATTCCAGAGGATCGAGACCGAGGTCTGGATCATGACCGCCAATTTGTGGCTTGTATAACCTAAAAAGCAGGCTTTTCAGACTAGTCCCCATCAGAAAAACGAAGTTCTCCTATCAGGTAACGCGGCTATAAGGGGAGTCGGGTTTGGTGTCAACAGAGTCTATGTATAGATATGCCAGTGTACGTTTTTAGTTACCAATGGCGCACATCACAACTCAATTTGGCGCACTATTAACAGCCAAGGTGATCGTTATCACTTGATGGTTACATTCGCCACATATAGTTTGGTTGAAATTAACACAATTTTATCAATTTTAGGGACCTTTTTATGAAAAAACACGCGGTGAAACGAACGTCCATTTTGGCCCTTTCAACCCTTTGGATTCTGAGTGCCTGCACCCCAACAAGTCAAAGCATTGTAGGTAAAACATTCGCGGATGCAATTCTTATTCGTGATACCAACACTATGGCGGCGATTGCACTTATGGCAGTGACTGATTGTGACGATGCAGACCCTCGACTTGTGAACTCAACGGTATTGAAAACGCCGGCGTCCGGAAATTGGAAAGAATTATGGACCTACAAAGCATGTGGTAAACTCGTCAATGTTCCGATCAAGTTCATCAAATCCTCAATTGGTGGCACAACTATTGCGATTGATGTGGGCTCTATTTCGCCCACATAAACTCGGTCTAAACTTCGGGTCGCGTTCAATCGCTTGGCTGTAACGCGACCAGACACGCAAACATCGCATTCGTAGACCGTTCGGCAGCTTTGACGTAGGTTTGCGCCCGCTTCAGTGTCGCTGAATTCCAACTGCCCAATGCTGTTTGAACCGCCAATTGTTGCTCTTTGATTGTTAGACTTTGCCAATCATCGGGCAACAAACATCCCATCAGTCCAGCATCATGCAGCATGGCCTGCATTTTATGAACCTTTGTCGGCAATGCAGCAAACGGAATGCCATGCACCATCAAAGCCATCGCAAAATGGAACCGCCCAACAACCCACGCGTTATGGTTTGAAATATCTTCAAGTTGCGGCATTGTGATTGCGTCTGGGTTCAAGCCGGTGTTCCGAATTAAATCGGGCTTATCCAACAGCCTGCGTTCCATCGCATAGAAACGATGCCCTTGGGCGGCGGCAAAGCGCATAAGGTCCAGTGATTTAGAACGTGCAGAGCAATCAACGACACCAATTCCCTCACCCTGTATTTTCACGAAGCCCATTTGCGCGCTCAGCAACAGATCTGGCACTAACAGCGTATCGGGACGGATTTTCAAAAGTGCCTGATGTGATTGATTTTCACGGGCCGCAATCAAGTCAATATTGGCCAACATGGTGGCCGTTTCCGCACTGTTATTTTGCCAAATCGTATTAATCAAAACGGTTGGAATTCCCCGTGCGCTTAAATCTTGGGCCATACGCAACAGCATCACAGCCCGACGCTGATCGTCGTGCATCGTGCCCTCTCCGTTGAGCACAACTAAAGTGGGTGGTTGTTCCAAGACGCTTAGAACCAAATCCAAACCCGCCTGGTCATTGGCATACAGCAATGGCGGCAGGTTGATATCGACCAGACCCTGACACAATCGGCGCATCACATGATTGGGGCCAAAGTGGCGGTGTCGATGAAGGGCTGCAGTATTGTTCAAGATCAACGAAAATCGCTTCCGCCCCTCAAATTCGGGGGCAACGCCGTAATTTTCAAAATCATCAAAGGGATAATCAGCCAGCGGTTTCATGTCAGCCTTCTTCTGTTTTGACAGGGTCTGTGCGTTCGAACAATGTTATCCATGAACAGGTTCAAACAGAAGCCCCAATTGCACCTCAGCAAACGACTCTTTTCCACGCACGACTTCCCCATTCGAAGCCTATCTGCTTTGAAATGTGGTGCCACCCAGATTCGCAATTTGTTTTTCTATCTGGATCATGGGCCGCCCTATCTGTTCCCAAACAAAATTCATCAAATCAACCACACCTTTTTACGCGCATCCTAATTTGGGTTAACCCACCATGATGTCGCCCAAGAGGAGTACGCCTTTGTCGTCATGCGTGACCCAACGCGGCGATTATTGTCGTTAAATTTTGACAAAGTGATTGGCCGTGGTCAGCTGGTACAGGTGCGAAACAATTTGATGCTGCACCCTGATGTCGATCTGAATACGAACACTGTGTCGGGGCATTTGAAAAACTGCCTTGCTTTGCTGAACTTGCTGGAACGGGTTTTCCTCGAACGCGATCTACAGCCCCAAACCCGCATTGGTTCATACAATCCACGCGTTTGAATGTGATTATAGATTGCAAATTATAAGTATTACTGTTGGAAAACTTAAACACACATTTGGACACTCTACTGCGCAAGGTCGCCCCTGATGTTGCCAATATACTTACGCAACTAAGCGCACGAAATGTTTCTTCTAAAGTGGCCAAACCTGCTGATATTATGACCCAAACACTGCTTGACCGTGTTGGTGAAGTTTATCCCTGTGATCAACCGTTGTATGATTACGCCGTCAAAAAATAGTCATCGGTGGATAAGGAAACGGTCTGCGCCAAAGAGCTGCCAAGATTGTTTTATTAAACTATGGCCTTGCGCCGCTTGTCACACAATTCTCAGATAGATATACATCCCTCATGACACATCTTACTTACGCCGTTGGCGACATTCATGGCGACCTTGAACAGTTGCATTCCATTATGGCGCGGATCGACGCCGATTTTCAAAAATCGGGTGCAGACAGCCATCACATCGTTTTCATCGGCGATCTGGTTGATCGCCGTCCCGACAGTAAGGGCACGATTGATTACCTTATGGACGGGTTGGCTGCGGGTAAACCTTGGACAGTTTTAAAAGGAAATCATGATCGCCTGATGGAATGGTTTTTCGATGATCCACACCGTCACGATCCACATCTAAAACCTGATTACAGCTGGCTGCATCACCGCATTGGCGGCGTGGAAACATTGGCATCCTATGGTGTAACTGTACCGGAAAATTATCGTGAATGTTTGGGTGATATTTTGGCGATGGCAGTGAAAAACGTACCTGCCGCGCATGTTGATTTCATTCGTAATTTGTCGTTGTCGTATGAAACGGATGATATCTTTTTCTGCCATGCAGGTGTGAACTTGGATCGCCCTCTGAACGACCAAACCGAAACCGATTTGGTTTGGATACGCGATGGATGGCTGGATAACCCCAAGATGGCGGCCAAGTTGATTTTACATGGACATACCATTGTGGACGAAGTGACCCATTACGGAAACCGTGTGAATATCGATACGGGTGCGGCGTGGGGTGATACGCTGTCTGCTGTCGTCACAATTGGGCGGGATGTCTTTCAGCTGACTGAACAGGGTCGCGTTGAAATAACGCAACCAGCCTGACCGCGCGATGCGAAATTGGTTCACATCCCCTACGCATTTGGACCTGTCAACGTTGGCAGGCCTTGCCCATGCGGACCCGTGTGCCTATTTCTATTGCCCTGAATACCTATACAAAGCCACCGAAGCAGGCGAATTGGATTGCTTGAATTTGGTGGCAGAGGTTTGCGCCCAAAAGGGGTATCGCCCGATTTTGCTGAATGACCCCCGTGCCTGGGTTGATGATTTGCTCGCGACAGATCGTCATTTGCATATTTTGATCAAAGACGAACCGCGCACGCCGGCCAAAAATGTATTTTATTGCGTACCATCTTATCTAAATGGATACTGGTATTTCGACACCAAAGGCGTACGTAACAATTCGTCGACGCGCGATGCGGCATTTGAAGCCACCTCAATTAACCCTGAACGCGCGGCCAAGTTTCATGCTAATTTAATGGCGCAGTTCATTGGTTTGAACGTGTCCAAATTTCCACAGGCGGATACCGACGGCACAGAATTCCCCACCGGGGCCATATTCATTGCCAGTCAAAAATTTCAACCTATTGAATATTGCCCCTACTATATCGAATACCCTGCACTGATCGCGGCATGCATTGCGCAACGTGGTGATCGCCCCGTGATCATCAAACCCCACCCGATGCAAAAGCCAACGGAATTGGATATCCTTAATCAATTCCATGATCCTGAAAACGGTGTGCATGTCAGTGATGCCAGCATCCATGCGATTTTAGCGCACAGTGATCTGGTTATCACCCAATCATCCGCCGTCGCGTTCGAAGCATTAATCCACGAAGTACCATCCATTTTGGCAGGGCCTGCGGATTTTCACCATATGCTGGAAACGATTAACGATGTGTCTAAATTAGCGCCAGCAATGGCCACCGCGCTAAACAGCGATCTGCCTTATGCGGCATACCTGTTTTGGTTTTTACGAGAACAGATGATTAAACCTGCCCAAGCGAATAATGCGATGAACCGTATTAAGCGTGTATTTCGACAAGCCGATAAGGCCTGAACGAAAAAAGGCCCCGCAATTGCAGGGCCTTTTCTATTTCTATTTAACGAACCTTAGACAGGTTGTTCTGTACCGTCGCCGCCCAGATCGATGATGACATCATCTTCTTGGGTGTCAGCTGGTGCATCGAATACCGTGTTTACATCCATTTCGGATTCAACTGGCGCCATCAATGCAGCCGCTTCTTCGGCTGCTGCACGTTTGTCTTCGATGATTACAGCATCACGATCAGATGCAATCTTCTTGATCTGGAACGTTGCACCACCGGTGCCCGCTGGGATCAAACGACCAACAATCACGTTCTCTTTCAGGCCGATCAACTTGTCTTTCTTACCGCGCGTCGCCGCATCAGTAAGTACACGCGTTGTTTCCTGGAACGATGCCGCCGAGATGAACGAACGTGTCTGCAATGACGCTTTCGTAATACCCAACAGAATTGGTCCCCCAGAAGCCGCTTCGCGACCTGCTGCAACTGCTTTGGCGTTTGCTTCGTCGAACTCTGCTTTGTCGACTTGCTCGCCTTTCAACAACGTTGTGCCACCTGATGCAGTGATTTCCCACTTTTGCAACATTTGACGCACGATCACTTCGATGTGCTTGTCGTTGATTTTCACACCTTGCAAACGGTAAACGTCTTGAACTTCGTCGATCATGTAATCGGCAAGTGCTTCTACGCCCATGATGTTCAGAATGTCATGTGGTGCCGGGTTACCGTCCATGATGTATTCACCTTTTTGGATGAAATCACCTTCTTGGACAGGGATGTGTTTACCCTTTGGAACCATGTATTCTGTTTTGATTTCTGCATCTTCCGCAGAAACAACATTCACACGACGCTTGTTTTTGAAGTCGCGACCAAACTCTACGTAACCATCCATTTCAGCGATGATTGCGTGATCTTTCGGACGACGTGCTTCGAACAATTCAGCAACACGTGGCAGACCACCTGTAATGTCTTTCGTTTTTGCGCCTTCACGAGGAATACGCGCAACAACATCACCGGCTTTTACTTCTTGGCCGTCTTCGACAGACAAAATCGCATCAACAGACATCGCGTATTGAACCGGATGGTCCGCATCATTACGCATTGGTTCGCCTGTCACTGGATCAGCCACAATAACAGATGGTTTCAAATCGGAACCTTTTGGCGCAGAACGCCAATCCGTTACGATTTTCTGCGAAATACCAGTCGCATCATCAGTCACGTCACGTACAGAAATACCTGCAACTAGATCAGCCAATTTGGCGATACCGCCTTTTTCAGCGATCATTGGCAATGTGTACGGATCCCATTCATACAACTTGTCACCACGTGCGATTTTGTCGCCCGTTTTGACCAGAACCTTGGTACCGTAATCCATTTTGTGAACAACAGCGTCTTGACCGTTTTCGTCAACAACAACCAATTCAACATTACGACCCATAACAACTTGTTCACCATCACGGTTTACCAAAATGTTTGACTTACGAATGTCGATTGTACCTGCTTGGCTAGCGTCTTGGAATGACTGTTGGCCACCCTGAGCAACACCACCAATGTGGAATGTACGCATTGTCAGCTGTGTGCCCGGCTCACCAATAGACTGAGCAGCGATAATACCAACTGCTTCGCCTGGGTTAACACCGTTACCACGTGCAAGATCACGACCGTAACATGCCGCACAAATACCGTCATCTGATTCACATGTCAGAGGTGAGCGGATTTGCAAAGATACAAGTTTCGCGTCGTTGATGAGGTCTGCTTGACGCTCGTCAACCAAGTCTTGAGATTTACCCAAAACTTCGCCCGTTTTCGGGTGAATGACATCTTCGGCCAATACACGGCCCAAGATACGTTCAGCCATTGATGATACTTCTTCACCATCATTAACCGCAGCGCGTGCCGTAATTGAACGTTCCGTGCCACAATCCCATTCGCGAACGATACAGTCTTGTGCAACGTCAACCAAACGACGCGTCAGGTAACCAGAGTTAGCTGTTTTAAGCGCCGTATCAGACAAACCCTTACGAGCCCCGTGAGTAGAGTTAAAGTACTCAAGAACCGACAGACCCTCTTTAAAGTTAGAGATAATAGGCGTTTCGATAATTTCACCATTTGGTTTCGCCATCAAACCGCGCATACCGCCCAGCTGTTTCATCTGTGTCACAGAACCACGCGCACCAGAGTGAGCCATCATGTAAACCGAATTCGGTTCCATTTCAGCACCATTCTCGTCCTTTTTCATCAACGAGATTGCATCCATCATCGCGTCAGTCACTTTGTCATTCGCTTTTGACCATGCATCAACAACTTTGTTGTACTTCTCGCCCTGTGTAATCAGACCGTCCATGTACTGTTGCTCAAAACCTTTAACGAAATCACGTGTTTCATTCACCAATGGCCACTTCGTTTCTGGAACAACCATGTCGTCTTTACCAAACGAGATACCTGCCTTGAACGCTTCAGTGAAGCCCATTGTCATGATGTTATCACAGAAGATAACAGACTCTTTTTGACCACAGTAACGATAAACGCTGTCAATGATTTCGCCGACTTCTTTCTTACGAAGCAAACGGTTGATCAAGCTGAATGGTGCTTTGTGGTTCAAAGGCATCACAGTGCTTAGACGAACGCGGCCCGGTGTTGTTTCGAAACGTTCCCAAACAACTTCGCCTTCTGCATTCACTTGTTCAATACGACACGTGATTTTCGAGTGTAGGTGAACCAAATCGCTATCCAACGCATGCTCAACCTCTTGTGGGTTCGCAAACGTCATGCCTTGGCCCTTCATGCCTTCACGCTCTAGCGTGATATAGTACAGACCCAAAATCATATCCTGTGAAGGAACGATGATTGGCTTACCGTTGGCAGGTGACAAAACGTTGTTTGTTGACATCATCAACACGCGACATTCCAATTGTGCTTCTAATGACAATGGTACGTGTACCGCCATTTGGTCACCGTCGAAGTCGGCGTTAAACGCAGAACAAACAAGTGGGTGCAATTGGATTGCTTTACCTTCGATCAAAACAGGTTCGAACGCTTGGATGCCCAAACGGTGCAGTGTAGGCGCACGGTTCAGCATCACTGGGTGTTCGCGAATTACCTCGTCCAAGATATCCCATACTTCTGGGCGCTGTTTTTCAACAATTTTCTTGGCCTGTTTCACAGTCGATGAAAGACCTTTGGCTTCTAGACGTGAATAGATAAACGGTTTGAACAGCTCCAAAGCCATCTTCTTGGGAAGACCACATTGGTGAAGTTTCAATTCTGGACCCGTCACAATGACCGAACGACCAGAGAAATCAACGCGTTTACCCAAAAGGTTTTGA
>DKMK01000115.1:35629-42137 GCA_002469545.1 Rhodobacterales bacterium UBA7416 | reverse complement strand
CGAATCCATCCGTCAGTTTTCACAGGATAAACCACGCGGCCAATGTATTTTCATGCACCTGACCTTGTTGCCATACCTTGGCGCATCGGGCGAATTGAAAACAAAACCAACACAACACTCGGTCAAAGAATTACGTTCCATCGGCATCGCACCAGACATTTTGGTCTGTCGTTCAGAACATGAAATCCCTGAAAAAGAGAAGGCCAAGCTGGCCCTCTTCTGTAACGTCCGACCAGATGCGGTAATCCCCGCATATGACCTGGAAACAATCTACGATGCACCACTGGCCTATCATAAGGCCGGCATGGATCGCGCCGTACTCGAAGCATTCGGCATGACCGACGAAGCACCCGCACCAGATCTAACAGTTTGGGAAGATGTATCAGATCGCATGCACAACCCAGACGGCGAAGTAAAAGTCGCGGTCGTTGGTAAATACACTCAACTCAGCGACGCCTATAAATCCATATCCGAAGCCCTGACACACGGCGGCATGTTCAACCGCGTAAAGGTTAAATTGGAATGGATCGACGCCGAAATCTTCGACAGCGCCACTGATGTCGGCCCTGCCCTGTCGGGTTTTCACGCAATCCTTGTTCCAGGTGGATTTGGCGAGCGCGGAACAGAGGGCAAAATCAAAGCAGCACAATACGCCCGTGAAAACAAAATTCCATACCTTGGCATCTGTCTGGGCATGCAAATGGCCGTCATCGAAGCAGCGCGCAATTTGGCAAAAATCAAAAACGCAGGCTCCGAAGAATTTGATCACGAAGCAGGCGAAAAACGTTTTGAACCCGTTGTCTATCACCTGAAAGAATGGGTCGAAGGCAACCGCACCGTTGAACGCGCTGTGAATGACGACAAAGGTGGCACAATGCGCCTTGGCGCCTACAACGCAACCCTGACCAAAGGCTCAAAAGTGGCCGAAGTGTATGGCGACACGGCCATTTCCGAACGCCACCGCCACCGCTACGAAGTGGACGTAAAATACCGCAAACAACTGGAAGATTGCGGTTTGGTATTTTCAGGCATGTCACCAGACGGCAAGCTTCCTGAAATCGTCGAAGTTGCCGATCACCCATGGTACATCGGTGTGCAATATCACCCCGAACTCAAATCCAAACCATTTGAACCACACCCGCTGTTTCGCGATTTCGTCAAGGCAGCCGTGGAACAATCACGTCTCGTATAACGCATAAAAGGATCAGAACATGCCAGCTTACTTAATCGTCGACACAGACATTTCTGATCCACAAGCTTACGAAATATACAAAGCACAAGCGCGCCCCATCGCAGAAAGCTATGGCGGCGCGTATCGTGCGCGCGGCGGCGAAACCGACACCTTCGAAGACACGCTTTGGTCACCCACACGCGTCGTGATCATCGAATTCCCAGATATGAAATCGGCACGCGATTTCATCAACAGCCCAGAATACGCCCCCGTTAAGGCGATCCGCCAAGCTGCCGCAAAATGCACGGTCATGCTTGTGGATGGGATGTAGTTTTAGGCGGCTTTAAACAAAACTAATTAAGTGTTGGGCGACAACTTAATGGATGCCCTATTCCATAAAAAATCCTCTACTCCGCTTTGTTTCATACCTGTTTTACAGCTTCAACAAATCGGACGATCTCTTCGTGTGTGTTGAAGTAATGCACAGACGCCCGCGTCAAAGCCTTGAGATTGCGCGGCTCAAGATCGAGGCGCGCAGAGGTCATCTGTGAAACAGACACATTGATCCTATCAGCTCGAAGGGTTTCCGCCATAACCTTCGGGTCGATCCCCTCTTTCTTAAACGTGACGATCCCGCATTTTTTCTGACCTAAATCATGCACTGAAATGCCTTGGATTTCAGAAAGAGCATCGCGCAAGCTTTGCGCAAGTTCGGACACACGGGTCTCAATATTCGCGAGCCCAATGTTTTGTGCATACCGGGCCGCTTCCATCAAACCAACACGGCCAGCGACATAGCTTTCCCAGTTTTCGAACCGCCTCGCACCATCCACAAATTCAAAATTGTTCGCTTCAGTCCATTTAGCGGACAACAGATCAATAAACGGCGGGTCAATCTGATTGATAATACTTCTCCTAACATAGAGAAATCCTGTGCCTCTTGGACCGCGCAGAAACTTACGCCCTGTACCAGAAAGTATATCACAGCCGATCTCTGCGACATTAACGTCAATTTGCCCGACGGATTGGCAAGCATCCAACAAGTAAAGAACACCATGTTTTTTGGCTATTTTCCCCACTTTAGCGGCTGGGTTGACCAAGCCACCTTGTGTCGGGACATGCGTGATCGCGATCAGTTTTGTCCGTGGGCCGATCATGTCGTCCAATGCATCAACATCGATCTGACCATATTCATCCGATGGCACGAGATCTATTTCAAACCCAAGCCGCCGCGATTGCTGCAAAAGCGCAAGGTAATTGGACGCATATTCAGACACGTGCGTGATAACCCTGTCACCATGTTTCAAATGCAAACCGTAAAACGCCATATCCCAAGCACGCGTTGCATTCTCGACAAAAGCAATTTCATCTGGTTCGGCATTCAGAAGGCTCGCAAACTCGGTATAAAACGCTTGAATACTATCTTGCGCACGTCTTTCAGCCTCATAGCCACCGACTTCGTTCTCATCACGCAGCACCTCTTGCAGAGCCTCAAAAACCGGTGTGGGCATAAGCGACGAACCTGCGTTATTGAAATGCAAAGTGTTTTCACAACTCGGTGTGTCCTTGCGAATTTTATCGATATCGATCATGTCATATCTCCCTTGTAGGAACGGTAGCAAGGTAACCAAATGGAAACAACTGATGTGACAGAAACGGCATGAATTCAAAAACCCAACCACCACAATCAACCAGTTTACTCTTTTAAAATTTGACTAAATTGGCCGTCTCTTAACCTTGCGCTTGCACTCGGGCATCACTAGAGTTGAGCCATGCTAAAAGATATTTTAAACGCCTTTAAATCACCCGCTCCATCACAGATGCGTACAGACGATGCACAACTGGCAATGGCAGCACTGTTGGTCCGCTTGGCGCGCGCCGATGAAGACTATTCCCAAGACGAGAAAGCGCTGATTGTTGATCTGTTACAATCACGTTTCACACTTGCCACAGATCAGGCCGATGCCCTGCGCGAACAGGCCGAAGAGTTAGAATCAAAAGCACCCGACACAGTACGTTTTACAAAGTTGATCAAGGACACAGTCCCCTATGAACAACGTCAATCCGTGGTGCGTGATCTATGGGCCTTGGCTTTGTCTGATGGCACACGCGATGCGGCGGAAAACGCGATGATGCGTATGGTGGCGAATTTACTAGGTGTAAATGATCGCGACAGCGCTCTAGCGCGCCAAAGCGTTGATAAATAGCAATATTATAAACGTTTACCTGTTCACGTTTTTGTTATAATTTATGCGCGTAGACACAGGGTTCACTGTGTTCACATTTCAAAAACGATGAAAGGTTTGAATGGATTTACCCCGTCAAACACGCACGCTCGAATGGCCCACACTGGCGCTCTACGGTGCAACGTATACGTCTTATGCGATGCTGACGATAAACGCATCACAACTACCGCCATTACTGGTCATCACGCTTCTATCGATGACGTTGGCACTTCACTCGTCCCTGCAACATGAAACCTTGCATATGTTGGAACCACGTTGGCCAATATTTGGCTATCTAATCGGGGCGCCTGCATTGGGGTTGGCCATCCCATACGATCGGTTTCGCGATCTCCATCTGGCGCATCATGTAAATGAAATCCTGACAGACCCATACGACGACCCCGAAACAAACTATCTAGCGGACGAGGTTTGGGTCACCCTTTCGCCATTCACACAGGCTGTTTTACGTTTCAACAACACCTTCATAGGTCGCATATTAGTCGGCCCATTAGTTGGCCAAATTTCGTTCGTCTCCAGCGAGTTACGCGCCATTCGTTCAGGTGACAAAGCTGCATTATATGGATGGTTGAAATTCATACCTGCTGTCGTGGTGGTCTTGGCGTGGTTGCTTTTGTTTTCCAGCATTTCATCAATCGTCTACTTTGCGTCATGCTATTTCGGATTAAGTATTCTAAAGATCCGAACCTATATCGAGCACCGCGCCCATGAATTGACCGAAGGCAGATCCGTCATCGTCGAAGATAGCGGTCCATTGGCGTTCCTTTTTCTAAACAACAACTTCCACGCTGTTCACCACGCACATCCCAATATCCCATGGTATAATCTACCAGCTGCATTTCGGGCTCAACGCGCCAAGTTTTTGGATCAAAACAATGGATACTATTTCAGGAACTATTTGGCCGTAATGATCAAATTCTTTTACCGCGAGAAAGATGTGGTTGCACATCCATTATGGAACCTGCAAAATCGTAAAAACCCATTGGTTGGTCTCCAACCTAAAAACAGGCAAAACAGATGAAAATTGGTATTTTACAAACAGGCATCGCTGCAGATGCATTGCTCCCAAAACACGGCGATTATCCCGATAATTTTGAGGTCATGCTCCAAGGTCGTGGTTTTGAATTCGAAGTCTTCCCAGTGATCAATGGCGTCTTTCCAAGTGGCCCCGAAGTCTGCGATGGCTGGTTGGTAACCGGTTCAAAACACGGTGCATATGAAGCCCACGACTGGATACCGCCGCTCGAAAAACTGATCCGTGAAATCTATGCGGCTGACCAGCCGATGATTGGCGTTTGTTTTGGTCACCAAGTGATCGCTCAAGCACTTGGCGGAACAGTCGAAAAATTCGCTGGTGGTTGGGGTGTTGGCAATTTCACCTATACGGACAAAAACGGTGATAACGCAATCACATTAAATGCCTATCACCAAGACCAAGTTGTCAAGGCACCTGAATGTGCGACAGATGTTTTGGGCAATGATTTTTGCGCAAACGCAGTTTTGACCTACGGCAACAAAGCATACACAATGCAGCCCCATCCAGAATTTTCAACACAGTACATCCGTGACTTAATCGAAGCACGCGCAATCGGCGTCATCGACGATGATATCCTACAACAAGCCCGTGAAAAGTTGATGGAAAACGTCGATGCGCAAAAGGCCGCTGACCAGTTCGAAAAGTTCCTAAAGCGCAAATAAGACATTCAGTAAACTGATACCTTATGATAGATTATCCGAAACTAACATTCGGATAATCGGAAACTTATATGACTTTAGACCTCCACACTGCGGAATCCATTCCCGAAACAGTGCGCGAAGAAATTCAAACGTTGTTAACGTCTGGCGATTTATTCCGTTATCACGCGGCCGAAGGATCAGCGGTCACCCTGTTAGAACAGGAATTTGCCGACATGTTGGGAACCCGATTTGCCTTAGCGGTCAGTTCTTGTTC
The DNA here is from genome assembly GCA_002469545.1 of Rhodobacterales bacterium UBA7416. GTDB lineage: Bacteria > Pseudomonadota > Alphaproteobacteria > Rhodobacterales > Rhodobacteraceae > Amylibacter. Next base: position 36,772 of record DKMK01000115.1, on the reverse strand, counting down.
GGCTGCATTATTTCTGTCCCTAAAGTCATTGGATTTACCCAAAGCCGCGCGCGTATTGATTCCCGCATTTACCTTTGCTGCGGTTCCATCATCTGTTGTTCATGCCGATTGCGTCCCCGTATTGGTCGAAGTTAGCGATAATTATCGCATCGATATGCATGATTTCGCGCTCAAGTTGACCGATGATATTTCAGCCGTACTTATATCACACATGCGAGGCCATACGTCTGACATGGATGAAATAGAACGCCTTTGTGCCGAAAAAAACATTCCCATCATCGAAGACGCCGCGCATTCGCTAGGTACCACTTGGAACGATCGTAACATTGGATCGATTGGCAAGATTGGATGTTTTAGCTTTCAATCTTATAAGCTTTTGAACGGTGGTGAAGGCGGCATTCTCGTGACTAACGACGAAGACGTGATTGCACGCGCTGTCATCATGTCTGGAGCCTATGAAAACAACTGGCAAAAGCACGATTGTAAATCCAATAATTTTGGCAAATATCAGAACCAATTGCCTTTATATAACACGCGTTTGTCGAACCTTTCGGCAATGGTTGTGCGGGCACAACTGGCTGAAATTCCACGACGCATTGCGGATGGGCTTCGTAATCATGACTTGTTGGCCGATATTTTAAGCGACAACAGATACATCACAGTTCCCAGCCCCCTAAAGGGTGAAAAACGCGCACCAGACAGCATTCAATTTAACTTGATCGATGTGAACGATGAAACTGCGCGTGCATTTGTTTCGGAATGTAAAAAAATTGGATTAGGTGTCAGTATTTTTGGATTACACGTTGAAAATGCGCGCGCCTATTGGAATTGGCAATTTCTGGAAACCATTCCGGACCTACCGCAAACAAAAGCCATGCTCATGCGCGCCTGCGATTTGCGACTGCCTGCGCGTTTATCCGTGGAACAGGTTGCCGAAATCGGTGATATGATCCTTTCGGCGATGAAACGTGCGACAAAATCAAAAGCCGCCTAATCCAACAGGCGAATACTGTCACGCAACCATGGCATTTGGTCAATTAATGGGCTGATCACTTGGTCTTGGATGATCGGTCGCACAGCCTCGGCCACTTGTTGGGGCATTTTAACCATCGCATCTTTGCGCGCGCTTAATGAAATACTACG
>DKMK01000115.1:31018-35599 GCA_002469545.1 Rhodobacterales bacterium UBA7416 | reverse complement strand
CGTGCACGCAGAAACCCTAATGGTGTTGTAATTGTCCAACCACTTCTATCTGCAACCATACTTAAGATTGCGTGATAGTTATTGAATTCGAATTGATTTGGCAGATGAATCCTTTGCCGCGTAAGATGCGTTTCAATTTGGCGCCCCATGACCGCACGCGAAGAATAGCGTATGAACTGCATATCAAACAATTGCTGGCGTACATTTCCATTTGGGTCAATCGCCCCTTTTGGCGCGGCCACGACGAATGGATCCGTCAACAATGGATGTACCTCCATCCATTCCGGTGCGCGTTCCAGATCAGCGGATATCACCATATCCAGCGTTCGCGCATGTAATTCATCCGCTAGCGCATAGCTTTGACCGCTTTGCAAAAGGAACTGGCAATTGGTCATGCGTTTGGCTAATTTTTTCATCAACGACGGCGTTACATCTGCATCAAAGTCATCGATCACCCCCAACCGCAACCGAACCATTTGGCTGTGGTCAAACTGTGCCAGCTCAGATTTCGCTTGCATGACTTCGCTTAAAATCGCGCGCGCGCGGTGTAAAAATAACTGTCCAGTGGGCTTCAATTTCATTGGTCGCGTTGAACGATCCAGCAATTCACTGCCAAGTGCTGTTTCAAGATTGGTCAGTTGTTGCGAGACTGTGGAGTTAGATGAATTCAAACGCTTTGCGGCCGCCGAAATCGAACCCTCTTCAACGGAAGCCACGAAAATTTCAATCGCCCAAAGGGAAAATTTATTTGCTGTATCGACCATGCCAGCCTCCTGTTGCTGCATTGATGGGGGAATAATCGATGTGAGACAAGAAAAAGATGGCGTAACTGCGCGAAATGTTTGACAAATTGAAAAACAAAGCAGGTGATCTTATGGGACAGTCAGTTATAGTCGTTGGCGCAGGTATCGTTGGCGTCAGTTGTGCAGAAGAGTTACGCCGCGCAGGTGTCGATGTGACGTTGGTGGACCGTGTGCCAGCAGGTGATCCCAGCCAAACATCGTATGGAAACGCAGGGATTTTGGCGCGCGAAGGCGTGATGCCCATTGCAAATCCATCAATGTTATCGATGATCCCGCAAATCATGTTTTCACCGCGCAGCCCTGTGTACATGAAATGGTCTTATATGGTGCGTTTGATGCCATGGGCTGCGGGTTTTATGATGAATGGGACAAAACCAAAGGCCGCAAAAATCATAACCTCGTTAAATACCCTTTTGTACGACACCGTTGAAAAGCATACTCAGTTGGCCAAAGGCACCGATGCAGCGCAATATATTGCCAAGGGTGATATGACTTTTTTATATCGTCATCGTCGGCAATTCACGTCAGATCGTTTTGCAAACAAAACACGTGCCGAACTCGGCATGACTTGGACTGAATTAAACCGTGACGATCTTTTGGACCGTGATCCACATATTTCAGGCGTTTATCAGTTTGGGCTGTCTTACCATCATCACGGTTGGATCACTGATCCGTCGGCTTATGTCGCTGCATTGGCGCTTCATTTCCAAAAGAATGGTGGCAAAATTCATGCAGGCGAGGTCAGCAAAGTTGGCCAACGCGTTGTCACCCTGAAAGATGGTAAAACCCTGTCCGCAGACACAATTGTTTTGGCAACCGGTGCTTGGTCCAAAGATTTGGCCAGTGCATTGGGGCACCGTGTGCCATTACAAGCAGAACACGGTTATCATTTATCATTGAAAAATACCTCTCATGCCCCGCCGAACACTTATTTAATTACCGATAAGCGTTTTGGTGTAACACCAATGAATGGTTTTTTACGTTGTGCGGGGCAGTCCGAATTTGCACCACTGGATTCGCCACCTAACCTCAAGGCAATCGATAACCTGCGTCGATTTGTTTATCGACTGTATCCAAATTTGAAACACGAAGGTGAAACAACATGGCAAGGCACACGCCCCACCTTGCCCGACAGCCTGCCTATGATTGGGCGTAGCCCCAACGACCCGTCCGTTGTCTTTGCATTTGGATCGCAACATTTGGGCCTGACAATGGGCCCCAAGGTTGGGCAGATGGTACGTGACGTGGTTTTAGATCAACAGACAAACATTGAAATGAACGGTTATTCGCCAACGCGCTTTGATTGACGCATAAGCCACAGTTACGTCCAGCCATGCAACTGGGGCCTTTCATCGCCGCGTAACCCCTTCTATAAGCCAGATATCAGCACAAAAAGGAACGTGTGATGCGTACAGCAACGATCAGCCGCGACACGGCAGAAACAAAGATTTCCGTTTCCATTAATTTGGACGGAACTGGAAAATACGACAATAAAACTGGTGTTGGTTTTTTCGACCACATGCTGGATCAATTGTCGCGCCATTCCCTGATCGATATGACCATCCGCGCCACCGGTGATTTACACATCGATGATCACCACACTGTCGAAGACGTTGGTATTGCACTGGGCAAAGCCTTGGCAGAGGCCGTTGGCGACAAACGCGGTATTCGACGCTACGGTTCCAGCTTATTGGCAATGGACGACGCATTGGTGCGCACAGCATTGGATTTATCCGGTCGCCCCTATTTGGTTTGGCACGTTGATATTCCAACGGCAAAAATCGGTCGTTTCGACACCGAATTGGTACGAGAATTTTTCACGGCATTCGCGACACAGGGCGGCATTACATTGAATGTAAACGCGTTAGACGGGTTTAACAGCCACCACATCGTCGAGGCCGCGTTTAAATCAGTTGCCCAAGCATTACGCCATGCAGTCGAAACAGACCCACGCAAGGAAAACGACATTCCATCCACCAAGGGGACTTTGTCCGAATGAGTACGGTAATTGTTGATTACAATTCGGGTAATTTGCGTTCTGCCGAAAAAAGCTTCCAACGGATGGCAGATGAACTGAATAAAGGTCAGGTTATTGTATCTGCCGATCCAGATGTTGTTCGCAAGGCTGACCGCGTGGTTTTACCCGGTGTTGGCGCATTTGCGGATTGCCGCCGCGAGCTGGGCGCCATTGACGGATTATTTGGCGCCATCGAAGAGCATGTAAATGCAGGGAAACCCTTTATGGGGATTTGTGTTGGTATGCAGATGATGGCGACACGTGGTTTGGAACATGGTGCGCACGATGGCTTCAATTGGATCAAAGGTACTGTTGAATTACTGAGCCCCACTGATAAAGCACTGAAAATCCCGCATATGGGATGGAACGAGTTATCATTGCAAACCGACCATCCTGTATTCAACGGTATTAATTCGGGCGATCACGTTTATTTCGTGCATTCGTACCACTTGGTACCTGAAAACAGTGACGATTTGTTGGCCACCGTGGATTATGGCGGTCCAATCACTGCGGCGGTTGCACATGACAATATCATTGGCACACAATTCCACCCAGAAAAAAGCCAATCAACCGGCTTGCGATTGATTGGCAATTTCTTAGCTTGGAACCCTTAAACGGTTACATGCGTGTCCATGTGCCACCACTGAGGCAGATCGGTCCAATACAACCTTTTACATTCAGCGTATTGCCTGACAGTTGCAATTTGCCTTTGTATTCCTTCTTTTTGGCAGGGCTGTACACGCGGCCCGCGTAATTGCCACGGCCAGTGTTCACCATATCCCAAATCAACTTCGTTCCTGAACTGCTGGTGGTAACCTTTTTACCACTGCCATCCATGGATTGAATATTTGTGCCACATATTTTCGCCCCACAAGGTGCAATATCAATAATTGCAGAAAAACCATTTTCGTCAGGTGTGGTTTTCCATTTACCAAGTAATGCCTCTGCGGATACTGGCGACGCAAATGCCACCAAACTTGCCATCAATACGAGTGATTTCATTTTTCTTCTCCCAGTTTCGTTCCGACTGTGCAAAATCGCCCTGCAAAGCGTCAAGAGTTACCTTTGGTCACTTGATCTCTTTGCAATCCTCCGCTGATCACGTTAACAGGCAACAAACAATAATAAACGGACGAAAATCATGATTCTTTACCCAGCAATCGACCTCAAAGACGGAAATTGTGTGCGCTTGTACAAAGGGGAAATGGATCAGGCGACCGTATTTAGCGATAATCCTGCCGCCCAAGCGGCTGCTTTTGTTGACGCTGGCTGCGAATGGTTGCATTTGGTTGATCTAAACGGTGCCTTTGCGGGTGTTCCCGTGAATGCAGCACCAGTTGAAGAAATTTTGAAAACCGTCAATGTTCCAGCACAATTAGGCGGTGGCATTCGCGACCTTGCAACGATCGAAAACTGGTTATCAAAGGGATTGTCTCGTGTCATTTTGGGCACCGTGGCTGTTGAAAACCCCGATTTAGTACGCGAAGCCGCACTAAAGTTTCCGGGTCACGTAGCAGTCGGTATTGATGCCCGCAACGGCATGGTTGCCACCCGTGGCTGGGCGGAAGAAACTGATGTAGAAATCACTGAATTGGCAAAACAATTCGAAGACGTCGGCGTCGCGGCAATTATTTACACTGATATCAACCGCGACGGCGCAATGCAGGGACCAAATGTTCAAGCAACCGCAGATTTGGCAAATGCCGTTTCAATCCCTGTAATCGCATCTGGCGGCGTTTCATCAATGGATGACCTTCGTGC
>DKMK01000115.1:23859-30951 GCA_002469545.1 Rhodobacterales bacterium UBA7416 | reverse complement strand
GTGGCACAAGCAGCGGCATTGCTAAAAGAATAAGATTAGACGCGGCGGCGTTTTTTACCCGGCATCAAATCCAACAAGAACTTCCAAGAGCAGTACAGGACAGGTACGGCAAGGAAGACGAATTTTGCCCGCGTAAAGACTGTTTTAAGAGCAAAATCATCTTGGCCCGATAAAATGTTAAGTTGTGCTACGTTTTCTGTGAAGTCAAAAATGATGCCAACAACAACCCAAAACATCAGCAAATACACCCATGGTGCGCTTGCATATCGTTTAGCTGCAAAATAGAAAAATGAACCGTAAACGAACGGGAAAACCATATCTATCCGAGACGTGAGCCAGCGATGGTTTTGGAGATCGATGGTTGAATACTGGCTGTACAACTCTATGACACCGCCTTGTGTCAAAACAAAATCAAAAGTACGAAAGCCAGGTAATTCAGACCCAACAACTAACAACACACCGGCCAAGGCAATCGTCGCCAAAGCGAATCCAAGTACCAGCTTAAAACTTGGCTTTTCCATATTTATATCCTCCACGCACATGCGCGGCTATCTAGTTGGATTTAAGATACAACGATTACGTCCAAGCGGAAAGTGTGAATTCTGGTTAACACATTGCAAAAATGTCAAAAAGTTAACAGGTTTGTGGTCGGGCATAACAATTATTGGGTTTGTGACAACTTATCACTTTGCCTACATCCTTTGTCCAAGGTAAGAGAAGCTATGTTAAAAACCCGAATTATACCCTGTTTAGATGTCAAAGATGGCCGTGTCGTAAAAGGTGTTAACTTTGTTAACCTGATCGACGCTGGCGATCCAGTCGAAAGTGCCAAGGCCTATGATGCTGCTGGTGCAGACGAATTGTGCTTTTTGGACATCGCTGCGACGATCGAAAATCGTGGAACAATGTTTGATGTGGCGCGTCGCACTGCCGAGCAATGCTTCATGCCTTTAACAATTGGCGGTGGCGTACGTGTGCCGGAAGACGTGCGTAACCTATTGCTTGCTGGTGCAGATAAAGTCAGTTTTAATTCCGCGGCAGTTGCCAATCCCGATGTTGTTGCACAAAGCGCAAATCGATTTGGATCACAATGCATAGTCGTCGCAATTGATGCAAAAACAGTTAGCCCCGGAAAATGGGAAATTTTTACACATGGCGGGCGCAAAGAAACCGGCATTGATGCCGTCGCGTTTGCAAAACTTATGGCATCCAAGGGCGCAGGTGAAATCCTGCTGACCTCTATGGATCGCGACGGAACACGTGACGGATATAATTTACCCCTAACCCGTGCAATCAGTGATGCAGTCAACATTCCCGTCATTGCATCCGGTGGGGTCGGAAATTTGGATCACTTAGTGGATGGCGTGATCAAGGGCGGTGCATCTGCAGTTCTGGCTGCTTCAATCTTTCACTTTGGTGACTACACAATTAAACAAGCAAAAACGCACATGCAAAACGCTGGCGTAGCAGTGAGATTATGACCATGGCAAATGTTCTAACGCGCCTTGCGCGCACTATCGAAAGCCGTAAAGGCGAAGACGAGAAAAATTCTTATGCGGCCAAATTGTTCAAACGTGGCCCAGAGAAATGTGCTGAAAAATTCGGCGAAGAAGCTATCGAAGCCATCATCGCTGCCGTCAAAGGTGACACAAAAAACCTAACAGAAGAAGCCGCAGATGTATTATTTCACTTGCTCGTCATGTTGACTGCACGTGGTGTAAAATACGAAGATGTCTTGAAAGAGTTGGAACGTCGCGAAGGCAAGTCAGGCATCGTTGAAAAAGCAGAACGTAAAAACAAAAACTAAACGTTTTCAATAGCCTGTCTAAATAACTTAATGTTAATGCGGTGACTATGATTAATACTGCTGTCATTGTTTTTTGCATTTATCAACCACGGCTTTTGGGCGACCCTTGAATTCAATATTGGCGCACGTGGTCCCAAAACTTTCCACATACGCTTAACTTCTGGAACCGCAACAACATCGCGGTGTTTCAGGTTTTCTGTGTCTAAACCAGCATACAAAAGATACCAATCAACACCGCAAACAATTCCATCCTTTTGTGATTGAGCCAACAGCGTTTTTACACCATTCAATGTTAGAACATACCCATCCCCGCCAAACGCACGCGGCAGGCCATTCGCCTGCGCGCGCAACACCTCGCTAACCTGACCAGAAGGCGCCCACAGCCCTGCACGATCATTCACAAAGGTCAGATCAACGACACCAATACCATTCCAGTCCATTGCGCAAATGCGGCTATCATCTTCTGCAATCAGCGCAACATCGATCCCATCGTCCACAATCTTTAGCCACGCTAAACGATGGCTAATAAAACAAGCGAACGCGCCGGGCTTAATGTCGCCGCCCAACCAAAACTGATCACGTAATAAACCTAAGTAAGGTTTAAACACACCCGCCCCTGCCCGCGCATCAACGGCATCAATGAACGTGACGTCGTACCCTTTGGCCGCGTCACAAAAGGCCTCGCGTCGTTTAACGTCCGCTGCACGATTTATAACGAGCATAGGAAATGTCATTTGTTTGTTTGTTTCAGCAAAACAGGCTGGCCGTGTGGTGTGGATTGATATGCATCAACCCAATCCATTTTTTGTGCGTTGATACTTTCGGCACTAATTTCACAATTGGATTGCACGACCTGCTCTAACGCTAATAAAACTGCCTCGTAGTACCCAGCAACAGTATCGTTATCCTGATCCCGTTGCACAACCTGCAAGGCCGCACCCAATGCATTTGCCCAATCCGAGCCCGTGATCACCTGATCATTTATCAAGTTTTGGGCGATTGCTAACGCTTCGGCCTGCCACGCCTCTTCAAACGTGGGTTGGCCGTCCAGTTTCATAAATGGCGTCGGCGTATGGAGATCAGACAAAATAATCCTCCCACAACTCTAATGAAACAGTATCATTTTTCGCCGCCTGTGGCCCCCACAACGCCTGAGCCGTAAAAACAACAGTGTACATATGCTGCGCCTCCTCACGCCCTGCTGCACCGGCATCAGGCAGCAAATGTGCTCCGTGGTGGGCAGTTACTTTGCCGAACTTATCGCGTGCATACGCTGGCAATCGTGTATGTCCTATGGATGGTGTTTCAATGGTCACCACTCGATCGCCAATTGCATACTTAGGCGCTTTGGAAACCACGCGATCAAAACGTGTATTTTTACGCGCATGCTCATGTAAAAACTGCTCTTTCGTCAGAGCCGCTAGTTTCACGTCACTTAATACATCTGCGCGCATTGCGACAAACTCGTCCAATGTGCACACACCTGCATCAATCAAAGTCGCCATCTCCGTTTGTGCCCAGCTGTCAAAATAGCTTCGATCTAGATAGTCATCAGCGGGTATGTTTTCCCGCGTATGCCGCCACCAATCAATGTTAATTCCCTCAACTCGTGCTCTGCGGGAAATGGCCCACATACGCCCTTCGTAATCTGCATGAAATGGTTCTTCAGGCTCATCTACATCGACTGGGCCATACCCCAATTTTCCGCCTAAATCATGAATGCCATCCATTATGCACCCACCGACAATTCACGTTGTGTTCCAATCATAGAATTTCGGGTTACCAATTTGACCAACGCATCAACACTCATCCCATCGGTCCCTTTGGGACGTTGCGGAATAACCAGATACCTCAGCTCGGCCGTGCTGTCCCAAACGTGGACAGCCACATCTGTCGAAATTTGAACACCAAATTCATCTAATACGGCACGTGGTTCGCGTACAACGCGTGAACGATAAGCAGCGGTTTTATACCAATTTGGCGCCATTCCCAAAATGGAAAATGGGTAACAAGAACACAGCGTACAAACGACGACGTTGTGTTGCACATCTGTATTTTCCACGGCTTTCAAATGCCCAGATGCGGGCCCTGAAAATCCCATTTCATCGGCAGCCTTTGCCGCATCATCTAACAATCGGTGGCGAAAATCGGCATCAAGCCATGATCGCGCCACCATTTGTGCACCCCTCATCGGCCCAACATCATTGGCATACGCTTCAACCCAGCGATCAATATTTTCACTGTTCGCCAATCCCTTTTGAACCAAAACTGTTTCTAACGCTTTGACGCGCAATGCGGAATCAGATGGAAGATGGCTGTGCAGATGTTGATGGATTTGGGCGACTTTATTGGCATCAAAAGATGGCATTATTTTTGCTCCACTGCGTTGCTTGGTTCACCATTCACTTTTCAATGCCAAAATTCAACCCACCCTTAGGCTTGATGAATAACAGGGAACCAATCTTCTCTTAATGTATCGCCTGCTTGCATATTATGATCAGGAAACGGCGGTGAAGTAGGGCCCGCGCGTTCAACATAACGCGCATCATCACCGACCAGCCTCAATGAAAACGCACGTCTACGCATGTCCGTGGTGTTACCACGCGCACCGTGCAAAATTCCGTAATTAAACGCAACAGCATCACCTGGTTCCATTTCCCATTCCCTGATTTCCATACCTTCAGCATCGGGATCAGGAACAGCCATGTATTTTTCATCGTCAGGGTAAAAACTGGTTTCCGCCAACCAGCGCGTTGGCAAAACCGGCTTTTCCCACAGATGACTGCCTGCAACGCACCGAAGACTGGCGCCTTTCACAGGGTCAACTGGCGACCAAAAGCTCACGTTTTGTATACCGTCTACAAAATAATAAGGCCCATCTTGATGCCACGGCGTTGGCTTAGACGTACCCGGTTCCTTTACCAAGACATGATCATGAAACACTTGGACCCGTTTCGATTTCATCAATTCGGCAGCTACGGCAGCCGCTGGCGAATTATGAATTACGTCAGCGAATTCGGGAATGCGATTCCAATTGCAATAGTCATCGAAAAACCGCCCGCCTTCGCCCTCTTTCAAGTTTTCAGCGGCATAGGGGCCGGGTTCATCCATATTGCGCTGAATGCCAGTTCGCAATGTTTCGACATAATCCGCAAACAAGCCTTTGATCAAAACGACGCCGTCGCGTTGAAAGTCATTGATATGGGTTTGGGAAATTAAGGGGTGTGTCATTATAAAACCTATGTGTGATGCACAATGGTTAGCAATAATTTTCACCAAGGGGAAGAGTGGTGGGCGACTCTGGAATCGAACCAGACGTGGGTCTCCCCGAGAGAGTTACAGTCTCCTGCCACACCTTGCGGCCTGTCGCCCGTGAATGCGTAAACGCCTTCAACGAGCGTCTGAATAGGCGCACATTCCATGCCCGTCAACACCAAAAGATGCATAAGTGAACTTGCGGTACCCTGCATTGCCGTGCGAAGAGGATATAAACCGCTAAGGACGCCCAAAATGGCCCCCAGATCAAAGAAAAAGCCCGTATGGATCGTAGAAAAAGAACGTCAACGTCGCGCAGGTGCCGCCGAAACCGTATGGTTATTTGGCATCCATGCGGTTCGTGATGCATTGGAAAACCCAATGCGCGAACGAATTCGTTTAATGGTGACCAAAAACGCCAACGACAAACTGAAAGATTCGATTGAAAAATCGGGCATGGAAGCAGAAGTTCTGGATCCACGTAAATTCGAGCCCCCCATCGATCCACAGTCGGTTCACCAAGGTGCCGCATTAGAGGTAAAGCCGCTGGATTGGGGCAACTTGTCCGATATATGTGCCCCGCGTGGTCAAAAGACACGTCTGGTCATCCTTGACCGTGTCAGCGACCCTCATAACGTTGGCGCAATTTTACGCTCAGCAGAGGTATTCGGCGCACGTGCTGTTATCGCCACTTCGCGTCATTCCGCACCAGAAACCGGTGCCTTGGCAAAAACAGCGTCGGGCGCATTGGAACGCCAACCCTATCTACGTGTTCGAAATCTGGCGACTTGCATCACTACCCTGCGTGAAATGGGATACTATGTTGTCGGCATGGACGGCACCGCCACAGCCAGCATCGATGACGCAGTCGCAGCGCATGGCGACAAACCAATGGCAGTTGTTATGGGGGCCGAAGGCCCTGGATTACGTGATTTAACCAAAGAATCATGCAACGAGTTGGTCAAAATCGACTATGCCGCCGATTTTGGCTCTCTGAACGTATCCAACGCCGCAGCTATTGCGCTTTATGCGGCTAAGGTTCGTTAATTACGATCAACCATCAGGTTCAACATCTCGCCCTTAACCATCCAAGCGAGTCCAAAAGCCCATAGCGCGACAAACTCAAATTTAAACGTTTGATAGTCGCCAATTGGCCAATGGCTTTTCTCGGATGTAGCAACGCCAACAACGCTCAGCCAGATAATAATCCCGCAAATGCGGTACAGACGGTTACGTTTAATCTTTTCAGGAGTCATTGTGTGACTTGGGTCTGGGCTGGTTTTGGTGAACCTAAACAGACACATATACCCGATAATTACGAAAAATATGCCAGCCAGCATTAAATGAACATGTTGCGACGTGAACCAATCACCAAGGGTGCCAAATAACATGTAATGGCTGGTGTCTGCGCCTGCCCCCGTTGGTAAAAAACCACGCATACGGGCAATTTCTTGGGTGCATTCGATGCCAAGCGTTGGGATCAAAGCAATTCCGATTGAACATGTCCCCGCGACAGACGCCAATTTATTGTCCGTCCTATCCCCGGTCCAACCGCGATAGGTGAACAAAAACAATCCAATAAAGCAAAGCGAACCAACAAATAAATCACCTGTGACAGGTGTGAAATAAAACCCACTAATAGATTCGCGCATACAAACGCCCGGAACTGTAATTGTGCCAACCAACATCATAACCGGCAGTAAGAATGCCAACAAACCAACGATCTTCAATAACAGCTTTGCATTTAACGCAATCGGCTGACTCGTTTGAAACGGCATGATTTTTTGTAATATTACCATGTTATATCTCCCCTAAATTTCTTTGGTTCTGTAATAATTGGCCCAAATTTACCATTTTTCGCACACGGCCCCTAACAAAAAATGACAGTTTCGCGAGCCTACTTTCCCATTATTTAAAAACCTGCATATTCAACATAACAAAAGGAGATCAAAATGAATGTGACACGTCGCACTACTTTGGGTTTAATCGCAGCCACCGTTGCAACGCCCGCTTTCGCCGCCAAGCCCCCT
>DKMK01000115.1:0-23848 GCA_002469545.1 Rhodobacterales bacterium UBA7416 | reverse complement strand
TATTTTGAAATGGCAAAACCAGTTGCAGGTTCGATCGAACATTCAGCAATGTACCAAGGCGCTACATTCTTGTTCTCTAGCGCAGAAAACAAAGCTACCTTTGGCGCTGACCCAGAACGTTATGCACCACAATACGGTGGTTATTGCGCCTATGCGGTATCCAAAGGTGCCACAGCAAAAACCGAACCTGATGCATGGACCATTGTGGAAGGAAAGTTATACTTGAATTTCAACACAGAAGTCCGCGCATTGTGGAAACTTGATATCCCCGGCAACATCGCACGTGCCAACAAAAACTGGCCGGATGTCCTAAATTAAAGAACACCTCTTAAAATTGAATAATTCGTTACTATATCAATACTACCGGCGAAGATGGAACTCTCGCCACTTTAACTGTCCCTCGTTCCACACTTGGCGTCTGACATTGTCAGACGCTTTTTCTTTGTCATCCGCATAACTCCAAACTAAGATACGCATATGGACACAGACTCTACAATCCGCGAGATATTCAACAAAACCAAAACCTTCGCCTGTGTTGGTGCGTCAATGAACCCTGCGCGCCCTTCATACTATGTTTCGGAATATTTAATTTCTCATGGCTACTGCGTCATCCCCATCAACCCGGGTTCAGCCGGCAAAGAGTGGCAAGGCGAAACTGTTTACGCCAGCTTGGCCGACATCCCCAAATCCATCAAAATTGACGCATTAGATATTTTTCGCCGTTCCGATGCCGTTCCTGAAATTGTGAAACAAGCACATGAACATCTGATGCCAAACTTGAAATACATCTGGACTCAATTGGATGTGATCAGCGACGAAGCATTGGAATTGGCCACAGGGTATGGGTTTAAAATGGTGCAAAACCGATGCCCTAAAATCGAAATTCCACGTCTCATCTCATAAACCAGCCCACCTTCAATCTTGGAATGAGTGTCAAATATCGTGCTCAATCCAATTTGCATAAGCGTATTTAAGCTTCATGTTTTCGAAATCGATGTTTAGTGTTCTCATGCTCATCGCAAATAATTCACTTTTCCGCCGATATAATAAGCGAATACTTGTTCCACGCCTCAGAAACGCATAGAATACGCAAAAGATTTCGGACAAGAAACAGATTATGATTACCAAGCAGAAAACGACATATGCATTGGAATTTTTCGGCAAGGCGATAATCCTTTTATCGACCAAAGACGAAGTCAATTGGCAGGAAATTGGTCTTGCCGATATGGGCGACCCCGACTTTCGTGAAATGATGAAAGATTTCCGCGCCGAAGTCAGCGCACATGGCTTGCGCAAACCAAAGGTTGCTTTGTTTTGCCACTCGAAGATGTAATGTTACGCTCAGTCGACAGTGATTGCCCAGAGAGAGACATTTCTGAGGATGCGAATACCCCGATTGAAGAAATTTCATTCACGCTGGGCGATGTAGATACGTTTCAAAAACAAGCTGCGCTTTATGCATTTCGCGAAACTTTGGTCGAAGCCACTGATTTTGTGGCGCAATATGATTTTTCAACAACATTTTTTTCTGCGCGCATAACGCCACAAGGTTTTGTCGGTCAGCCCAAGTTACACTTAACAAAGGCAGTTAAAAAATCCAAGTTTACGCCATGGCCTAGCCTTGCGGCGGCGATTGTCGCCATTGGCGCAATCAGCATGGTGTATTCATCGGCCAAAAGTACTTCTGTGCCAACACCTGAAATACAAGGATCGCTGACACCAAAGCCTCTCCCTCTTGCGCAACCAGTGCAGCAACCTGTTGCTTCGGTTATGAAAGCTTCCTCTGTGCAAGTATCAGAGCCCTTTGTTTCCATTGATACTTTTGATGCCAAAGATTTGGACATCTTAGCAAACAGTATCGACGCACAAACAAAACTGTCACCTTTGAGCAATTCAAGCGAACCATTTCTGGCTGTTCAAAAACTTTCTCCAATTGAAAAAATGGATTGGGCACAACCACAATTGGTTTCGAGCAGTCATTCAGCCCTTGCGTTGGATCATCTATCTGCCAACGCAACTGTGCCAAAATTCCCAGACAATATCACAGCACCCAACACACCTGAACTAACAGACGCCGCAGTACCCGAAGACGCGAATTACCCGCCCCCTAAACTTCGTGACGGCAACCGCACCACACCTGTTGTCACACTGCCCCCTGCTGCGCCATCCAACGTTGCGCGACCACCACGGCGACCTGCCAATCTGCGCAGCAAAGCAGCAACAAGCGCAAAAACAACAGAAGCGGCCATTGCACAAGATTTAGTTCAGCAGGCCATAATCGATGATGCATCGACTGCACAAACACAATTGGCAGCCAGCTCTTTGGCCAGTGGCACAGATAAACGCCCGCCCAAAAAGACGTCTAACTTTCGCGACATTGTAAAACGCGCAAAATCAAAACCATCAGTGACAGTTTCCACAACGACCGTCTCTGTTGATAAACCCGCGACAAAAACCGCACCAGATACCGACAAAGCAACCCGTGCCAGCACAACATTCAGCAAAAGCGCACTCAGCCTTGTTGGAATTTTTGGTGCTCCCTCTAAACGAAGCGCACTGTTTCGAACCTCTACCGGTGGCTATCGATCGGTGAAGGTTGGCCAACGTATTGCTGGTTGGAAAGTTGTTTCAATCAGTGAAAGTGAAGCAAGGGTAACAAAAGGATCGCGAACGAAAACAATGCGCGTACCGTAGGATGTTATAACAACAACGCACTCGCAAATCCCAAGAATGCCAAAAATCCAACAACGTCTGTTACAGTTGTAACCAACGCACTAGACCCAAGTGCGGGATCCATTCCAAATCGATCAAGTGTAAGCGGCACTAATATGCCAGCCAACCCAGCGACCAACAAATTGATCACCATGGCAAGTGCCAAAACAACGCCCAACATTGCGGACCCATACCACATAATTCCAACAACACCGATGATCGCGGCAAACAATATCCCATTGAATAGCCCCACCAATACTTCGCGGCGAATAACGCGCCATGCGTTTGATGGCGTTAAATCCTTGGTTGCCAATGCACGCACAGCCACAGTCAACGTTTGTGTACCAGCATTCCCCCCCATAGACGCCACAATTGGCATCAATACAGCCAACGCGACGATGGCTTCGATCGTGGTTGAAAATTGGGAAATCACAATTGATGCAATGATCGACGTGATTAAATTCACTCCGAGCCACGGAAATCGTTGGCGGGTCGTGGCAATGATTGAATCGGTTAAACTTTCATCGCCAACACCACCCAGCAATTTAATATCTTCTTCGGCCTCTTCACCCAAGACTTCCATCGCATCATCCATCGTGATGACACCAACCAAACGGTTTTCTTCATCAACAACAGGGGCGGAAATCATATTATATTGGTTAAACGCATAGGCCACGTCTTCTTGGCTTTGCATAACGGGAATAGTGCGAAATTCTTGATCAACGATATCCATCAACGGCGTGGATCGTTTTGCCGTTAACAACGCATATAACGGGACTTTGCCAATTGGTTTGGACATTGGGTCAACAACGACAACATCATAAAATTGATCCGGTAAATTTGTATCTGCACGCAGACTGGTAATTGTCTGTCCAACAGTCCAATGCGTTGGCGCCATCACCAACTCACGCGCCATCAACCGGCCTGCGGTTTCTTCTGGATATGACAGTGAACTGCGAACTGCAACACGGTCGGCATCTTCTAATGCGCCTAAAACACGCTCTTTTTGACCTTCATCCAGCTCTTCAACCAAATCCACGACATCATCGGTTTCCAAGTCACGCAAAACGTCGCCGACAATGGAATCCGGCAACTGTTCAATCAAATCAGCGGACAGGGCCTCGTCCATTTCGGCGAACACTTCGCCGTCCATTTCTTTGCCCCACAATTGTAACAGCGCCGAACGTTGGTGTGGTTTAATTTGTTCAAAAAGATCGGCAATATCTGCGGCGTGCTGTTCGTCCAAAATGGCGATCAGTCCAGATTGATCATTGGCCGTGATCAGTTCGAGAACACGCTCAACCCAACTCGAATCCATTTCATAGGCGCGATCAGAGGCTTCATTTTCAATTACGACCGCATTTTCCATGGTAACACCTTAAAATTATGTACCTGCCGGATAAACCGGCAGGCCAGATCTTCCGTATTGGAAAGTCTTATTTTTTGACAACTGTAGCTTTTTTAAAGCCTTCGTTGGTAACTTGGTAAAATGCCACGCGGGCATTGCTTTGGCTTCTGAAAGGCCCAGCAAACACTTGTGTTGTATTGCCAGTCACGCGTGTTTGTACGCGGTACCCACTCGCCGACAAACGCGAAACAACTGCCTGAGCACGCGCCGCATTCAGGTTCGTTCCAAGATCGACATAATACCCTGATGGAAATGCCTGCGCCTTTGCCGCTTCATCAGCCGCTTTTTCATCTGCACGCGCTTTCTTTGCGGCAGCGATTGCCACTTTCTTTGCAATTGCAGCTTCTTTCAATGCAGCGGCTTTTTCATTCACCTTTTTAACTGGCGCTTTGACAACTTCAGCAACCTTTGAAGGTTTCGTAACCACTTGCTCCACTTTGGCTACTTTGATTGATTTTGCAGCAGCTTGCGCCGCTACTTTTTCGGCCTTCTTATTTGCCGCAGCAACCTTAGCCTCTTCGCGTTTTTTCAAACTGGCCAATCGCGTTTCTTCACGCTTTTTGGCACTGGCTAATCGGTCTGCCTCACGCTTTGCATTTCTGGCATCTCTTGCGGCCTTCGCATCAGCTTTTTTCTGCTCTAATGCCAATGCACGTGCTTTTTTGTCAGCGGCGCGTTTTTCTAAACGGGCTTGCTTATCTTGGGTAATTTTTTCTGCAATCTGTGCCTTGATTACGTCGTCTGCAACAGCCGCCTCTTCAGCAGCCTTCATCGCACTTGCTAACTGTTCTGCTTTCTTAGCATCATCAGCTTCTTTTTTTGCAATCGCATCTTGGCGTAACTTATCTGCTGCAATTTCTTGGGCGGCCAACTGCGCTTCACGTTCGGCCTCAGCCGCTTTCGTTGCAGCTTGCTTTGCCTTTTGCGCCGCAGACAGCGTATTTTCTTTTATCTGCACCAATGATGTATCTGGCGCAGCTACAGGCTTAATAACATCGCCCTTATATGCTACTTTTCCACGATCTAATGCAGCCACCGCAGTCGGTTCAACCGCCTCGACCACCGGTTTCTCGTCGGCCTTTGGGAATGTCGATGCATAAGTTTTGGAACACATATGTTTTCGGGTCTGATCAATACGCGGAACCCAACTTATATCGCCCAAGCGACCAGCGCGAACAAAGATACATCCTTTGTGGTCAACAAATTGTACACCATTGTAGTCTGCTGGTGGCAAGTTTGCTGGGGTTTTCACACCTTTTAATGCTTGTGCAGACGCCATGTGCGGCATCGCAATGGCTAACAAACCCACTGACAAAATCGTTTTTTTAGAAATCATGGTCTCTTCCTAACTGAGTTGTGCATAAACTATGCACTCCAACACCTTTTCGCAACCGAACAAATAAAGGACGCAATGGTTTTAGCGTCCTTTAAAGCAATTTAATTTTTAAATTCAGTCCTAGACTTTGGGGTACCCAATGGCCTTCAAAGCTGCAGTAATTTCATCCAAAATTACGGGATCATCGATTGTCGCGGGCATTTTATAATCTTGGCCGTCTGCGATTTTTACGATCGTCCCACGCAAGATTTTACCTGAACGTGTTTTTGGCAATCGATCTACCACCAACGCAGTCTTAAATGCCGCAACAGGACCAATCTTGCTTCTGATTAAGCCGACACATTCCTTGATGACATCCTCGTTAGATTTTTCAGTTCCTGAATTTAGACAAACAAAACCAATAGGTGTCTGCCCTTTCAGCGCATCTGCCGCACCAATCACGGCACATTCAGCAACATCAGGATGGCCCGACAAAACTTCTTCCATTTGACCAGATGACAATCGATGACCCGCCACATTGATCACATCATCTGTGCGCGCCATGATATACAGATATCCGTCTTCATCCTTGTACCCTGCATCGCCCGTTTCATAATACCCGGGGAAAGCATCCAAATAAGATGATTTAAAACGCGCATCAGCATTCCAAAGGGTCGGTAATGTACCGGGCGGCAATGGCAATTTAATCGTAATTGCGCCCATTTCACCGTCTGCCACCTCTTTTCCAGCCTCGTCCAAAATCTGAACGTCGTAACCAGGCATCGGAACTGTCGGTGAGCCCAATTTCACTGGCAACTTTTCAATACCCCACGGATTCGACGCAATCGCGAAACCAGTTTCAGTTTGCCACCAATGGTCAATGACAGGCACCCCCAAATGATCTTGCGCCCAAACGATTGTATCAGGATCGGCACGTTCACCAGCAAGAAACAGAGTTTTCAGGCATGACAGGTCATACTTTTTAATAAACTCGCCCTTAGGATCGACGCGCTTAATCGCACGAAACGCAGTTGGCGCAGTAAACAACGCCTTAACGTTATACTCACTAATGACGCGCCAGAATGTGCCTGCGTCTGGTGTGCCGACGGGCTTTCCTTCGAAAACAAGCGTCGTGTTACCATGAATTAACGGCCCATAACAAATATAGGAATGGCCAACGACCCAACCAACATCCGAGGCGGCCCAAAACACGTCACCTGGGTCCATGTCGTATACATTCTTCATCGTCCAGTTCAGCGCCACGATATGGCCCGCTGTCGGGCGCAAAACACCTTTGGGTGCGCCTGTCGTCCCTGATGTGTACAAAATATAAACAGGATGATCGCCGCTAACTGCGACACATTCCGCTGGCGTCACACCAACTTGGGATGCATTCCAATCTACATCACGCCCGTCGATCATATCCGCAGTCAACTGTTCACGTTGGAATACAACACAAGTTTCAGGCTTATGTTCCGCCAGTTCAATCGCCGCATCCAGCAACGGTTTATATGCAATAACGCCCGATGGTTCGATCCCACAAGACGCCGCAATAATCGCTTTTGGTGTACAATCATCAATTCGTGTCGCCAATTCGTTTGCGGCAAAACCACCAAATACAACGGAATGAACAGCGCCGATGCGCGAACAAGCCAACATCGCAACCAACGCCTGTGGAATCATCGGCATATAGATAATGACGCGATCACCCTTTTCGATACCTTGGGCCTGCAACGCGCCACCTAATGCAGCCGTCTGTTCTTGCAATTCCGCATAGGAAACTTTGCCCTTAGAACCCGTGATTGGGCTATCATAAATGATTGCCGTTTGATCACCCTTACCGTTTTCAACATGGCGATCCACAGCGTTGTAACAGGTGTTTACCTGCGCATCTTTGAACCATTCATAAAAAGGAGCATTTTCTGAAAATAGTGCCTTACTTGGCTCTTTCACCCAATCCACATGCGAAGCGGCTTCCATCCAGAATTTTTCAGGGTCTGATTTTGCGCTTTCAAAAGCTTCTTTGTACGACATTTGGCTCTCCATCCTATTTGGCGCAAAACCTAGCCCCTATAAAGACGACTGCACACCCCAAAATATATTTTGCGACAAATTGCGCATCCATCTAAAGGTCAATTTTAAAGGGGAATTATAAAAGGCAAAAGCGTTAAACGTACGAACGAGAGGGGGAAACGTTCGTGAAAACCTGTTCAAAAAGGGGACATAACAGATTTCGTTTGTATTGCTTTTGCCTTTCATTTTTCGTCAGGATCTTTGGTAAAATCCTTTCGCTCAATCACATAGCCACCGTTTCAGCGGACATTCAAACGCTTCTGATCAAGGTTGAACAAATCAGCGATTTGCCGCCAAATGGTTGTTTACGTAAGCAAAAAAACGCCAACTATTCGTATTCATCCGTGAATATCTTAGGGAAACTAACCATCGCTTTGCTGATATCAACGCGCATCTCTGCTTCGTAATCGCATGGATCAAACGGGTCGCTCACAGGCAAAACCTCGCGCTCCCACATCCATGAAATTCGTCCTGCATCCAAATTTCCTCGGATAAAAGGCTCTTCACCAAAATTTTCGATCAATGACAGCATAAACACTTCGTCCGCCTTGCGATCTACATTGCGGCGATCAGCGTAACGCTCACGGCGAATGATCGGCGTGGCACCTTTTTTGTTCGGGCGACGAATAGTGAACTGAAAATCACTACTAGGTAAGCGGGATGGAAAACCACGATGTTTATGCATTGTTGCGTTGCCTCTCAATTTAAGACTGCATAACGCACTCACGCCTGTGAAAACAATCTCTTTGGTGGGTTTGGGAACAAAAATTACGGCATAAACGGAATTTTAAACAATTGCCTCTAAATTTTTATTAAACCTAAACGGAGGAAAAATTGACTTTTGCATTTGGAATTTTAATCGGCATCGTCGTCGGTTGGGTCGCATTAGAGGTTTATGACGTCATCGACGAGGCTTTCGGCAACTGAACCTTTGCCCACTTTTGAAAAATCGCGTAAGATCCTGTTCACACATTTTGGCAGGGTCATGCGCAAACTATTTCTGACAATACTTACAATTTACGCCCTAAGTCTGGCTGCCATTTGGTTCGGGCGTTTCGCGCTGATCTACCCATTTAATCCAGCTCACATTACCCCCATAAATGCGGGTGTTCCCAAAATTTCAGAACATGTATTTAACAGCTTTGATGAAACCCCATTGATCGTTTGGACAAAACTGCCAAATGGACGCAAACCAACGATCGTGTATTTCCATGGAAACGCTGGAAATTTGGCTGTTCGCGCCCAACGTTTTAATCGCCTAGTTAACCGCGGATATGGTCTGCTCGCCATGGCTTATCGCGGTTCCTCTGGATCAAAAGGGAAGCCCAGTCAATCAACAATCATGCAAGACGCCATCTATTTGGTTGAAAACAAGACCAAGTTGGGATTTTCATCCAAATCGCCCCTCATCTACTACGGAGAAAGCCTAGGCACAGGCGTTGCGGTACAGCTGGCAAACACGCAACCACCCAAAGCAATTGTTCTAGAAGCGCCGTATAAATCCATTACGGATCTAGCCGCAGCTCAAATGCCATTTTTTCCAATACGTTATATTTTGGACCAACGTTGGAACACGTTGAATGCAATAAAAACAGTCAAAGTCCCGTTGCTCGTAATTCACGGACAGCAAGACAAATTAATCCCAGTGGCCCATGGCAAAGCTGTGTTCAGCGCATCACCTTCGCCACAAAAAACATTAAAAGTAATTGAAACTGGTCACCACGAGGATCTTTGGTCAATCGAGGGACAACGGGCAATATTCTCTTTTATAAGTAAATTCTAATATATTACATTAAGTTTAGAGAGTGTTCGAGAATCGCCCCGCAACCTATGGGTTATTAGTATTTAAATTAACACCTAACTGATTACGACTAAGCTGGAGAAAATGACATGTTAACTATTGGCATAATACTGGGTTTCGTCCTTGGTTGGTTCGCTTTAGAATTGATCGACTATATCCAAGAATCATTCGAATAAAAAAGAGCCCGAAAATCGGGCCCTTTCGTTTAACTAATTGATTGTAAAAGTTGATCCAAGCTTGCCTTGGCATCACCATACAACATTCGCGTATTCTCTTTAAAGAACAGCGGATTTTCAATCCCCGAATAACCAGTCCCCTGCCCGCGTTTAGACACGATCACAGATTTGGCCTTCCAGCATTCCAAGACAGGCATGCCTGCAATGGGGCTATTAGGATCTTCTTGTGCGGCTGGGTTCACGATGTCATTTGACCCGATCACAATCGCCACATCCGTTTCAGGAAAATCATCGTTAATTTCATCCATTTCCAGAACGATATCATATGGCACTTTTGCTTCAGCCAACAACACGTTCATGTGGCCTGGCAAACGCCCCGCAACAGGATGGATCGCAAAACGAACCGTCTTACCTTTGTCACGCAAACGACGTGTCAGCTCTGAAACAGATTGCTGCGCTTGTGCCACCGCCATGCCATAACCTGGAATAATAACAACACTGTCCGCATCCATCAGTTGCGCCGCAACTGTGTTTACGTCCGTTGCAATCATCTCGCCTTCAATTTCCATTGCAGGACCCTTGGCGCCACCAAAGCCGCCCAAGATCACCGAAATGAACGAACGGTTCATCGCTTTACACATGATGTACGACAGAATCGCACCACTAGAACCAACCAATGCGCCCGTTACAATCAACAGATCGTTGCCCAACAAGAACCCAGTCGCGGCCGCAGCCCAACCAGAATAGCTGTTCAACATAGACACAACTACGGGCATATCCGCCCCACCAATCGCCGCAACCAAATGCGCACCAACCGCGAATGCGATTAACAACATCAGATACAACGTCCAAGAACCAGCATGGTTCATGTACATCATCAACAAGGCCAAACTGATCACAATTGCGCCTGCATTCAACAGGTGACGGAATGGCAAAATCAACGCCTTACCATCGATCTTTCCCGCCAGTTTCCCGTATGCGACAATGGAACCCGTAAAGGTAATCGCACCAATAAACACGCCAAGGAACACTTCAACTTCGTGAATGGCGACTTCTGCGCCAATCAGCCCATGCGTGCCAACAAAATCGGAATTCAGGCCGATAAACACCGCCGCTAAACCCACAAATGAATGCAACGCCGCCACCAATTGCGGCATCTCCGTCATTTCGACACGCTGTGCCACGACCATGCCGATGTATGCGCCAACGCCCAACAAGGGCAACAATAACATCAACGACCAGCCACCAACACCAGGCCCGAAAACCGTGGCAACAACGGCCACAGCCATACCAACAATACCAAACCAAACTGCACGTTTAGCTTTCTCTTGATTACTCAATCCGCCAAGGGCCAGAATGAACAAAACCGACGCCGCGATATATGCGGCTGTTACGATACCTATGCTCATAACGTCCTCCTAAGATTTCTGGAACATTTGCAACATACGACGGGTAACCATAAAGCCACCCACAATGTTGATCATGGCAATCAGCACCGAAATGCTGGCCAAAACGGTTACAATGAACCCGTTGCCGCCAATTTGCAGTAATGCGCCAAGGATAATAATCCCCGAAATCGCATTGGTAATCGCCATCAATGGTGTGTGCAACGAATGGCTGACGTTCCAAATCACTTGGAAACCGATGAAACAGGCCAATACGAATACAATGAAATGCTGCATGAATGATGCGGGTGCATATGCCCCTATCCATAACATCAACAAACCACCGCCGACCAGCAACGCGGTTTGTTGCGTGCCCGCCTTCTTCAACGCCGCAGCTTCAGCCGCTGCAACTTCTTGGGCTGTTGGTTCAGGTGCCGTCGGTTTCTTCGCCGCAATCGCCGCCACTTTAGGTGGTGGCGGTGGGAACGTGATCTTACCCTTATGTGTGGCTGTCGCCCCACGGATAACATCGTCCTTCATGTCATGATTTAATTTGCCATCTTTTTCAGGTGTCAAATCCGTCATCATGTGGCGAATATTTGTGGCGTACAGTGTCGATGATTGCGCGGCCATGCGGCTTGGCAAATCTGTGTACCCAATGACTGTCACATGATTATCTGAAACTATTTTTTGATCCGCAACGGTCAAATCACAGTTCCCGCCACGTTCAGCAGCCAAATCAACGACAACTGAGCCTGGTTTTTGTAATTCAACCATATCAGCTAACCACAATTTCGGCGCATCACGTCCTGGGATCAATGCTGTGGTAATCACAATATCCATCTCTGGCGCTAACTCGCGAAATTTCGCCAATTGCTTTTCACGAAACGCAGGGCTGGACGGGGCGGCATAACCACCTGTTTCAGCACCATCTGTCTGTTCTTCGTCAAAATCAAGGTATACGAATTCGGCACCCATGCTTTCGATTTGCTCAGCAACCTCTGGACGCACATCAAAGGCGTAAACCATCGCGCCCAATGACGTTGCCGCGCCAATTGCGGCCAAACCAGCTACGCCAGCACCCACAACTAAAACCTTGGCTGGTGGAACCTTACCAGCGGCTGTAATTTGACCCGTAAAGAAACGGCCAAAATTATTGCCCGCCTCCATCACCGCGCGATAACCCGCGATATTAGCCATAGATGACAGCGCATCCATTTTCTGCGCACGGCTGATACGAGGCACCATATCCATGGCAATCACATGTGCGCCTTTATTATTGGCGGCTTCCATCAATTCTGCATTTTGTGCAGGATAGAAGAACGAGATCAGGGTTTGCCCCTTTTTTAATCGTTTGATCTCTATATCTTCGGGTGGTCGGACCTTGGCAACGACGTCCGCCTC
Source organism: Rhodobacterales bacterium UBA7416 (assembly GCA_002469545.1). Taxonomy (GTDB): domain Bacteria; phylum Pseudomonadota; class Alphaproteobacteria; order Rhodobacterales; family Rhodobacteraceae; genus Amylibacter. The sequence goes on along the minus strand of DKMK01000115.1, from coordinate 11,574 downwards.
TTTGTACAACGCCGCAGCAGTTGCCACGACCTTTACGCCGGCTTTTTTATAATCTTGATCAGAAAAACGAGCGGCTTCGCCGGCACCCTTTTCAATCACACATTCATATCCAAGTTTTTGCAGTTGCAAAGCCGAATCAGGCGTCATTGCCACTCGGTTTTCCCCCGGAAAAATCTCTTTAGGTGTTCCTATGCGCATGACAAACCTCCTTGTTCAAGCGTCACCGAAGTCTTATTCAGTGATTTATACATTTACGATAGCACCGTGTAGCACTCTTACCCCCCTACGTCAGCTGTCAAAACGACAATTAGACGTAATGTTTTGCAACACGCGGGCTAAATCACTTAAACACGGCAGTTAAAAAACATATTATACTTATTGAATGTGTTTTATCTTTCCTCTTAAGGGAAACAGGCATAACGTCGCATGCAATATACAAATCACGCAAAGGAAACACTGTGGATTATTCAAGTTGGATTAACGCCCTGATTGGTGGGCTGATGATAGGCGCCGCTGGCGCACTCTTTTTATTGGGTAACGGACGCATAATGGGCGCTTCTGGAATTATCGGAGGATTGATTGACGGTTCTGGGCGTTCAAACCTTGTGGAACGATTTATGTTTGTTGGCGGCTTGATCGGTGCACCCGCATTACTCGGCTTGTACAAAACGCTGCCTTCAACAAATGCCACAACAAATTTAACCTTGGTAGTCGTCGCAGGCCTTTTGGTTGGCATCGGCACACGCCTTGGCTCTGGCTGTACATCGGGCCACGGTGTTTGCGGCATGTCGCGCCTGTCACTGCGCTCAATCTTATCCACATTGGTCTATATCGGCGCAGGCGTCGTCACCATTGTCATTGCACGTCAAATCGGAGTTCTATCATGAGAAATATCATCTCGCTTCTAACAGGCTCCTTGTTTGGCCTTGGTCTTGTGATCTCAGGCATGACCGACACATTAAAAGTTCAAGGGTTCCTTGATTTATTTGGCGGTTGGGATCCAAGCTTGGTTTTCGTTATGGGCGGCGCAATCATCCCGATGTTTATTGCATGGCGCGTCGCAGAAAAGCGTGGCGCCTCTATAATTGGTACTGCCCTTCCCTCTGCACCCAACACAAAACTTGATCGCCCTCTCATCATTGGTGCGATCTTATTTGGCATGGGTTGGGCATTGGCCGGTTTCTGTCCCGGACCTGCGATGGCATCACTCTCATTTGGTGGCACCAGCGGCATCGTATTCATGATTGCCATGCTGGCAGGCATGTACGGATTCGCCATGTTCAACAAAATGCGCACATAAAAAATTCTATCGGGGTCTAATCAAGGCCCCGATAATACGTCGCTGTAAATTTGACATAGCCATCTTCAGTTTCACGCAGATGCGTAGACATCAATTCATTCAACTTTGGTAAATTATAAAACGGCACATTTGGAAAACTGTGGTGTTCGATGTGATATGGCATATTCCAAGCCAAAAAACGGACAATTCTGTTGGTATATGTCGTCCGCGTGTTTTCCAACATATTCGCGACAAACGCACAACGTCCATGTTCAGCCAATAAATACACCCGCAAAAACGGCTGACCGACCATAACGGGGATAACCCAAATCCAGATCAACACAGGATTGAACAAGCTGAAAACCGCAACACAAACGTATATGAATACAGCTAACCGAGCTTCGCTGCGTACTTTGGCTTTGGCCGATGCTGGCAGATAAGAATCGCGATTTTCACCAAACGCATTGCGCCAAATTTTACGCGACATCCCCATCCAATATGGAAATCCACTGGCATGCCAAATCAATGCGCGCTTGGTTTCAGGTGCCACGCCTGACAACAGTTCTGGGTCTTTATTGGGATCATTTGTGTAACGATGATGCGCCAAATGGAAATAGCGAAACCATTGAAATGGCAATAACAATACAATCCCACAGAACTGCCCAGCCCATTCGTTCACACGCCTATTTTCAAACGGCGTTTGATGCGTGGCTTCGTGCTCTAAAGAAAACAAAAACACCCAAGCAATGCCCAAGGGCAAAATGGCCAACGTCCCGATCACCCCGCCCCGCATAACCACCAGCGCCAAAATGACAATTAAACCAAAATGCAGCCCCAAATGCAAAAGGCCCGCAAAACGGCTCCGCGCATTCAACGCAACCTTTTCACGGGCCTTCAGGCCATTGGAAAATTCAATATGATCCAAGAGGCTCCTAAAGCTGCGCCATAATTTCGTCCGACACATCCATGTTGGTTGTGATGTTCTGCACATCATCATCATCTTCCAAATTTTCGATCAAGCGCATCAATTTTTCCGCGCCATCCAAATCCAACTCGGTCATCATTGTTGGCTTCCAGATCAACTTGGTTGTTACACTTTCGCCCAGCGCCGCTTCCAATGCTTTGGAAACTTCGTTTAAATCGGTATCAGCACAGTAAATATCATGACCATCTTCCGATGATTCCACATCGTCTGCGCCCGCCTCGATTGCATGTTCAAACATTGTATCAACGTCAGCAATATCAGCCTTATAAACAACTAAACCTTTACGTTCGAACATAAACGAAACCGCACCCGTTTCTGCCAAATTACCGCCAGATTTGGTAAACAACGACCGCACAGATGACGCAGTACGGTTTTTGTTATCCGTCATTGCTTCGACAATAACAGCTACACCGTTCGGGCCATAACCCTCGTAACGGATTTCGTCATAGTTTCCCTCATCCGCCGCGCTGGCCTTACCAATGGCGCGTTCAATCACGTCCTTTGGTACAGAAACTGATTTCGCTTCTTTGACGGCTAAACGTAAACGTGGGTTCTTATCAGGATCTGGATCGCCCATTTTTGCAGCGACCGTGATCTCTTTTGAAAGTTTCGAAAATAGCTTCGAGCGTAATTTATCCTGACGACCTTTACGGTGCTGAATATTTGCCCATTTGGAATGGCCTGCCATGATGCGAACCCCTTGAATTAAATTTCTCTGCCAGCTTCCTACAAAATAGGCACGCAGGTTTCAATAGGACCAAGCTTATAACGGCCAAAAAAACGGGATCAACGCCGATGCAACGACCCCAATAATGATATTCAACGGCACCCCAATTTTCATAAAATCCGTAAACGCATACCCACCTGGTCCATAGACCAACGTATTTGTCTGATATCCTATGGGAGTTGCGAAACTGGCACTGGCGGCAACCATAACAGCCACAACCAAGGGTCGTGGATCAATGCCCAACGCGCTTGCCAATGCAATTGCAATCGGCGTGACCACCACGGCAACGGCATTATTTGAAACAAGCTCCGTTAAAACAGACGTCAGCAGATAAATCGCCCACACCACGAAAAACGGATGCATTCCCATTAATTGCGGCGCCACCCCATTTGCAATCAATGCCACCGCGCCTGATGCCTGTAATCCGGCACCGATTGCCAACATCGAGAATATTAAAACCAACAAGCGCCCATCGACAGCTTCGAATGCTTCATCGCCATCAATACAACGTGACAACAACACAGCCGCCACACCAACAGCCGCAATACTGAAAATAGGTGCCACACCAAGCGCGGCCAAAACAACAACCGCCGCCAATGCTACGATGACAATCGGGGCCTTATTTCGACGATATGGGCGTTCGGTTGGTTGTGCCAAATCCACCAACCCCATTTCACGCGCTAATTGTCCAATATCTTCGCCCGCACCCTCCAGCAAAATGGTATCACCAACCCGTACTTGGATATCTTCCAATTGCTTACCAATATTTTGATTCTTACGGTGCAGCGCCAATGCATACACACCAAAGGTACGACGTAGGTGCATATCACCAATACGGCGCCCAATCATTTTACAGCCCGGTGTTATCAATGCTTCAACAGTTGTGGCCTCTTTGGACGAAACACGGTCTGCGACATGCACATCCTTACCTTCGTTTAACCCCAACAACTCACCTACTGGCGTTTTCATCACCACACGATCACCCGCCTGCAATGCGACTTCACCAATTTTCAAACGTAAACTTTCGTCACGGCGCAACACATCGATCACCCGACTACCTTCGCGCTTAAACAAATCAACTTCACGAGGCTTTTCACCAATCAACGCACTATTCTCTGGAATGATCACTTCAGTGATAAAGCGCTTGGATGCACTGCTCCCCAACAAATCCGCCATGCTTTCACGCGACGGTAACAACCGGTTGGCAAAAATACGCAGGTATAAACCACCAACCAACACTAAAATAATGGCCAACGGTGTGACTTCGAACATCGTGAACGGTTCCAATCCTTCTGCGCGCGCGACACCATCCACCAATAAATTTGTCGATGTTCCGATCAACGTCAAAATGCCACCCAAAATTGCCATGTAAGACAAAGGGATCAACAGCTTAGATCCAGAAACACCCATAATTTTGGCCATCTGAACTGCGATAGGGATCATAATAACAACAACAGGTGTATTATTCATAAACGCAGACGCCACGACCACAAACACAGCCAATCCACCCAATACCATCTTTGGGTTATCCTCACCCTTAGATGTCACATAGTTCGTAAGGTTTGATAACGCGCCTGTGCGTACCAATGCCCCAGACAAAATAAACATCGCCGCAATTGTCCACGGCGCAGGGTTTGAAAATACAGCCAGTGCATCGTTGTAAGGTAAAATTCCAGTCAGCATCAAAAACGCCGCCCCGCTAAGGGCAATCACTTCTGTCGGATACAACTCTTTGATAAAGCCAACAAACATGACAGCAATCAACGCCATCGCAATATAAGCGTGATAATCAACAGGTATAAAATCAGCCAGCATCAAAAGGTTCCCTATGCGATCCCCTTAATGTAGCGATTAGCCCAGCCGCCTCAAGAGGCATCGCCGCGCGGGCGCACTAAAAACATACCAAACATCATGACACCAAAGGCGGCCCAGATATAACCCGAATAGGTTTCGCCCAATAAAACGACCGACCACAAAACGCCAAACATCGTCACTAGATAGGCAACTTGCCCAGCAAACACAGGCCCCGTTTGGCCAATAATCCAGATAAAGCCTGCATATGCGACACCGGTCGTCAGGCCAACCACAACAATGGCCCAATCAGCCATAGAGAACCCACCTTGCCAAATAGGTATGAATGTCCCTTGGGAAATAACGACCCCACTCATTATGAAAACACCTAACAGTGCGGAACCCAACAACGTTTCAATTGGTGTCAAACCATCCAATCCGAAATATGCAATAAAGTTATCTTCAAATGCATAAAAAACTGGGGACAACAACGCCAACAATACAAATCCCGCCTTACTTGGATCAGGCAGGCTAGTATCAGGCCCAATCAACAAGAAAATTGCTAAAGCGCCCATCAAAACACCTAAAACGCGTTTAGGTTTAAACACCTCATGCCCAGTAAGAATTGCGATCGGCATAATAAAGATGGGCACCATCGCAATGGTTATCGCCATCACCCCTGCCGGCAAATGCCCCGCAGCAGTATACGAAATAAACCCCGGCAAAACCGATCCAAACGCCATAATCCATGTCCACAACGCAACTCGGCGGCGTGTTACAGGAATTGCGCGTCGTTTAGGTAAGAATAACAAAAACGCGACCATACTGGCCAACAGAACCTGCCAAAACAAAACACCCGAAACAGGATACCCACTGTCCACGGCCACTTTCATGGCAGGAATCGTCAAACCCCACGTCGCACCAATCACGGCCAGCGGCATATACAGCCATGTTTCACTTCTCATGCAGGCACCGATTGCTGCAAACGTCCGCCAACGCGAATTTGCACGACTTCTTTCGCCAGACCCGTTTTATCATCCGTTTCAACGAACAAGCCACATAACGTCGCTTCGTCCGCAGCAGGCGTAAATCGTTCTTTGTTCATACCAGTGATAAAACGGCGCAAAGGTTCGTCCTTTTGCATGCCAATCACACTGTTATAATCGCCGCACATTCCCGCATCTGATTGATGCGCAGTGCCACGTGGTAAAATTTGCGCATCTGCCGTTGGGATATGCGTATGCGTACCCACAACCATGGATGCACGCCCATCCAACCAATGTCCCATGGCTACTTTTTCGGATGTCGCTTCGGCGTGAAAATCAACGATAACTGCATCCACGGCTCCGCCCATCGGTGCGGTACGCAATGTACCATCCAGCGCGGAAAATGGATCATCGAATGGTTTTTTCATGAACACTTGGCCCAATGCCTGCGCCACCAAAACCTTTTTGCCATTTTGCGCCTTAATAACACGCACGCCTTTACCTGGTGCCATTTTGGCAAAATTTAAGGGCCTGACAATGCGTGGCTCTTGTTCGCAATACGATAACATATCACGCTGATCAAACGCATGATCACCTAACGTGATACAATCGGCACCTGCTTCTAGCAGAACCTTTGCATGCCCTGCTGACAAACCCATGCCGCCGGTTGCATTTTCACCGTTCACCACGACGAAATCCAATCGCCATTCTGTCCGCAAACGCATTAATCGTTCACTGATTGCTTTGCGGCCTGATCGGCCCATGACATCGCCAAGAAATAAAAGTCTCATTAAACTCCGATACGCTCCTTGTCCTAAAAGGACAAGATGCCGCGTTCTGTTATTATTGCATCCATTGGGTAATCGGTATCTTCACGCGGAACCATCATGACTTCTTGGGTGCTATACGCATAACCAATGGCCTGAACCTTTTTAAATTCGCTTAACTCTTCAAAACTTCGATCATAAAATCCGCCGCCATAACCCAAACGGTATCCACCCATATCAAATGCCGCCAACGGTGTAATCACAACATCGGGTAATAAAACATCGACCTTGGCTGGTATCATTGCGCCAAACGCACCTTCAACCATCTCGCAATCGGGCGTCCAGCGGTGAAACTCCAACGGGCTTCCCGCTGCCACAACCACAGGCACACAAATATTGCGTCCACGACGCGCCATGGCTTCCATCGATTTCAACGGGGACACTTCGGTGCGGATTGGCATATATGCGGCGATGGTCAGCGCATCCTCTTGCATCTTTAAAAACGACGTCAGCTGGGCATTGGCCTCTTGGTCCAATCCCAACCCATGCGCCTCTTTGCGCGCGGCAAAGGCAGCCTTACGGCACTGGCTTTTCAAACTTTGAATATCACTCATGGGTGTCTTCTATCAAAAAGATAGTAACTGAACAGTCAAAAAGCGGCGGGCCCACATTCGTTCGCGGTATCATTGCAACCACTCACAACCAACGGTCGAGGCGTGAAATTTCGTTGCCTGTGTAAAACAGGTGGGTACCGGATATGATAGACCAGGGTCAGTCACAGAGCCAGTTCCCTCAAGAAAGATTATCGGCCACTAAAATAGGGCTTCTAACCAGAAGGGCAGAACCCGCCACCACTCACCATACAGACATCGATCAACCGCCACAAGCCCAGCACGCAATTGTGAGCACCAATAAACTGCGCCGATAAACGTCGGTAAACATAGTGAACTTTCTTTAACCTTTATTAACGGCTGACTGAAAGGATGGGCTCAATTGTGAATTGGAATATATTATGCATCTTGATCAAACAGCATTCAAAACACTCAAAAACGCCACTCGGCCTACGGCTTTTCCCCGACCAAAATCAGTTCTGCTTTTTGGTGAAATGAATGCAGGCAATTCGATTGCACAGGTTGAAATGTTAAAACTCACCGCTCATTTGATTGAAACAGGTCATAATGTCGAAACTGTTTCACCAACGTCCAATCCATTGGCGCGAAGGATTATGAATTTTAGGACGCCCTATAAATTCGCACAATCCAGTCAGTTCCTAAACAGATATGATCATGTCGTGGTCTTTTTGGAAACATTGGCAGCGCCTCAATATCGATCAACAAACCGATGGGCCAAAACCAAGGAATATGGGCGTATGCTAAAATTCGTCCACCAACTCCAGGCTGCGGGCCGCAAATCATTCGCCGTTGGAAACAAACTGGAACGCACAATTGCGCGCGCTCTTCCCCTTGGCTTGGTTCAACAAATTTCACCAAATAAAAACGCCGCTGCATCCATCGTCAAAGATATCACAGGCGAAAGTTTTACCCCGATTGATTTAGAATCAGCTGAATACACTGTCTTGGAACACGCCACATTTCGCGACAGAGATTCTAAATTCTCGCCCCATAAGCTCCTCCGGTTCCTTCAAGCAACGCAATCAAGCGACACTGATTTACTTACCCTGTGTCAGCTGGCATCGCATCCCGATTTACGAAAGACCAGTTTGATCAAACGCTTTCGTTCACAACCCACACCAAATGATTCCCACATTACCCACAGCCTGCCACCATTTCCGGTTTTAAAAATGGCCCTAAAATTGGACAAATCGAACAATCTACCCCGATACGCAAATCACTTACTGAACACACTAAATCGCAATCACAAATTTGAATTAAACACTGCACAAGGCCAAAAAGACGCCTTGGATTGGTACAAAACAACGGCACGTGAAAAGCTCGTCGAATTCTGGGTTCCTTGGGAACTGCCAAAGGCGCCGAATTCTGCACACTTTGAAAACTGCTCAAAAGTAGGACAGCTTTGCCGTTTTTTCAACGACCCAAAATCCGCCCCAGCGTTCGATCCACATTTCAAAAAAATTCTTTTATCGCGCCGTCATAAACACGGCCCAACTGGCATGGCCATCTTACTGGCAATGCTATGCCGGATTGATCTGCCTACAGACAAAATAAAATCTCCATGGAACGCCACCGAAATTGCACGCTGGTTTCATAGATCACCAAACGTAATGGCACCTGAACTGCGCCAATATCTTTCCGTTCCAACCCGAACACCCAGCGCAAAATCACAAGCCGAGGTCATTGGCTATCCAGAACAACAAACTGGCTTGGGAAGCAACATGAGGATGTCGCAACAAGCTTTTGATAAAATTGGTTTATATCATAAAAATCGCAACTTGAATTCCGATTTCAAACCACAGATAAATTCAAACTCAAACACCACAATGCCAAAAGGAAACTTCGTCCTCCACCACGTCAATTCCGAACGTATCCCGATGAATATCATGACGCCTCAATTCGCTTACCGCAAAGATATCTATCACATTGGTTACTTTCTTTGGGAAACCAGCAAACTGCCTGACGTCCACAAACTTGGCATCGACATGGTAAACGAAATCTGGACGCCATCGGAATTCGTCGCCAATCTTTATCGCCAAGCAGGCGCTCAGTCGGTGACCAAAGTTGGCAAAGCATTGGACGAATTGCCCTACCTTAAAAAAATGGCATCGATCACACGCCCTGACCCAAATCACTTTACGTTTTTCACGGCCTTCGATTTTCATTCATCAGTGGAACGTAAAAATCCCATGGCTGTCGTCAATGCATTCCAACGTGCCTTTCCGGCCAGAAAAAATTCACATGTGCGTCTCGTTTTGAAATCAACCCCCAGCGTCGATGGGCATTGGGGCGATCCCAATGGACAAATGGCACAAATACGCACAGCGGCTCAAATTGATTCACGCATTAACCTGATCGAACAAATGTTGCCGTTGGAATACCTATTTCGTTTAATGGCACAAGCAAACTGTGTTGTTTCCGCTCATCGCGGCGAAGGATTTGGATATCTACCAGCATATGCCCTTGGCTTAAAAAAACCGACGATCGTCACAAACTGGGGCGGTGTTACGGATTTTTGCACATCAAAAACAGCCTTTCCAGTGGACGCCCAATTGATCGATGTTCCACAGGGTCATGCAATCTATGATGCACAGGGTGCTCAATGGGCTGACATATCGGTTAATGATTTGGCACAAAACCTGTTGGACGTTTACGAAAATCTCGATATGGCTAATCAACGCGCAAAACTCGGCCAGGCCTTTGTCCAAGAACACTATTCAACAGACGCCCTTGCAAATACTTATCGTAAACGTCTGATAACCTTGGGCTTGATTTAAACCAATCCCCCACTCTAAGTTCAAATAATGGATGACGCATTACAGCCCGGACAATTGCTCGCACGTGGTGTCGTACGTCACATGCGCAATCTAAATTTCAACAGCTTAACAGAGTTTGTTCCAACATCGGGCCTACGCGTTGACGTTATCGCCCTTGGTCCCAAAGGCGAAATTTGGATTATAGAATGCAAATCAAGTAAGGCCGATTTTCAATCAGACACAAAATGGCGCGGATACTTGGAATGGTGCGATCGTTATTTTTGGGCCGTCGCTCCAGATTTTCCAATCGATCTATTACCCGATGATACGGGTCTAATTTTCGCCGACGCCTATAGCGCAGAAATCATGCGCGACGCACCAGAACAAAAACTATCCCCAGCGCGCCGGAAAAAGTTAACGTTAAAATTTGCACGAAATACTTCAGAACGTCTGCAAGCCTTCATCGACCCGCGCATTTAGCGTTTGTGTTGCGCACGTGCCTTTGCAGCGGCTGCACGAATCTCTTCTGCAATTTCTTCCGCCTCTTCTGGATCGAAATCCAACGGCACTTCGATTCCTTTACCCTCGATAAAAAGGCGGACCATACCATCGCTGGTCGGGCCAATCTGCAAATTCGCTTCTACGTCGACTTCTGTATTGATACCCATATCGTTTTACCTATGTCCAAATAATGTTTTTTTCGGCCTAACAAGAGAAAGTCGTAAATTCAAGCATGATCGGACTTGCCAGAGCCGAAAGCTTGGGCTAAATGACCCTCAATGCCGGCGTAGCTCACTTGGTTAGAGCGCCTGATTGTGGATCAGGAGGCACCCCGTTCAAATCGGGGCGCTGGTACCATTTACCTTACACCATTGTAACGGTTCCCCTTCCCTTTTGTTTGCTTTCGTACAAACCTTTGTCCACCATTTCTGACAAGTCAACAAAATCTGTTTTGTGTAAAACAACGGTCGTGCCAATACTGGCCCCAATTGTGCAAACCGCACTTTCAAACAAAATGTCTTTGCTCAGATCCCGAATAATGCGTTTTGACAACTCCAACGCTGCATCCGAGTCCGTGAAATTAGGCAAAATCAAATTAAACTCGTCACCACCAGTTCGCGCAACCAAATCACCACGGCGGGTTAACTGGGTCAATCGCTTCGCAACTTCGGCTAAAACTGCATCCCCAGCTGCGTGCCCAAATGTGTCATTCACTGCCTTAAAAAAATCTAAATCAATCATGATAAATGCAAATGGAACAAACGTTTTGCGCCCCATGATCCGGCCCACAAACGCCTCCATCCCACGTCGGTTCGACAAACCGGTCAAAACATCCGTATCCGCTTTTGCCATCGCCGAACTTCTGTCTGTGTGCATTTGAATGGTTGATTTACGTGCCTCCCCTAACAATGCTTGCTGCACTTCAATAAGATAAAGCAAATCAATACTCGCATCCGTTGGGGCAAAATCACGCGCGATTAAACCTTCATTCTCCACCGCATTGACCATTCCAGCGCCTAATGAGAAGTTTACCAAAATCCCCTGATTTCCGGGCAAAACCCGCGCAAATCCTTTCAACTTGCCAACCGAGCTTGCCTTCATACGCGCCGTTATTTTTCCATCATGCTCTGTCAAAATCTTGGTATCTTGG
>DKMK01000102.1 GCA_002469545.1 Rhodobacterales bacterium UBA7416 | reverse complement strand
GCGTCTTCACCTTTTTTCCAAAGGTTACCTTGATACAGCTCTTCTAGACCAGTTTCGGCGTTTGCACCCTTGGTCGTCAAGTAGTCGTAGTAAGACGTGGGTTTGTTGCCTGTCAGATTGTAAAAATCTGGGCTGCAACGGGTGTAAAAGCCGTTGGTAAGATATTCAAAGAATTCGGCACGCGTTGCGCCAAAGTCATTTTCGAAGTCGATCATGTTTTGCGCACGGTATTCGATTGTTTTGCCCATCGCGCGGCCCAAGTCGGTAGCAATTTCCGCCATGGATTGTGGGGCAGGGCCTGTGATGTCATAGAATTTGTTTGTGTGGCGATCGGGCCCTTCGGTTAGGATCACTGCGGCAGCTTGTGCGATATCGCGTGTTGCGACGAAAGAATTTCGCATGTCACCAAGCGGGTTAGAGAACCAACCTTCTGCATCGATGTTTTCACAATCGGTTTTCAACAGGTGGTTCATGAAAAAATTGTTGCGCAGGGCCGTTACATTGAGGCCTGCGTCAATCAATGCCTTTTCGCCCCACCAGTAGTGTTGCAGCATCAGTGGAATGCCAGCGCCGGCGCGTGATGCGTGTTGGTCTGGGTTATATGATGCAGTATTGGTATCCGCACCCATACAACTGATCCGAACGACATGTTTGATATGATCCGTGTGTTTTGCCAGTTCTTTACAAAATGCCAGGTGGCCCTCGAGCATAGGATCAAGGGATGCAGAATAGACAGATGTGACGCCATCAAGGGCAGGGCCCCATGTAGTGGGATCAGAGAGATCAAATTTTACGACCTCGTCTGCACCAAGGGCTAATAAGCTGTCTGCTTTACTTTCAGAAAAATAACAGGCGCGCGTTTTGATTGATGGGTCTTTCGCAAGACGTGCAACGAGTTCCTTGCCAATGCGACCAGTGGCGGATGTGATCAGGATTGTGCGTTGGGTCATAGGACTGCCCCCTTGAATTGTTTATAAACTGTGTGGTGGAAAATATTGAGTGGATCAACCCAGCTCTTAAGGCGTTATTAGCCTTCGTTCAACCAAGCATCTCGCATTCAAATTGAAAGGGGGTGATCAGGGCTCATTTGCTAGACTATTGTGGTCTCAACTTCTGACCTCACTATTAGAGGTAAAATTGGGGGCGAAGAATCAATTCGTGTCAAAACCGTTTGGGATTCTGTGGGTAATTTGAGAGTGGCGACGTTTGTTCTTGTTAGGTTCCGTTCTTGAAGTGAAAAACCTAGTTCGGTGGCATTAAGTCATCATGTCACGAAATGCCATATATGGTAGCTGTTGCTTCAATCCATACTAAATGTGGCAGTGATCGATTGCTCATTTGATTTATTTCCATAAAAAACCATAAAATCCCAAATTTTTCCTTTCGTGACCATCTCAATCCGTCTATTACTGATTACACGATGAGGTAAGGCGTAGCAATTGGACGATAAGATCCATGGACTTCTAAAGTCATACAGGCACCCCCCATCTTAAAAGAAAGATCTGGACGGATACGAGCAGACACCTTCTTAGGTGGTATCCCACAAAACCAGGCAGTCCGAATATGGGACGAGGGCGGCGAATCGAGCAGTGGCAGCAGCTCGGTTCGCCGTTTCCATTTTAAGGCTTAGGCCAACAACAAAGAGGTCGCGACAGTGGCACGTAGGTTTAGAAACGAGATCGTTCAGAAAGTGGACGGTAAGGGCAGGGTGTCAATCCCAGCCCCGTTTCGACGTGTTCTGGAACAAGGCGATCCTGATTGGACCGAAGGGTTGCGCCCAGAGCTAGTGTTAGTTTACGGCACTGCTGCGCAAAATTACATCGAAGGTTACACGGTGATCGCAATGGATGCGATCGAGGATGCAATCGAGGCATTGCCGTATGGTGATGATCGCGAAGAGATGGAAATGAATTATTCAACCAAGTCATTACCAATGAACATTGATGACACGGGGCGTATTATCCTGAGCCCAATGTTGATTGAAAAGCTGGGACTGGATGGCGAAGCGGTTTTTGCAGGGACTGGTAAAACATTCCGCATTTGGGAACCCAAAGCTTATGCAGAGTTTGTGGCTGCCCGCGAGGCCGCGATGAAGGCGCGTGGTGATGGATTTGATTTACGCCGTGTGCTGAATAAACCGGACGGGGCTTGAACAATGAGTTTGGCTCAGACACATTCATCCTCTGCGCCCCATATTCCCGTCTTATTGACGCCCATTTTGGATGTAGTGAAACCGATTTCTGGCCGTTGGTTGGATGGAACGTTCGGTGCAGGTGGATACACGCGCGCGATGTTGGATGCGGGTGCGGATACAGTTTATGCAATTGATCGCGATCCCGAAGTATTTGAACGCGCACAGGCGTGGGCAGGCGAATATGGCGATCGGCTGAAGTTGATCAAAGGTACTTTTGGTAATTTAGACACATTGGCCGCTGATGCGGGCGGTACACCACTGGATGGAGTTGTTTTGGATATTGGTGTGTCCTCGATGCAAATCGATCAGGCGGATCGTGGGTTTTCGTTTATGCAAGATGGCCCGTTGGATATGCGCATGGGGCAATCAGGTATGACGGCGGCGGATATTGTAAATACTGCTGATGAATCTGTGTTGGCTGATTTAATTTACCTGTACGGCGAAGATCGCAAATCACGCCGCATTGCAGGTAATATTGTACGTGCACGTGCGGTTTCAAAATTCGAAAGCACGTTTCAATTGGTGAAAGTCATCGAGGCAAGTTTGCCACGACCAAAACCTGGACAAACCCATCCAGCAACGCGCACGTTCCAAGCGTTACGCATTGCTGTGAATGATGAATTAGGACAATTGGTTGATGGTTTGCGTGCCGCGGAAAATGCGCTAGGCGAAGGTGGTTTGTTGGCTGTTGTGACATTCCATTCGCTAGAAGACCGCATCGTAAAGCGGTTTATTCAGGCGCGTTCTGGAAATAACCCAAAAGGCAATCGCTATGCCCCCGAAGCGGCAGAAGAGACAGCAACATTTGAACGTGTTGGGCGCAAAGCAATTGGGCCATCCGATGAAGAAATCGAATTCAACCCTCGTGCGCGTTCTGCAAAATTGCGATTAGCACGCAGGCTTGGAACCGATGCGGGGGAATTTTCGCCCTACGAAATGGGATTGCCAAAGTTTGATTTGGAGCGTTTGATCTGATGCGTATTTTGATTTATATCATGTGCTCTGCTCTGGTCGTTGCTGTCGCGTATTGGGCCTATACTGAGAATTATACAACGCAGGCATCCAATCGTCGTGTGGATGAGTTGCATCGCCAAATTGCTAAAGAAAATGAAGCGATTTCAATTTTACGTGCGGAATGGGCATATTTGAACCGTCCTGAACGTTTGGCAGAATTGGCTGATTTGAATTTTGAACGTTTGCAGTTGGTACCATTGGCGGCGCAACATTTTGCGGAATTGGACACCATTCCGATGCCGCCACGACAGGTCGTTATTCCAAATAATCCCATTTCCGTGGCAAGTGACGGAGGCAAACAATATCCATGAGACGTAAACCGTTACGCCCGCTGGCCCATGTTATTTCCGCCCGCGAACAAGGTGAAAACCCTGATTTGATCGAGGCACGCGAGCGCGCAAAGCGTAACCAAGTCGCACAGGTGAAAACCCGTGTGCGCGCCGAAAACCGATTGTTGATATTGGGACTGGCATTTATCGTGGGTTTTGGCGCAGTTGGTGGCAAGATGGCATATTTAGCATCCAGCACGCCAGCGGAGCCAAAAGAATATGTGGCTGGCAGCCAGATTATCAATCAACGTGCAGATATTATTGATCGCAACGGCAATGTTTTGGCGACGAATATGTCGACACAGGCATTGTATGCGCAGCCGCCCTTGATGGTTAATCCCAAAAAAGCGGCGGATGATCTGTATTTGATTTTTCCTGATTTAGATCACAAACGTTTGGTACGTGATTTCACCAGCGGCAAGCGTAAATTTATCTGGGTTAAAAAGCGCCTGTCGCCAGAACAGCGTCAGCGCGTGCATGACTTGGGCGAGCCTGGATTGCTGTTTGGTAACCGCGAAATGCGTTTGTATCCCAACGGTAAATTGGCCGCGCATATTTTGGGAGGCACCCGTTTTGGCGAAGAAGGTGTTCGCGCCGCCGAAGTGATTGGTGTGGGCGGTGTTGAGAAGTATTTTGATGACATGTTGCGCGATCCATCGCTTGATGGATCACCATTACAGTTGTCGATCGATCTGACGGCGCAATCTGCGACGCGTCAGGTGTTGGAAGACGGCATGCGGTATATGAATGCCAAAGGCGCGTCAGCGATTTTGATGGATGTGCATACGGGTGAAATTCTGTCGATGGTTTCATTGCCCGATTTTGATCCAAATGATCGCCCACGTGATGCAATTAAAGGTGATCCATCTGACAGTCCGTTGTTTAATCGTGCTGCGCAGGGTTTGTATGAATTGGGGTCGACGTTCAAGATCTTTGCGGCAGCGACATCGCTGGAAAAAGGCTTGGGCAATCCAGACACCATGATCGATACGACCAGTCCGATGAAATGGGGCAAGTTTAAGATCAAGGACTTCAGGAACTATGGGCCTGAATTATCGATGCAAGATGTGATTATGAAGTCCAGCAATGTAGGCACGGCGCGTATGGCTGTCGCCGCGGGCAGTTCTGCACAAAAGCGGATGCTGAAAGACCTTGGGTTTTTCGAAGCAGTGCCGGTTGAGTTAGGCGAAGCATCTCGGACCAAGCCATTGTTGCCAAAAAATTGGTCAGAAATCTCAACAATCACAATTTCTTATGGACACGGAATTTCCGCGACACCACTGCATTTGGCGACGGCCTATGCGATGTTGGCGAATGGTGGGTATCAGGTGAAGCCAACGCTACAACGTTTGGATACAACGGATGCCAAGGGTCAACGTATTATAAGTCAACAAACATCCAAGCAATTGATGTCTATGTTACGCCGTGTTGTTGGCGAAGAAAAGGGCACCGCCACTATGGGTGAGGTCGAAGGATACGAAGTTGCGGGTAAGACTGGCACTGCGGATAAACCTAAGCCGTCTGGTGGGTATTACGATGAAAAAGTGATTGCAACATTTGCGTCTGTTTTCCCTGCAAGTAATCCAAAATACACGTTGATTGTGTCATTGGATGAGCCAGAAATTGAAGCGGTGGGCGAGCGTCGCCGCACCGCAGGTTGGACGGCAGTACCAGTTGCGGCAGAGATCATTGCGCGTGTTGCGCCCATTTTGAACTTGCGCCCCATTGCACAGAAATCACAGATAACTTACACGTCCAGCAACAATCAATAAGGGGCGGGACATGGCCGACGAAATCCCATCTGGAAAAACGCTGAGCCAATTGGGTTTAGCTGCATCAGCAGGTGTTGCTGGCGATCCATTTGTATTCAATATCTGTGTCGACAGCCGTGATGTGAAAAAGGGCGACCTGTTTGCCGCGATGCCAGGTGCATTGCAGCACGGCGCTGAGTTTATTCAGTTTGCGGTGCGTATGGGCGCTGGCGCTATCTTAACCGATGCTGAAGGGTTGGCGATTGCCAAACGTGATGTTGCCAAATTGGAATTACCAATTGTTGTGTCCAGTGATCCACGCAATGCCTTGGCACAGGCGGCGGCGCGGTTTTACGGGGCGCAACCTGCGGCCATGACTGCGGTTACGGGGACGAACGGTAAAACATCTGTCGCGAATTTTACGCGTCAAATTTGGGAAGCTTTGGGCAAAAAGTCGGTAAATTTTGGCACGGCTGGCGTCGAGGGGGCGTATACATCACCCTTGTCACACACGACGCCTGAACCCGTGACGCTACATAAGTTATTGGCACAGTTAAAGCATGCAGGCATCACCCATGCGGCGATGGAAGCATCAAGCCATGGGTTAGATCAGCGACGTTTGGATGGGGTATATTTAACGGCGGCGGCATTTACGAATTTCACCCAAGATCATTTAGATTATCACGAAACGTTTGCGCAGTATTTCACCGCCAAAGCGGGTCTGTTTTCGCGGGTTTTACCGCCCGAAGGATCAGCCGTTATCAATATGGATGATCCAAAGGGCATTGATATTCGCGCCATCGCGCTTTCACGTGGCCAAGATGTGATTACGGTTGGTGCAAAGGATTGTGATTTAACCCTTCAAGGGTGCAAATACGATGCTACAGGCCAACAGGTTTTGTTTTCATGGCGTGGGGATGTGAAATCTGTGCGGCTTGAATTGATTGGCGGCTTTCAGGCTATGAACGTGTTGCAAGCAGCGGCATTGGTGATTGCGTGCGGCGAACCCGCAGATGCGGTGTTTGACACTTTGGCGGAACTAAAAACGGTTTCTGGACGGATGCAGTTGGCGGCGAAACGCACCAACGGGGCGTCTGTTTTTGTGGACTACGCGCATACACCAGATGCAGTTCAGACTGCGTTGCGTGCCATGCGTCCACATGTGATGGGGCGTTTGATTGTGATCGTTGGTGCCGGCGGGGACCGCGATTCGTCCAAGCGGCCTTTAATGGGGGCGGCGGCCGCTGAATTTGGCGATGTTGTTTTTGTAACAGACGATAATCCGCGCAGTGAAGATCCGGCGATGATCCGACGCGCTGTTTTGCAAGGATGCCCACAAGCCACGGAGATCGGTGATCGTGCAACAGCGATATTAGCGGGAGTTGATGCCTTGCAACCTGGTGATGCGTTATTAATTGCAGGGAAGGGCCATGAAACGGGCCAAATTATCGGCGATGATATTTTGCCGTTTAATGACGTGGAACAGGCCAGCATAAGCGTGGCTGCATTGGATGAATTAGGCGCATGACATTGTGGACTGCAAAAGAGGCTGTGTTAGCCACCAATGGA
This sequence comes from Rhodobacterales bacterium UBA7416, assembly GCA_002469545.1. GTDB lineage: Bacteria > Pseudomonadota > Alphaproteobacteria > Rhodobacterales > Rhodobacteraceae > Amylibacter. The sequence continues at coordinate 24,080 of DKMK01000102.1, read as the reverse complement.
AAAACCACAGGTGACTGGGTCGCGAACGGTTTATCCATCGACACGAGATCAATTACAAAAGGCGAGATGTTTATCGCGCTAAAAGACCAGCGTGATGGACATGATTTTGTGGCAAACGCGCTGGCGGCGGGCGCGTCCGTGGCGCTGGTTTCGCGTGTGCCTGATGGTGTGCCAGAAGATGCGCCGTTGTTGATCGTTGACGATGTTCTGAATGCATTACAAGATATGGCGCAATTTGCGCGTGCGCGCACGGATGCGCATGTGATTGGTGTGACGGGATCTGTTGGGAAAACATCCACCAAAGAAATGTTACGCAAGGCACTGTCTGATTGTGGGCGGGTACATGCGGCGGAACGTAGTTTTAACAATCATTGGGGTGTGCCGCTGACGTTGGCACGGATGCCAGCGGATACGGATTACGCCGTGATTGAAATTGGGATGAACCATCCGGATGAAATCCGACCACTTGCGAAGCTGGCGGATTTGGATGTGGCGATTGTGACGAATGTTGCGGCTGTTCATATGGAAGCATTCGAAAGCATTGAGCAAATTGCCCATGCCAAGGCAGAGATTTTTGAAAGCCTGAATGCAAATACAACAGCAATTGTGAATTGCGATATCCCAACCGTTTCGATTTTGACAGATATGGTGACCAAAGTTGACGCGAAATTAGTGACCTTTGGGCAAAACAAGTCCGCGGATTATCGCATTTTGAAAATCGAAGGTGTGGGCGCCGTCACCAAAGTGATTGCGGATATTGATGGCCAAGAACGCATGTATGAATTCCAAGCTGCTGGCGATCATTTTGCGATGAATGCTTTGGCCGTTCTGGCCGCTGGTGTGGCGGTTGGATGTGATCTGGATAAGGTTATTCGCGGCATGGCGAAATGGACGGCACCTGTTGGGCGCGGTGCACGTAGTGTTGTGGCGTTGAACGATGGTCAAATCACTTTGATCGACGAGAGTTATAATGCAAACCCGTCGTCGATGGCATCGGCGCTAGCTGTTTTGGGGGCCTGTACGCCAACAGGGCGGCGTGTTGCAATCCTTGGTGAAATGGGCGAGCTGGGCGAAACTGAACTGCAACGCCACGGCGAATTAGCGGATTTGGACAGCGTCGTAAATGTTGATATCTTTCACTTGGTTGGGCCAATGATGAAAGAAATGTATAACGCCTTACCTGTTGGCAAACGCGGTGTTTGGGTGAATTCCGCCGATGATTTGGTGGGGCAGATTAATGCTCTGTTAATGGCAGGTGATACTGTAATGGTTAAGGGGTCGAATTACACGCGCGTTTCACGTGTTGTGGATGTGATCAAAAATATAAGCGCTTAAGCGCAACTGGGGGAAGCAATGTTATATTTTCTAAGCGAATGGTCCGATGGCGGCGATGCATTCAATCTGTTCCGTTATATTACATTTCGTTCAGGCGGCGCGTTTTTTACGGCGCTACTGCTTTCCTTTATTTTTGGCGCACCTTTGATCCGACGGTTACGCAAAATGCAAAAAACGGGCCAACCGATCCGCGAAGATGGCCCTGCAAGCCACATAATAGAAAAAGCAGGCACCCCAACGATGGGAGGCGTTTTGATTTTGGGCACGTTGTTGCTGTCGACGTTGTTATGGGCGCGCACGGATAATGGTTATGTTTGGATTGTGTTGTTGGTCACTTTTGGGTTTGGTGCGATTGGTTTTTATGACGATTATCTGAAAGTCACGCAAAACAACGTCAAAGGATTTTCATCAAAAGCCCGTATGGGGCTGGGTTTGATAATTGCGCTGATTGCGGGTTATTGCGCATCGCAATTGCATTCTGATGAACTCAGCGGGCATCTGGCGCTGCCTGTGTTTAAGGATACGTTGTTGAATTTGGGTGTTTTGTATTTGCCATTCGCGATGATTGTTATTGTGGGTGCGGCAAATGCTGTGAACTTGACCGACGGTTTGGATGGCTTGGCGATTATGCCCGTAATCATCGCTGGCGGGACATTAGGCGTGATTGCATATATCGTTGGACGTACGGATTTCACTGAATATCTGGATGTGCATTATGTTGAAGGCACGGGTGAATTGTTGGTGTTTACCTCGGCGCTGGTTGGATCTGGATTAGGTTTCCTTTGGTATAACGCACCACCCGCAGCGGTGTTTATGGGCGACACGGGATCGTTGGCATTGGGCGGCGCATTGGGTGCGATTGCTGTGTCGACGAAACACGAATTGGTGCTGGCGATTGTGGGCGGTCTGTTTGTGGTCGAAGCATTGTCGGTAATTATCCAAGTGGCGTATTATAAGCGCACCGGAAAACGTGTTTTCCTGATGGCGCCGATCCATCATCATTTTGAGAAAAAGGGCTGGGGCGAAGCGCAAATTGTGATCCGGTTCTGGATTATTGCATTGATCCTTGCCCTTGTCGGCTTGGCTACGTTGAAGTTACGCTGATGATACCTGTACGTGGATATGCGGGCAGCAAAGTTGCCGTTTTAGGGTTGGGTCGTTCAGGGTTAAGTGCCGCATTGGCGTTACGCGCAGGTGGTGCAGAACCCATTGTGTGGGATGATAACGAACAATCGCGGATTGCGGCGGACGCCGAAGATTTGACGATTATGGATTTGTCCAAAGATGCGTCATGGGACGGAGTTGTGGCGTTGATCGTATCACCCGGCATTGCGCATCTGTATCCTGAACCTCATCCGATTATCGCCAAGGCGTGGGAAAAGGGTGTGGTTGTGGACAATGACATTGGGTTGTTTTTCAGATCATACGCCACCCAAGATTGGGATAATTTTGAGGTGATGCCAAAGATTATTTGCATCACTGGATCAAATGGAAAATCCACCACAACTGCGTTGATCAGCCATATATTGGGCACGACGAAACGTTCCGTTGAAATGGCGGGTAATATTGGACGCGGGGTTTTGGATATCGAACCTGCCACCGATGGTGCCGTTGTCGTTTTGGAATTGTCGTCATACCAAACGGATTTGGCGCGCGCGTTGGCACCTGATATCGCAGTATTCATGAATCTGTCGCCTGATCATTTGGATCGCCATAATGGCATGGGCGGGTATTTCGCGGCCAAGCGGCGTTTGTTTGTCGAAGGCAATCCAGATCGCGCTGTGATTGGTGTGGATGAAATTGAAGGTCGATTTTTAGCCAACCAATTGCGCCAAGAGGCGACATCGGGTGATCCGGTTATTTCCATATCATCGGGGCGCAAGCTGTCTGGTGATGGATGGAATGTTTTCGCCCGCAAAGGATTTCTGGCTGAATGGCGCAAGGGGCGGCAAGTGGCGTCAATTGATCTACGCAATATCGTTGGATTGCCGGGCGCACATAACCATCAAAATGCCTGTGCGGCCTATGCGGTTTGTCGATCCATCGGGATGGCGCCAAAAGCTGTAGAAGAGGCATTGATTAGCTTTCCAAGCCTGCCACATCGCTGTCAGGTGTTGGGCACGTTTAACGGTGTGACGTTTGTAAATGACAGCAAGGCGACAAATGTGGATGCTGCCGAACAAGCGTTATTGGCGTTCAAGAATATCCGCTGGATCGTGGGTGGTCAGGCCAAGGATGGCGGGATTACATCATTGGCCCCGCATTTTGATCGCGTCAAGAAAGCGTATCTAATTGGCGAAAGCACGACTGAATTTGCATCGCAGTTAGGGAACACCCCACATGCGCAGTGTGAAACGATTGCGAATGCAGTGAAGGCCGCCGTGGCGGATGCAGATGACGGCGATGTTGTCTTGTTAGCGCCAGCCTGTGCGAGTTTTGATCAATATCGGAATTTTGAGTTGCGTGGGGATGATTTTATTGCGGCGGTTGAAGCAACCGTGAAATAGGGCGTTGAATGCGTAACACGATTATTTGCTCAGCTTTATATCTATTCTGTCTTGGCAGTATGATCTTCGTTGGTTTGAACTATGAGGCTATGACGGATGGATTGGCCGGAAACGTTGATGGCATTCCGTTTTATTGTCGTGAATTGATGAGCTCGGGTGGCGATGATGATGTGATGATTGGGACGTTTGGAATTTTTGTGTTTCCGTTTGCGTTGCGTTTATTCCTCATTTGGCGCGATTTTACGCGCTTCGAAATGGTCATTTATTTCATTGCACTGGGTCTAGTCGTGTTTGCATTAATTTTGTCTTCATTGGATTGTGCGGATATTTTCTACACTGTGTTTTTTGTCCCAGACTTTATGTTAGCGTGGGCGATTATTTCCACGGTATTTTCTTTGTGTTTGGTTTTGGAAATGAGCCGAATGCGCGGATCATCGCGTGAAGGTTTGTAAAGCAACGGAACAATGGGCTAACCCCTAGAAATCCAATCACAAACATGCCATATATAACCCAACAATAAGCTGAACCCGAAAACGAGGCAGCAATAGAGCATAGTAAGACAGGCGGTATCTTATGACTGATATGGTATTTGGCACGGTTGCACGGCAACCCGGTGAACCTATTCTGCCACGTTGGTGGCGCACAGTGGACCGGTGGACGCTGACCTTTGTTATCCTTCTTTTCACTGTTGGGATTTTGTTGGGATTGGCCGCATCTGTGCCGTTGGCACAGCGTAACGGGTTGGACCCGTTTTATTACGTTTATAAACAAGCTTTCTTTGGTGTGATCGCGCTGATTGCCATGGTTTTAACGTCGATGTTGTCGACCCGCATGGTGCGTCGATTGGGTATTTTGGGTTTTTTGGCTGGTTTTTTGGCGATTTGTTTATTGCCCGCACTGGGCACTGATTTTGGCAAAGGTGCGGTGCGGTGGTATTCGCTGGGCTTTGCATCTGTGCAACCGTCCGAGTTCCTAAAGCCTTGTTTTGTGGTGTTTACCGCGTGGTTAATGGCATCCAGTTTTGATGTGGGCGGCCCCCCAGGGAAACGCATGTCGTTTATCGTGTGTTTATCCGTCGTCGGCCTGTTGGCATTGCAACCTGACTTTGGTCAGGCCGCATTGGTTTTGGCGTCTTGGGGCTTGATGTATTTCGTGGCTGGTGCGCCGTTGCTGTTATTGATCTGTATGGGCGTCGGTGTCGTTGGCGTTGGTCTGTTTTCATATAATAACTCAGAACACTTTGCGCGGCGTATTGATGGGTTTTTAAATCCTGATGTTGATCCACGCACCCAGCTTGGCTATGCGACGAATGCGATCCAAGAGGGTGGGTTTTTTGGTGTTGGCGTTGGCGAAGGATCAGTGAAATGGTCATTGCCTGATGCGCACACAGATTTCATTATTGCCGTCGCGGCCGAAGAGTACGGATTGGTTTTAGTGTTGGTCATCATTGGATTGTTTATGGCAATTACCGTGCGGTCTTTGTTACGACTGATGAGCGAACGCGATATTTTTATTCGCCTTGCTGGTACGGGTATAGCCACACTGTTTGGTATGCAGGCCATGATTAACATGGGCGTTGCCGTTCGTTTATTGCCCGCCAAGGGCATGACGCTGCCTTTCGTCAGTTACGGCGGTTCGTCGTTGGTGGCTGGGGGCATTGCGTTGGGCATGTTGTTGGCATTTACACGCACCCGCACCCAAGGTGATATTTCCGATATTTTGACACGACCAAAGATGAGCTGATGCAGAAAACGCCGTTAATTACGATTGCCGCTGGTGGTACGGGTGGGCATATGTTTCCAGCCCAAGCCTTGGCCGAAGAGATGTTGAAGCGCGGATGGCGAGTGAAATTATCGACCGATCCACGTGGTGCGCGTTACACAGGTGGGTTTCCTGACAGTGTGGAAATCGAAGTGGTGAACGCATCGACGTTTGCACGCGGTGGGATCAAGGCGAAATTACTGACGCCATTTCAAATCTTGCGCGGTGTTTTGGCGGCGCGAAAATCCATGGGGCGCGATCGTCCTGCGATGGTGGCAGGCTTTGGTGGCTATCCAGCTGTGCCTGCGATGTTGGCGGCCGGAACACGTAAAATTCCGCGTATTATTCATGAACAAAACGGTGTGTTGGGGCGGGTGAATAAGATATTCGCAAAACGGGTTTTGGCCGTGGCTTGTGGCACGTGGCCAACAGTGTTGCCCGAAGGGGTCAAAGCATTTCATACGGGTAATCCCGTGCGTGGTGCGGTATTGGAACGCGCGGGCGCGCAATACATACCGCCTGGCGATTGGCCTATGAGCCTTTTGGTGATTGGCGGATCGCAAGGATCATCAATTGTGGCGCAAACAGCTGCGGATGCGATGGCGCATTTACCAGAAGGTATGCGCGATAATCTACGTGTGGCCTGTCAGGCACGTGAAGCGGATAGTTTGCAAGTGGCAGAAACCTTTGCCAATGCAGGTGTGAATGCGGAGATAGAGCCGTTTTTTACCGACATTCCAAATCGCATGTCCGAAGCACAACTGATTATTTCACGTTCAGGTGCATCATCTGTTGCGGATATTTCGGTCATTGGACGCCCATCAATTTTGATCCCATTTGCGGCTGCAACGGGTGATCATCAAAATGCAAATGCGCGTGGATTGGCGGCTGCCGATGCGGCGATTGTGATCCAAGAGGCGGCCCTGACACCCGAAGTTTTGGCCGATTGCATTGCAAAGATTTTAAATTCGGATCAGGGTGCTGTTCAAATGGCGCACAGCGCATTATCTGAAGGTAAACCAGAGGCGGCGATTGAATTGGCTGACCTTGTCGAACATAACGCACAAAAAGGATAACACCTTGAACACTGCTACGAAACTACCCAGCCAACTTGGAACAATTCATTTCGTCGGAATTGGAGGGATTGGGATGTCTGGCATCGCCGAGGTTTTGATCAATCACGGGTATGATGTTTCGGGATCAGATCTACGCGAGAGTGCGATCACCCAGCGGTTAGCCGCTATGGGCGCAACGATTTCGTATCCGCAGAAGGCCGAAAATGTCGAAGGCGTCGAAGTCGTTGTGATTTCATCTGCGATCAAACCCGGTAATCCAGAATTGGATCGTGCGCGTGAAATAGGACTACCTGTTGTGCGCCGTGCTGAAATGTTGGCAGAGTTGATGCGTTTAAAATCAAACGTCGCGATTGCGGGAACGCATGGCAAAACCACGACAACGACTATGGTGGCGACATTGTTGGATTTTGGTGGGATTGACCCAACGGTTGTGAATGGCGGAATCATCCATGCCTACGGTTCGAACGCGCGTATGGGTGACGGCGAATGGATGGTGGTTGAGGCTGACGAAAGTGATGGCACATTTAACAAGCTGCCAGCCACAATTGCGGTGGTGACAAACATCGATCCAGAGCACATGGAGCACTATGGGACGTTTGATAATTTGCGGGATGCTTTTTATCAGTTTGTTTCTAATATTCCGTTTTATGGGGTGGCGATTTGCAATTCGGATCACCCTGAGGTTCAATCGTTGGTTGGGCGTGTGGATGATCGGCGTGTGATTACGTATGGGTTCAATAAACAGGCCGATGTGCGTGCTGAAAATCTGACCTATAATAAGGGCCGTGCGCATTTTGATATTGCATTACAGGCCGAAGGTTTGCGGATTGAAAATGTGATTTTACCAATGCCCGGTGATTACAACGTTTCCAACGCTTTGGCGGCCGTGGCGATATCGCGACACCTAGGGATGACGCGCGATCAAATTCGTGATGGATTGGCGGCGTTTAAAGGGGTTAATCGCCGCTTTACCCATGTGGGTGACATCAATGGAGTGACAGTGATCGACGATTATGCGCATCACCCAGTTGAGATTTCAGCAGTGTTAAGTGCGGCGAAACAGGCGACCGATGGGCGGGTGATTGCGGTGCATCAACCGCATCGTTATTCGCGATTGGATGATCTGTTTGAGGAATTTTGTAGCTGTTTTAATGACGCCGATGTTGTTGGAATCGCTGACATTTATGCGGCTGGCGAAGAACCGATCGCGGGGCGCGAACGTGCTGATTTAGTGCGCGGGCTGACCACGCATGGGCATCGCGGTGCGGTGTCTGTGATGGATGAGGCGGCGTTGCATGCATTTTTCAAATCAGAATGCAAACCGGGTGACATGTTGGTCTGTTTGGGCGCGGGCACGATCAGCGCGTGGGCCAATGGGTTGACCACGTTGGACCAAGCATAATGTTGTCCGCATTGGCGGCCAGTTTATGGGCATTGGGCGGCGCGATTGTGGCGATGTCGAACACGCGGTACCACGGCGTTTTCGCGGTTTGGCTGTTCATCCCAAGTGCGTTTATCATCATCCCTTGGCTGGGATATGATCACGGAATTTGGGCGACCTTGGCGGCGCTGATTGCGGTGGGTTCCATGTTACGTTGGCCGCTGTATTATGTGGGTAAATATTTGCAGTCCAAGGTGACTGGGCAGGCGTTTTCATGGCCTGATTGGCGGCCCTATAAGGGCGATAAAGGGTAGGTTTTTGGTATGCACAACCCATGCACAACTGATGCACAAACCATGCACTGGTTTCTCAGGGTGCAAGGATGGGCATGCACGGAGGTTTCGGATGGTTGAGATTCCAGAGATTGTGGATCGTGATAGCCTTGAGATTTGGTTTAATGCTCTGCCAAAAAGAACAGACGAACAGAAAATAAAGTCACGTCAGATTGCCCTGTGGATCGCTAATCGGTGTGCGATGCGAGTTTTGCCCGTTGCTATAAGAAATGCCAGTTTAAATAAAAAAAATGTTACTGCAATTACTGTTTTGCGTGCATTGTTGATTTCAGGTGTTGTCGCTAGATCCTCAAAACCTTTAAAGGCGTTTAGAGAAGCTGCGGCGGACGCTGCAGCTTCCGCATCCTCGGCTCAAAATGACACAATTAGACGTACCAGTACCGCAGCCCAAATAGCCGAACGCGCCGAAATTACTGCATTTGCTACCCGATCTTCGCCACGATCCTTCAAGCGAGCCACAACTCGTGCTGCCGCTGCTTCTGATGTAGCAAAACGCGCTTCCGTTCGTGCTGTTTCTGGAAATACTGATTTAATAGGTCGGGCTGCATCATGTTCTGCAGGCGCTGCTGCTACGGGTGATAAAGGAATGATTGCAGAGAGTATTGCAAGCGCCACTATGGTTATGTCTGAAATTTGGCTAGAAATTCAAGCCGATTGCTCTACGGCAGAGAGAATTAATTTGGAGAAACCGCTGTGGCGTGATCAAGAACGCTCGTTAATAATTGAACGGCAGCAGGCCAAGATTTGGTTCGAAACACATCATCATTCTCGTTCAGTTGAAAGTGCACAGGGCAAAGGTGTTGATATAGATTGGTCGTTCTGGATGGATTGGTATGATGGAGCATTGAATGGCGAACCGCTGGATTGGGATATGCAGGGTGAGGTGGCCCTGATTGACCCTGATATTTGGGATGGCGATCCTGCGGCGCTTATGATTGAGATAAATGCTATTCGTTTGAAGTACGCCGCTGCTGATGTTCGTAATGGCGAAGTATTGCGTTATAATTCGAAATCCAGTCAGATCGAAGCTGATGTCATTACCGAAGTTTCAGAAGATTTAAGTGCAGAAGCCAAAGAACGTTTGTTGGATTTAGCCGAAGAGCTGGAGGAGGCGCTGGCAGGGCCGAAGGGGAACCAATTAACGGCGTTTGGTAAGCATCCACAAAAGATACGAAGGTATTTGGATCGTTACGGTCACCGCCCGATACGTTTGTATGAATTGGCATCCGATTTGAACCGCGAGGTTGATGCGGCCAAGGAAAACGGATTGTGTGATGATGGTGACGAATTTATTAACGAAATTTATCAGGTCGGATTGGGGCGCGGTGCCATTGATTTATTCAATGCGGAACCAACGGTGCGCGAACGTGTGTTGCAACGTAATCAAATCAAGTTGGAGGCGTTGCAAGAGGAAGATATTGCTGAATTAGAAGCTGTTCAGGACTTTATCGAGCCAATCCTAGAAGAGGGATTGAATGCCGAAATGGTCGATGATCTGAATATTGTGTTTGATCCGCAGCAATCAATGGCGAGCAAATTATCCGCCGCATATTGGTGGCTAGGTCGTGCGGTGCAAGTGGTCGCGATTTATTCTGCGATTGGGGTGATAAAGACGGATGCTAAGATTGTCGAGGGTGCCAAGGGTGCGGTTAAGGGGGCAGGGCGCGTTGTGAAATCAACTCATAAGAAAATCTACACGCCAAGTGCAGTTATTGCCACCTATGGCGGTGCGACGGCTGTAATTATTGCATTGTTGAAGGCCGTGGGGTGGATGTAGTTCGTTTTGTTTGTGCGGAATCAAGGCCGTAGGCCGCCGCGCATCGTTGGCCCGTCCGGCGGGATAACGATTGGGTGAGGTTGCGTGATACGGTTAAGTTATAGATATTCTTTGGGATAAAGTGAGCGACATTGGTGTTTGATCGTTTTCCCACGGGCCAACGAGGCGTGGCTCTGTTTGGGCAAACATTATTGCAAATACACTGGGATGGTCTACATACTGGCGGGTAACTGGGTTCTATCTCTAAGGCGAATTATGACACTTTCCAATCTACGCGGCACAATTACCCCTGATCGACCTATGAACGAGATGTCTTGGTTGCGGGTTGGGGGCCCTGCGGAGTTTCTGTTCCAGCCTGCTGATCAAGATGATTTGTGTGAATTTATGCGCGCTGTACCGCGTGACGTGCCGATCATGCCCGTTGGCGTCTGTTCGAATTTGATTATTCGTGATGGTGGGATCAAGGGGTATGTTGTGCGCATGGGGCGTGGGTTTAATGGGATTGAAATTCTGGATGATACCCGCGTGCGTGTTGGGGCGGCGGCGTTGGATGCGCATGTGGCGCGCAAGGCCGCGCAGGCAGGGATTGATTTGGCGTTTTTACGTACCATCCCCGGTGCGATTGGTGGTGCGGCCAAGATGAATGCAGGCTGTTATGGCGTGTATATGGCGGATGTGTTTGAGAGCGCAGAGGCGGTGACGCGTGATGGCGATGTTGTGACGTTGATGCCTGATGAGATGCATTTTGAATATCGTGCGACCCAGATACCTGAGGGGATGATTATTACGTCCGTGGTTATGCGCGGTGTTGCTGGTGATCCAAGTGCGATTGAGGCGAAGATGGCGGATGCCTTGGATAAGCGTGAGAAATCGCAGCCGACCAAGGAAAGATCGTGCGGATCGACGTTTCGTAATCCTGCGGGGTTTTCATCCACGGGTGCGGCGGACGATGTGCATGATTTGAAGGCGTGGAAGGTGATTGATGATGCTGGCATGCGTGGTGCGCGTATTGGTGGGGCGCAAATGAGCGAGATGCATTCCAACTTTATGATCAACGTCGGTGGCGCAACTGCCGCAGATTTAGAGAATTTAGGCGAAGAAGTCAGAAAAAAGGTTTACGCAGACTCTGGGNNAAATAATGAGGGTCGGAGAACCCTTAAAAGAATAAAAACCCATAAGTCCGAGTAACGGACAGGGAAGAGGCGGGCATGTCGAGCAAGGCAATATCCCGTGTAACAGTGATTAATGGTGGTCCGTCGGCTGAACGTGAAGTTTCGCTGGCAACGGGTCGCGAAGTTGAATCTGCGTTACGCGGTGAAGGTTACGAGGTCACGATGATCGACGCTGGCGAAAGCTTGGCGGCGGATATTGTTGCATCGCGCCCTGATGTTGTATTCAACGCATTACATGGACGCTGGGGCGAAGATGGTTGTGTCCAAGGCATGTTGGAATGGCTGAAAATCCCATATACCCATGCGGGCGTATTTTCATCAGCATTAGCAATGGACAAAGAGCGGACCAAGGATGCGTACCGCGCGGCTGGTTTGCCTGTGGCGGCGTCGATGTTGGTGGCGAAGTCCGAGATTTTAGCAGGGCATCCGATGCCTGCGCCCTATGTGGTGAAGCCCTATAACGAGGGGTCATCGGTGGGTGTTTACATCGTACATGAGGGCGACAATGCCTTGGCGTCGATGGCGGATGATATGCCGGATATGTTGATGGTCGAGGAGTTTATCCCAGGGCGCGAGTTGACGACCACTGTGGTGCAGGGGCGCGCGTTGACGGTGACGGATATCTTGACCGATGGTTGGTACGATTTTGAGGCCAAGTACGAAGAGGGCGGTTCGGCGCATGTTTTGCCTGCGGATTTGCCCGAAGAGATTTTTGCGGCTTGTATGGATTATGCGCTGCGTGCCCATGAATGTTTGGGCTGTCGTGGCATGTCGCGTACCGACTATCGTTGGGACGAGGCGCGTGGTCTGGATGGGTTGATCCTGTTGGAAACCAACACGCAACCTGGCATGACGCCCACGTCTTTGGCCCCTGAACAAGCGGCGCATATGGGTATGGATTTTGGTGCCTTGGTGCGCTGGATGGTGGAGGATGCGTCATGCGACCGATAGATCGCCGCGAGCCGCCTGTAGGGCATGCAACGCCGTTGGAAAATATTAACCAACGCAAGCAGGATGCGCCAAACATTGCGCCCTTGGGTGAAGTGTCTGCGGAAAAGATGGAACGGTTGTTTGGGCAAAAAACGCCTGAGCCGCCAACGCCGAGATTAGATCCAGCGCCAAGTCGTACGAAGTATAAAATGCAACGCTTGTGGTTGCGCCCGATGGTACGTGGTGCGGTGCGCACAGGTGTGCCGTTGGTGACGTTGTTGGCGCTTGGAACTTATTTTTTGACGAATGATACATTGCGTGAGCGATTTACGCAGACGTTGCAAGAGGCCCGTTCAAGCATTCAATCGCGTCCAGAATTTCAAATCGAGCTGATGAAAATCAATGGTGCTTCCGAGGCATTGTCCAAAGAAGTACGCACGGCGTTGAATCTGCAATTTCCGCTGAACTCTTTCGAGCTGAATTTGGAAAAAGTTAAGGACAAGGTTGAACTTATTGAGGCAGTGAAAACGGCGTCATTGTTTTTGCGTTCTGGTGGTTTGTTAGAAGTTGATATCGATGAACGTATGCCCGTTGTTTTGTGGCGTACAGGACGTGAATTGGACATGTTGGATGCCAATGGTGAACGCACTGGTATTTTGACGTCGCGGCTGGATCGGTTGGATTTACCACTGATTGCTGGTGAAGCGGCGGAAGAACATATTGACGAAGCGTTGGAATTATACGCCTTGGCGAAACCAATTGCAGGTCGGCTACGTGGATTGCGCCGCATGGGTATGCGCCGCTGGGACATGATTTTGGATCGTGGTCAAACGATCCAACTACCCGAAGCGAATGCCGCAGAAGCATTAAACCGTGTGTTGGCATTAAATGCCGCACAGCAAATTTTGGCGCGTGATGTTGTGACCATCGACATGCGCGACGCCACCCGCCCGATATTGCGATTGACTGATGTCGCAACTGAAATCATCCGCGTAAACGCGACCAATGAATAGAGTGATCTGATGCAAAGCCTGTACGAGACCCAAAAAGCCATGCGCCAAAAACGTCGCGCCGCACTGCAACGCGGTGTTGTTGCCATTTTGGATGTGGGAACGTCGAAAATCGTTTGTATGATTTTACAGTTCGATCCGTCAGTTCAGATGAATGCCTCTGCTGGTATGGGTGCGATTGCCAATCATGGATCATTTCGTGTGATCGGTGTGGCAAAAACCCGTTCGCGTGGTGTTAAGTTGGGTGAAATTTCAACAATGGAAGAAACTGAACGCGCGGTGCGGACTGCTGTTCAGGGTGCGCAAAAGATGGCGAATGTGCGTGTGGATCATGTGATCGCATGTTTTTCAGGCGCACGCCCAAGATCATACGGATTGGCTGGCGAAGTCGAAGTTGAAACTGGGTCCGTGACGGATATGGATATCGGTCGCGTTTTGGCGTCTTGTGACACGCCTTATTTTGGCGAGGGCCGTGAAGCAATTCATGCGATGCCTGTGAATTTTGCGTTGGATCAAAATCCATCGCTGTCTGATCCACGTGGTCAAATCGGGCATTTGTTATCTGTAGATATGCATCTGTTGACGATTGATACGCGGGTTTTACAAAACTTGATGGCCTGTGTGAAGCGTTGCGATATGGAATTGGCGGGTGTTGTTTCGTCTGCATATGCGTCTGCGATTTCGTCATTGGTTGAGGATGAACAAGAGTTGGGTGCGGCGTGTATTGATATTGGCGGTGGGTCGACATCGGTATCTGTGTTTTTACGCAAACACATGATTTTTGCGGATTCAGTGCGCATTGGTGGGGATCACGTGACATCAGATTTGTCGCTGGGTTTACAAGTGCCACGCAATACAGCCGAGCGCATCAAGTGTATTCATGGCGGCGTTGTTGCGACGTCTATGGATGATCGTGACATGATCGATGTTGATGGGCAAACGGGTGATTGGGATCACGATCGACGTCAATTTACCCGTTCCGAAATCATCGGAATTATTCGTCCACGTGTCGAAGAAATTTTGGAAGAAGTGCATCACAAATTACAAGCTGCTCGATTTGATACATTGCCAAGTCAGCGGATTGTTTTGACTGGTGGGGCCAGCCAAATTCCAGGGATGGAAGGATTGGCGAGCCGAATTTTAGGGCAACAAGTGCGATTGGGTCGACCGTTGCGGGTGCATGGTTTGCCACAAGCCGCGACAGGGCCAGATTACGCGGCACCCGTTGGGTTGGCGTTATATGCGGCGCATCCACAAGATGAATGTTGGGACTTTGACAGTCCTGCACAACGCATTGGTGCGAAGCCGATGAAACGCGCGATGCAGTGGGTTAAGGAAAACTGGTAGGTTCCGGTATTTTGATCAGGCGAATTTCAGTCAAGTTTTTGCGGTAGGTCAAAAAGTTTGCTTAACTGCGCGAATTGGGCCATCTTTAGTGCATTGTTATTTGTATTTGTATTGAGGTTTTCATGAATAATTCACTGTATCTTTTACCCATTTTAGTTAGTTTCGTTTCCGCCTGTGTGCCTGATCCAGTTGAACCCGTTAAGCCAACGGTTGATCAAACAGCCGCAGTTGAGCCAGCGCGCCCTGTGACGTCAGCTGTAAATCTTGGGGCCGGTGTGTGTGGTATGGGGCAAAGTTTAGCGCATAAGACGAAGCACGATGGTACCCGAACTGTGATTTACGACGGTAAGGGCGCGATTGCGTTTAAGGCGAATTATGCTGTGAATACCGATGGTGCACCAAATTCATATCACCCTGACGATTTGTATGGTGGCAAAGGGTTGGCGATCAATACAATTTGCAATGGTGCGAATGCTTATAGTGCTGCGGGCGAAAAGTTTGGGCCGGCGCAGTGTTCACAGTTGGTTGATACATACAAGACTGCAAAGGCGCAAAATTGGACGCAAGAGGGTGGTGCCCGGATGCGTTTTTATGGCGTTGCAACACATGATCAAGCGCAAGCCGTTCCGTGTTTAAATAAGACTGGTAAGTATGCAGGATTTTTCGTTTCCACCACGTCGATGGTTGCAGACAGCAGTTTTGGAACCTGTGAGCAGGAGCGGTATTTGGACAGTTTGGAAACGAATTTCATTATCCGTCCAGGTGGCAAGAAGTTTAGAAATATTGGGATGGGTTTGAAAGATTTGGCGGTCGTTATTGATCCCAAAACAGGCAAATCAGTGTTCGCAGTGGTCGGTGATACAGGCCCATCATTTGGGCTGGGCGAAGGTTCGGTTGCATTGCTACAGCGACTTGGATCGCGCACGGATGTGCCTCAAACGCGGCGCGAAACCTATGGGTATGGTATCAAAAATGCTGTGACCGTTATTTTGCCGGATGCCACGTTTTCGGGCAAAGTGACCCAAGCCGCAATTGATAAGGCTGGCGCAATGGCGTTAAGTTCATTTGGTGGCATGGAGCGTGTTTTGGGCTGTGTGAGCGATTTGAAATAGGTCGATACAGGCGCTACGTGGATTGGTTTGCCGCGTTTTGTAAAGAAATAGATCAGCCAAAATCCGCCAAATAGTAATTATTTTGGTGCTAACCCCTGCATTTGGTACGATTTTTCGTGACGAGTGCGAATCACTTTGGTAAGATGGGGAATAATAAGTCGCAAAAAGCGGCAGAGCAGCAGTATAAAAACAGGCGGACAGACCATGACTCTGAATCTCCAGATTCCCGAAGTAGCGGACCTACGTCCTAAAATCACCGTATTTGGTGTTGGTGGCGCAGGGTGCAATGCAGTTAACAACATGATTGATAAAAACCTTGATGGGGTTGATTTCATTGTGGCCAACACAGACGCGCAAGCGTTGCAACTGTCCAAAGCGGCGGTGCGCATTCAGTTGGGTGAAAAAGCAACTGAAGGTTTGGGCGCAGGCGCGCAACCAGCAATGGGTGCAAAAGCTGCTGAAGAGAGCATCGAGACAATCGTTGATCATCTGGCTGGAAGCCACATGTGTTTCATCACGGCCGGTATGGGCGGTGGTACAGGCACGGGTGCGGCACCAATCATTGCGCAAGCTGCGCGTGAATTGGGCATTCTGACTGTTGGTGTTGTCACAAAGCCATTCCAATTCGAAGGTCTTAAACGCGCACGTCAAGCGGATGACGGTGTTGAAACACTGCAGTCCGTTGTCGATACGTTGATCATCATTCCGAACCAAAACTTGTTCCGTATTGCCAACGAGAAAACAACATTCACCGAGGCGTTCAGCTTGGCGGATGATGTGTTGTACCAAGGCGTTAAGGGTGTGACCGATTTGATGGTCCGCCCCGGAATTATCAATCTTGATTTTGCAGACATCCGCGTTGTCATGGACGAGATGGGCAAAGCAATGATGGGTACTGGCGAAGCCGCTGGTGAAGATCGTGCGATCCAAGCCGCAGAGCAAGCAATTAATAACCCATTGTTGGATGAAATTTCATTGGACGGCGCCAAAGGTGTGTTGATCAACATCACCGGTGGTTCTGATCTGACGTTGTTTGAAGTGGACGAAGCCGCAAATCGCATCCGCGATAAGGTTGATCCAAATGCGAACATCCTTGTGGGGTCTGCATTGGATGAAACATTGGACGGTCAAATTCGTGTGTCTGTTGTTGCAACGGGTATTGATGCTGCTGAAAATGCAAGCGAAACACCTGTGCCACGTCGCACATTGAAATCGCCTTTGCCTTTGAAAGTCGAAGAGTTGGCGTCACCAGTTGCCGTTCCAGCGCCTATGCCAGAAGTATTCGCAGAAGCGCCGGTTGCACAAGCAGCACCTGAGCCATCGTTTTTTGACGAGCCAGTAATGGCAGAACCTGCGCCACAAGTTGCGCAACCTGCCGCGGCATATGATGATTTACCAGAGCCTGCGTATCAAGCACCTGCCGAGCCCGTTTATCAAGCGTCAGCAGAACCTGAACCAACGTTTTATCGTCCTGTGGTCGAGAGCGCAGCAGGTCCAAGTGACGAAACAATGGCGCGTTTAAGTGCTGCTGTGCAAAAGCAACCAAAGCAACAGCCTTTGCGGATCACTGAAGAACAGCAACGTGCTGATATTTTGGCAGCTGATCAACCAGAGCGCCGCGGTGTTTTGGGCGGTTTGATTTCTAGAATGACTGGGTCTGCTGCGGCAGAGCCTGCTGTTCGTGAACAACCATCCATGAGCCAAGAACCACAATTCCACGGCGAGTACGAAGAAATGGACGCAAACGACGACCAAGTCGAAGTGCCTGCATTCCTACGTCGTCAGGCTAATTAAGCCGGTTTCAGTAGGTAAATTTAAATAAATGTTAATAAAAGGCGCGGTTTTTCGCGCCTTTTTTGTTGGGCTGAGCCCAATATTACAGATTCTGTTAGATTCAGTCACAAAGCGTGAATTGAGTGATTTGACCGAAAACCGTACTAAGATAACCAATACTGTCTTGAATACGATTAGGGATCACATGCAAACGACTGTTAAAAAGACCATCCATATGACTGGTGCTGGATTGCATTCAGGCGCACCTGCGCGTTTGAAAATCACCCCTGCATCAGCAGAATATGGAATTTGGTTTCGTCGTTCAGACATTGTTGATCGTGATAATTTAATTCCCGCGCGTTACGATGCGGTTAATGACACGCAGCTTTGTACGCGTATTGCAAATGAAGACGGCGTAGAAGTGTCCACAATTGAACATTTGATGGCTGCTTTGGCAGGTACAGGCATTCACAACGCATTGATCGATATCGACGGACCTGAAGTTCCAATCATGGACGGTTCGGCGGCACCTTTTGTGGCTGAGATTTTACGCGCTGGTGTTCAGCCATTGGATGCACCAATTCGCGCCATTCGCATCCTAAAGCCAGTTCATGTGGCCTTTGATGATGTTGAAGTCAGCTTATCGCCTGCTGATAACCTTGAAATTGATTTTGAGATTGATTTCGATGCGGCGGCAATTGGGCGTCAGTTGAAAACATTGAACATGGCAAATGGTTCATTTGTACGTGAATTGTCGAATTGTCGTACGTTTGTGCGTCGCGCGGACGTGGATTACCTACAATCTATGGGTCTGGCGCGTGGTGGCAGCTTGGATAATGCAATTGTTGTGGATCAAGACGTTGTTTTGAACCCTGAAGGTTTCCGTCGCGAAGACGAATGTGTTCGCCACAAAATGTTGGATGCGTTGGGCGATTTATATTTGGCTGGTGCACCGATTTTGGGCGCATACAAAGGTAAGCGTGCGGGTCATAAGGCAACCAATCTAATCTTGCGCGCGTTGTTTGCACAACCGGATGCGTGGGAAATGATCGAATGCAGCCAAGATATCAGTCATGACCTGCCTGGTGCAGACATTTCTGCCGCGGATTTTGTGCAGTAAGACGCCCAAGCAGCATCCAATTCCAGTTTTTGACGATTAAACGCTTGAATCCGTTTTTCCTTTCCTCAAAATATGTTAAGACACGACAGCAAGGCGTTGAATTTTCGAACGCCGAATACACAGGAATGACTTTATGCGCATGAATACGAGCAAAATTATATGGCCTTTGCTCGTCGTTTCTTTCGTTGTGTCATCTTGTGGACAGGCCGAAAAAGAAGCGCCGTTGGCTGATCAGCCCCCACAACAAATATTTGAGTCTGCTGAGGCAGAATTAGCGCGTGGCAAAGCCGACAATGCGGCAGTTCTGTTCGCCGATGTGGAACGTTTGTATCCTTATTCTGAATGGGCCAAACGTGCGTTGATTATGTCTGCATTTTCCAACCATCAAGATGGCAATTACGAACAAAGCCGCGCAGATGCGCAGCGTTATTTGGATTTCTATCCTGCGGATCAAGATGCACCATATGCACAGTATTTGATGGCGCTTAGCTTTTACGACCAAATTGACGACGTGAGCCGTGACCAAGGTGTGACGTTCCAAGCATTGCAAGCACTGCGTACAGTGATTGAGCGTTACCCAGATAGCGAATATGCAACGACATCATTGTTGAAGTTTGATCTGGCTTTGGACCATCTGGCCGGCAAGGAAATGGAAATCGGGCGCTATTACCTGAAGCGCGGACATTTTGGCGCTGCGATCAACCGTTTCCGTGTCGTTGTTGAAGAATTCCAAACAACATCACACACACCCGAAGCATTACATCGTTTGGTTGAATCTTATTTATCATTGGGCCTGACTGCGGATGCGCAGACGGCTGGGGCGATTTTGGGGCATAACTTTGCGGCCTCTGATTGGTTCAAAGATAGTCACGTATTGCTGACGGGCCAAGGTTTGTCGACCGAGGCAGGTGATAGGCGCGCCACGAAGTGGTTACGCACGATTTGGCGTCGTGTTGCCAAAGGGCAATGGCTATAACCCGCGATGCTGCGCGGTCTTCACATCACAGATATGTTGCTGATTGATCGGCTGGAATTGGATTTTCAGTCTGGATTGAACGTGCTGACAGGTGAAACTGGTGCAGGTAAATCAATTTTGTTGGACAGCTTGGGTTTCGTTTTGGGCTGGCGTGGTCGTGCGGATTTGGTGCGCAGTGGCGCTGACCAAGGTGAAGTGACTGCTTGGTTTGATCTGGCACCAACGCATCCAGCACATAAGATTTTGGCTGATGCGGGATTGCCGTCGTCAGAAGAGTTGATACTTCGTCGTACGAATGCGCGTGATGGACGCAAGACGGCGTATGTGAATGATCGACGGTGTTCGGGTGAAATTTTGCGCCAACTGTCAGAGACGTTGGTGGAGTTGCATGGTCAACATGATGATCGCGGATTGCTAAACCCGCGTGGGCATCGTGATTTGTTGGATGCATTTGCGGGTCATGATTTAACGCCTGTACGGCAAGCATATAAAGCACGCCATGCGATTACCAAGTCGTTGGACGTATCGCGTGCGGCATTGGAAGCAGCAAAGCTAGACCAAGAATATCTGCGACATTCCTTTGACGAGATAGAGGTTTTAAACCCGGTTGCAGGTGAAGATCAGACGTTGGATGCAAAGCGTCGGTTGATGCAAGGGTCCGAAAAAATTCGCGAAGATATAACAAAGGCGGCACAAGCGTTAAGTTTGGATGGAGCCGAGGGCTTGTTGAATGATGCGAACCGTTGGTTGGATGGGGCGTTGGATCAATCAGAGGGGCGTTTGAGTGGGGCGATTGCCGCGCTTGGACGTGCAGTGTCTGAATTGTCCGAAGCACAGCACGGTGTTGAAACATGTCTTCAGGCGTTGGATTTTGATCCCCATGAATTAGAACAAGTTGAAGAGCGGTTGTTTGCAATTCGTGCATTGGCACGAAAGCACAGTGTTTTGCCCGATGATTTGGCTGCGTTCGGCGCGGGTATCGCCCAGAAATTGCAGGCGATTGATTTAGGTGCGGGCGAAATCGACGCCTTGGAAAAACAGTTATTACAGGCGCAGGCGGATTATGATCAAGAAGCTGATGCATTGTCATTGGCACGACATAAGGCTGCACAGGAATTGGAAACTGCAATGGCGGGCGAATTGGCGCCGTTGAAGTTAGAGCGGGCTGTGTTTGTGACAGAAGTTGAAACAGCAATGGCTGGGTCAGATGGTATTGATAACGTTACTTTTATGGTGGCAACCAATCCGGGCGCACCCGCAGGTCCGATCAATAAAATTGCATCTGGTGGCGAGCTATCGCGTTTTTTATTGGCACTGAAGGTCTGTTTGACGCGCCGCGCCGAAGGTTTGACGATGATTTTCGATGAAATTGACCGTGGTGTTGGCGGTGCGACAGCCGCCGCTGTTGGACAACGTTTGTCTGAAATTGCGTCCAAGGCCCAAGTTTTGGTCGTAACGCACAGCCCACAAGTGGCAGCCAAAGGTGCGCATCACTGGCAAGTCAGCAAGTCAGTACGTGATGGCGCAACATTTTCAACTGTTGTTAAATTGGACACCGATCAGCGCATTGACGAAATCGCACGGATGTTAGCAGGCGATACAATCACGCCACAGGCACGTGCTGCGGCGCAAGCGTTACTTTAGTTCATTGGGACCATTTTACCTGGGTTCATGATGTTTTGTGGATCAAACGCGCGTTTGATATCGACCATCAATGACAACGCATCGCCGTGTTCTTGGGCCATATATTTCATTTTTCCCACACCGATCCCATGTTCGCCCGTAACAGTGCCATGTATTTCAAGTGCGCGTTCGGCCATCCGGTGTGCCAATTGTTTGTTCAATGCCAGCTGTTCTGGATGGTTTGGATCGCTGAACATAAGGGTGTGGTAGTTTCCATCGCCGACATGGCCGATGATCGCCGCCGTGACCCCGCATTCGTTTAAATCATTTTGAGTGTCTTCGATTGCTTGTGCCAGTTTTGAAATTGGGACACAGATGTCAGTCGACATGCCGAGTTGGCCCGGAAACAATGCTTTGGTTGCATTGTATGCTTGGTGACGTGCGGCCCATAATCGATTGCGATCTTCTGTTTTTGTCGACCACTGAAAGTCACCGCCGCCGAATTCGCTGATTATTGATGCCATGGATTCTGATTGGTCTTTGACGCCAACGTCTGACCCGTGAAATTCCATGAACAGGTGTGGGACAGTCGGGTAATCGAAATTTGAATATGCGTTGATTGCACGGATCGAAGTTTCGTCGATCAATTCCATACGGGCCATGGGAATGCCCATTTGCACGGCTGTGATGACAACGTTCACCGCGTCGTTGATTGTGGGGAAATCACAAACGGCGGCTGCGATTGCTTCTGGTTGACCCTGAAGGCGCAGGGTTAATTCGGTGATAATGCCCAATGTGCCTTCGCTGCCGATGAAGAGTTTGGTTAAATCATAACCCGCTGACGATTTTTTCGCGCGTGTGCCTGTGCGCACAATGCGCCCGTCTGGCATCACCACTTCCATGGCGAATACATTTTCGCGCATGGTGCCGTATCGCACGGCGGTCGTGCCAGATGCACGCGTTGCCGTCATGCCGCCAAGGGTTGCGTTTGCACCTGGGTCGACGGGGAAAAACAAACCGGTGGCACGCAGTTCTGCGTTCAAAGATTCGCGGGTGACGCCTGGTTGAACGACAGCTAACAGATCTTGGTCCAAGACGTTTAAGACTTGGTTCATTTCTGTCATATCAATCGTTATGCCACCGTGGATGGGCAGGGCATGTGCCTCTAGGGATGTGCCAACACCCCATGGAATGATTGGGCAGGCATGTTTTGCACAGGCTTTTACAATGTCCGACACTTCTTGGGTGGTGCGCGGGAAGGCGACACCGTCGGGGGGCATGTGATCAAAATAAGCTTCGTTTTGGCCGTGGAGATCACGCATGGATTTGGATGTATTCATCCGATCGCCAAGTAATGCTTTAATTTCTGTGATGGCTGCTGCAATATCGCTCATAAGGCTCTCCGTTTGCGCAACGCTATCGTAGAGGCGGGCATATTTAAAGGGGCGGTGCGGTGAATAATCCGAAAATAGATCGTGTGATTTCGCACTTAAGGGCTCCGTTCATTTCATTACGAAAACATGGTCCCGGACAGCTTCAATTTTGGATCATTGCGCTGGTAATTGGTATTGCTGCTGGCTTTGCTACGCTGGGGTTTCGGTTGACGATTGCGTGGTTGCAAACGCAGTTGTACGGCGAGAGCGATGTGATGTTAGCATCTGCGGCGCGTGAATTACCGTGGTTTTTGGTTATGGGGTTGCCCGTTTTTGGGGGTCTTTTGGTTGGATTGATTTTGCACCGTTTCACGCCAGATGGGCGTGCGCGCTCGGTGGCTCATGTGATTGAAGGGGCCGCAATTCATGATGGTAAGGTTGAGGGTCGCGCAGGATTAGCATCGGCGTTTGCGTCGTTGATTACGTTGTCCACTGGTGGATCAACGGGGCGTGAAGGGCCTGTTGTGCATTTTGGGGCGTTGATCAGTTCTAAAATTTCGCGACTGATTAAGGCGGATGCTGTGACGGCGCGCGATCTAATGGGCTGTGCCGTTGCGGCGGCCGTGGCGGCGTCATTCAATGCGCCACTAGCGGGTGCTTTGTTCGCGATGGAGGTGGTTTTACGCCACTATGCTGTGCATGCATTAGCGCCGATTTTAATTGCCGCAGTTGCTGGTAGCGTGGTCAGCCGATTGTATTTTGGCAATATTACTGAATTTATTTTGCCTGTTCATACACGTGATTTTTATGTGGAATTACCGGCATATGTCTTGTTAGGCGCGGTCTGTGCATTTGTTGCAGTTGCATTGATCCGTGCAATATTTTGGGCCGAAGATGTTGGTGACCACGCACAAGCAAAGTTTGGGTTTCCCACATGGATGCGCCCTGCGTTTGCGGGGGCATTGTTGGGCATCATTGCATTGCAATTTCCGCACATTATTGGCGTTGGTTATGAAACAACATCGCATGCGTTAAGTGGTGAATTGCTGTTAGGAACTGCCATTTTGTTCGCTTGTGTCAAAGCATTGGCCGTGGTTATTACGTTGGCTGGTCGCATGGGCGGCGGGGTGTTTTCGCCAGCTTTGATGATGGGTGCGTTGACTGGTTTAGCCTTTGGCGCGATTGCGGTTTCTGTGTTTCCATCGGTAGAAGGAGACGAGACGCTGTATGCCCTTGCAGGGATGGGTGCGGTTGCGGCGGCTGTATTGGGTGCGCCGATTTCAACGACTTTGATTGTGATCGAGTTGACCGGTGATTGGCAAGCTGGATTGGCGGTGATGGTTGCCGTTTCAATCGCCACGGCACTGACCAGCAAGATGGTGCATCGATCATTTTTCCTTACGCAACTGGAACGCCGTGGCGTTCATTTGGCGGATGGGCCGCACAGTTATTTG
>DKMK01000027.1 GCA_002469545.1 Rhodobacterales bacterium UBA7416 | reverse complement strand
GGCTAATTTGGTACGAAACTTCCCAAAGTACACCCAAAAACACTATATAAATAAGGGAATCCTGAGGCAAGTGGTGCCCAGAAGAGGACGTCGAACTTTGCATATTTATATTTAATTACAGTTACTTATTTTGATTTAAAAATATAAAACGGTCCAGAAAACGGTCCTTTTGGGCATGCCACCAGCTTAAATTTTTTAACACAGAACGCATTTATGTCTTGTTGGTTATAATATCAGGGGGACATAAATGCCCCCTAGGTTGACGGAATGGTCGATGAAGTGCGTGCAACGGCTGATGTTGGCAAGCAGAACGAGACCTAGAAGGCGCAGCAGCGTAAACTGGTTGATGATCAGGTTGGTGTCTTGTTGTTGACCCAGGCAAGCCACCAAGCGTTCCACAACTGCCTGCAAGGGTTTGTGTGGGTGCCAATGCAAAGCTTCGAGTAGAGTTTCCATACGATGAAATGGGTTTGCGATTGATCATCGCGATAATCAAAAGAGTTAGGCAGGCACAACTTGTTTGCTTAGCTTTGCCATTTAAGCAACACTACTCAAAGTAATGCTGACTTACTTAAGGTATTGTTTGACGCGCACCGTCCCGGCGTGATTTAAATGATGCTAATCCAGTCGGTATTGCAGCTCACGGGAGTATGCTGACGAAGCGCGTACTTTAACTTCGGGAATTAGATTATGAGCCTTAAAATCAACACAGTAGTTGCTGTTCTACTGGCAACGACCTCAATGGCGACAGCTGGTGGAATGGACCGCGCAACGACCGGCACTAGTACACTGTTTGAAAAAGGATCTTATGCAGAGCTGTCATATGCTTCGACCGCACCATCTATTGGACCCAACGCAAACCTTTTACTCGGTCTCGCTGGGGGCATGAACGTTACCCAAAGCTTTACGACGACTCAGTTCAGTTTTAAAACTGATTTAAATGACAAACTGTCTGTGGCCATTTCATCCAACAACAACCCATTTGGTGTTGATGTCGATTATGATGATTTTGCAACTGGCGGCGGTGCCTATGCAGGTATTACTTCGTTGCGCGCAAATTTAGGTTCAACGGCTGTTACATCAATGGCTAGATATAAGATTACAGATCGTGTGTCTGCGATTGCTGCCCTGAAATACCAAACGGTTAGCGGGACGGCTGATGTTTCTGTACCTTTGTCGGCTGCTTCTGGTGGCGCTGTTGATGGCGATGTTTCACTGACACGCGCTAGCGACACAAACTTTATCGTTGGTGCTTCGTATGAAATCCCCGAAATAGCGTTGCGTGTTGTGGGGACATATGAATCCGAAGCCACGTTTGATCCAAGTGTAATTGCGGAAACCATTGGCGCAAATACTGGCCCAGGCCAAATCAAAACTCCAGAAGTTTTGATGTTGGAATTCCAATCAGGTGTTGCGGCAAACACTTTGGTTTTCGGTTCAATCCGTCACGCTAAATGGGAAGATGCCCAAGTTAAGATTTCTGCGGCCTATGGCAACGCGCAACTGTCCGACTTTGACAACTCAACGACATATACTTTGGGTGTTGGGCGTAAATTTTCGGATAGTTTTTCGGCGTCGCTTTCTGCCAGCGTGGACACGGGCGATGGCGATGACGCCAGCTTACTTGCGCCAACGGGTGGATCAACTGCGATTTCGTTGGGCGGTAAATACACATTGAACAACGGCATGGCCATTTCGGGTGGTGTTTCACACCGCGTTTACAATTCTGCGACTTGGTATGGCAATGACTCTGAATTGGGTGGCGGCGATGACGTCACGTTCGGCGACAACTCGGTTACGACACTTGGTATGAAGCTGTCTGTTAGCTTCTAAGTCAAAGATCAATGTCTGTCGTCAGGGTTTTTGGTGCCAATGGCGGCTTAAGCTAAGAGAGAGCTCGGCTTATTTGGTTGATGGCTTTATGGGGTGCCTTTTGTGTGTCTTTTCGTGTGAGCATTTTTGGTTGTTCGAGAGGGAATTTCGTCCCCGCCGCTCCATGCCTGACAAGGGACATGGGGCGGCGTCATCGGCTTCATGTTCAACGTTGATTCTCACAGATCAGGCAACCTCACCCCTTCGATGATCTTCCGCTTCTGCGCATCACTGATACCCGCCGAGTAGAGCCCATAGGTGAGCTTATTGGCGGACCTAGCCGAGTGATGCCCCACGAGCGTTGCGGTGAAGTGCTCTGGCACCCTCCAATAGCACCTAATCTTAGTCTCGCCTTTAAAGGTCCATTCAAAGGTACAGCTATCAAGTTCATATTATTCAAAGCAGATTTGAAACCATCAGATCTCTGTGTTGACGAATTAATACTATTGCAAACTTACGTGGAAGATTCCCTCAATTATGAAAACCTAAAAGAAATTGATTCAGAGTTTTCTTCAAGAATGGTCGAAATGGGCATTGACCTCAAACGCTATGAGAAACCTGCCGATAACGATGTAAAAATTAAAAAAGATTCATCAATCCAATCAAACCCTTCAGCCCCACTGATTTTGAGTTTTACATTGATATTAGGTTACTTTTTAATACTAGGCGGCATTTTTTTCGTCGAAATTAGTGATACTCTCAACATGAAATCTGGTGAAAATTCTTTGATGGGTGAATTTAAAATTCTTATTGGTGTGTTAACTGCGGGTGTAGGTCAAACATTAAGCTATTGGTTTTCGAAAAAATGAACGCTTAGCTAGAACATAGACGGTAAAGCGGCATCTCCACCCTAGAATCCAAGGACAAGGGTAATCGTAAGCCCAAACGAACAGTTAAGGAGGGCCTGAGAGTTCTTATACTCGACCTCTATGTAAAATGGCTCAAAGACCCGTCCCTCAGCATTGGGTTCAGCAAAACCAAGAGTAGCTACAAG
>DKMK01000099.1 GCA_002469545.1 Rhodobacterales bacterium UBA7416 | reverse complement strand
CTTGAAGGTATGCGTTTAGTCAAAGAGTACCTTCCCCGCGCTTATGCAGATGGCACCGACATCGAAGCACGCGCGCATATGATGTCTGCGGCATCGATGGGGGCCACCGCTTTTCAAAAAGGGTTGGGTGCGATCCACGCTTTATCTCATCCCATTGGCGCGCTGTATAATACACATCACGGCACCACGAACGCGGTCTGCATGCCAGCAGTGCTACAGTTCAATAAACCCGCGATAGAAGATATCTTGGGACACGCTGCAAACTATCTTGGCATTACTGGTGGGTTTGATGGTTTTTGTTCATATGTGGATGACTTAAATGCATCTTTAGGAATTCCAAAAACACTGCGTCAACTGGGCATCGAAAATCCAGACATCGATCGTATCGTTGCCGGTGCGTTGAAAGACCCAAGTGTTGGCGGTAATCCCGTATTGATGAACGCCACCAATACGCGATTACTTTTGGAAGGAATAATTTAGTTAACGTCTTGCAGTCGCGCTTCAAGCTCGGTCAGTTTATCAAATGCACCTGACAGAATTGTCTTCAATTGCGCAATTTCTCCCAAAGCATCATTCACACCGGTCGGGCGCAAATGGGTTTCTGCAACATTATTGGTTCCATTGCTTTCGCCTGATATCAACCAAACCATGGACACATTCAGCATCCCAGCCAGCATTTGAATCCTGTTTCCACGTGGCATAGCACCATCGTTTTCCCAGTTTTTAATCGTCTTTTCACGAACACCCAGTTTTTCTGCCATGCTTTCGCGGGTCAAACCTTTTGCTTCTCTCGCTGCTTCCAGCCGATCGCCGAATGTGGCAACGGGTTCAGTAAAATAATCGCTGTGATCTATATTTGAAGCTGACAAGGTATTCTCCGTAAATTCTATGAATTTTTGTAGAATGGATGACTTAATCTAATGACAGCAAAATAGCAAACCGAGGCAAATACCAGCTCCAGCTCAAGCCGAGTTCATCCTAGAAGGAACGTTATATTGAGCTTTGATTTTCTGTTTTCACAAGCGATCCCGCATCGAATACCACAACATCGCCAAAACCAGCATCGGTGAACGTAACATAGCCCCACCTGGAAAACGTGGCGTCGGTACGTCAGCCATGAAATCAAACTGTTCGGCCTGACCGCGTATCGCATCAGCCGCCATTTTTCCACCCATTGTCGCCATGGCCACACCGTGCCCTGAATACCCACTGGCAGATAAAACATTGCCCGATAGACGTTCAAAATGAGGCATACGGTTCATTGTTATTCCCAACGTCCCGCCCCACGCATAATCAATACGCGTGTTTTTCAGTTGGGGATAAATTTTCAACATCGGCTTGCGTACCGCCGCCGCAATATCACGTGGAAATTTATAACCGTAGCTTTCAGAACCACCGAACAATAAACGCCGATCTGCGCTGAAACGAAAATAATTCACCACGAACTTGCTGTCAGCCACTGCGTGGTTGTTCTTTATTAACGCGTCTTGTGCTTCTTTTGACATTGGTTCTGTCGCCAGAATGAAATTATTGATCGGCATCACCCGTGCTGCCACGCGGTTGTTCAAACGTCCAAGATACCCATTGCACGCAAGCAGTGTATATTTCGCCCGAACGGTTCCTTTGTCGGTTTTAACCACTGCAGGATCGCCCGTTTGAATATCCAGAACTTTGGATTGTTCATAAATAGCAACGCCTAACTCCACACATTTACGCGCCAAACCAAGTGCATAGCGCAGGGGATCAATGTGCCCCGCACCCATGTCCAATGTCCCACCATAATAGGCAGGACTATCGACTAAATCGCGCATTTGATCTCGCGACAGATTACGGATTTTGTCATATCCATATTTGTTCAAAAGATGTTCCGTATAGGCATGCTCTTCGCCGACGTAGCGCGGGCGATGTGCTGCGTGAATAATGCCATCAACAACGCCACAGTCGTCCATGTCGGATGACAGTTCACGCACCAAATCAACGGATTGTTGTGAAATATCCCACAGTGCATGGGCATGATTATCACCCAGCATACGCTCCAAACCTTCTTGGTCCATGCGCTGTCCACCAGACACTTGTCCACCGTTACGCCCCGAGGCGCCAAAACCAATGCGCTGCGCCTCCAAAATCGTGACAGAGTAACCCGATTTAGCTAAATGCAATGCCGCCGAAAGCCCTGTAAAACCTGCGCCAACCACACAAACATCGACCTGTACATCATTGGAAAGCCTCGGAAATTCCGCCATTTGCGTTGCATGCGCCGCATAGTATGATTCAGGGTATTTCCCCTGCTTGTCATTCGCAGTTAACAAATCCATCGGTTAAGCATTCAACAACAAATGTTCACGTTCCCAAGGCGAAATTTCACGTTGATATTCCAACAATTCCGCATTTTTAATGTGACGATAAAGTGTACAAAACTCGGTGCCCAGTGCTTCTTGTAGTTCGGTATCTTCCTCAAACAACGTCAAGGCCGCAAACAATGAATGTGGCAATCCATCGTCCGTTTCAAATATCTCTTTGTTCACTGCATCACGTGGCATCGTACCATTAATCATACCCAAATACCCCGCAGCCAAACTAGCCGCGATTGCTAAATATGGGTTGGCATCACTGCCCGTTACGCGATTTTCAACGCGGCGTGCATCGGGTCCAGAAATTGGAATACGAATACCGGTGGTTCGATTATCCGCCGCCCATTCCAAATTCGATGGCGCAGAATATGCGCCTGCCAAACGACGGTATGAATTTACATACGGCGCTAACAGTGGGATCGCATTTTGAAGATGCTTTTGTGAGCCACCAATAAAATGGTAAAATGTATCCGTAGGCGTGCCATCAGCCTTAGAGAAAATATTTTGCCCCGTTTTAGCATCCACAATTGACTGATGAATATGCATTGCTGACCCTGGTTGGTCCCTCATTGGTTTCGCCATGAACGTTGCAAAAACACCGTGCTTTAACGCAGCTTCTCGGATTGTCCGCTTAAAGTAAAATACTTGGTCTGCCAAAACCATGGGATCGCCGTGCATAAGGTTGATTTCAATCTGACCTGCACCACCCTCTTGGATAATCGTGTCGATCTCCAAACCTTGGGCTTCGGTGTAATCATAAATTGTATCGATCACATCGCCAAATTCATCCACAGCCACCATAGAGAATGCCTGTTGGCGCGCGCCAATGCGGCCAGTGCGCCCGACAGGTGGTTGAATGTCATCAGTTGGATCAGTGTTTGGTTTCGTTAAGTAAAATTCAAGTTCAGGTGCAACAACAGCACGCCAGCCCTTGGCCGCATACAACGCCATAACGCGGCGCAATACATTGCGTGGCGCAATCGGTAAATCATCACCATCACGGGTTTCAATATTGTTGATAATCTGAACTGAAGCATCCACAGACCACGGCACAGCCGTAGCAGTGGACATATCTGGACGTAAAACAATGTCCTGTTCCATCCATTGGTTTTCGATCTCATCCATATCTACGTATTCACCAGATATCGTTTGGTAAAACAGTGAAATTGGCAAAAATGTGGTTCCGGTGGCGTCAAACTTATGCGCCGGCATCGTTTTTCCCCGCGACATTCCAACAATGTCAGGAATGATGCTCTCAACCTCGTCCAAACGGCGTGTGCCTTTGTGTTCCAGAAATGCACGTGGCAATTCTGTCATCCATTTTGCTTTGTCATTATCAGTCATGAGAGCCTATAAATTTATTTCTTCAAAATGATATCACATTTTTGGACAAGTGCTAGGAAAAATGGTATCACATTTTTAAACCGGACTTATGAAACAAGTACAAAGTGATCCAAATGACTGATTTTATGACAGAATACGATGCGTACTGCGCAAAATACGGCAAACCAGAACGTATTGATTTGATGTTATGTGACTTAAATGCAGTCCTTCGTGGCAAGTGGCTACCATCCAGCGAAGTGTCCAAACTGGTCAAAGGTCAGGTTAGGATTCCTTTATCAACTTATGCACCAAACATCTTTGGTTTTGAAATTCCCGAAACGGGTCTGGGAATTGTTGCGGGCGATCCCGACGGAACGTTGCACCCAATCGCAGGTACTTTAAAACCTGTTCCATGGGCCGAAGGCAACGTCGCGCAAGTGTTGGTCGAAATGCACGAAATGAATGGGCCAATTTCATTTTTATCGCCACGCCAAATTTTAGCGAACACACTGGACCGCTTCAAAGCGCGTGGTCTTCATCCAGTTGCGGCCTGTGAACTCGAGTTCTATATTTTGACCAAACGCGCAGATGTGTCTGATGCTCCGACCCCACCTGATCGCACACCAGACGCGCAAAACTATGATCTCGAAGTGTTGTCCCGCTCTGAAACGCTTTTGCGGGCAATTCAACAGGCCTCTCATAAATTGGAGCTACCAATAGATGTCATGATTGCAGAATTCGGCCCGGGTCAATTTGAAATCAACTTCCATCACACGGATGACGTTTTGTCCGCCGCTGATACAGCTGTTTTATTTCGTCGTGTGGTGCGCGGTGTCGCCGAACAACATGGCATGGAAGCAACCTTTATGGCCAAGCCATATGCCAACCATCCTGGCAATGGCATGCACTTACATGCTTCGATTTTGGATGATGACGGTAACAATATTTTCGATGCAGGTGGTGATGTATCACCCAAATTGAAACACGCTGTCACAGGTGTGTTGGACACCATGCGTGATTGTCAGGCGATTTTTGCCCCCCATATGAATTCCTATCGCCGCTTCTTTAAGGGTGGGTTTGCGCCGTGCGCACCTGATTGGGGCTTAGACAACCGAAACGCTGGTATCCGCCTACCTGAAATCGCGGGCCCAGGAGCAAGGTTAGAACATCGCATTTGTGGTGCCGATATAAATCCCTATCTGGCTTTTGCGGCCATTCTCGCGGGGATGTTAAAAGGTATCGAAGATGGCAAAGAACCACCACTTCCTTTGGACGACCCAAACGCAACCAAGGCCGAAGGCTTAACAACCGATTGGTCGCGCAGTGTGGATAATTTCGCGCAATCAGATTTTGCCGCCGATGTATTCGGTCGCGAATACCGCGATATTTACGCAACCTTACGCCGTGATGAAATTGCACAACTCACCGCCGAAATTCATCCCATCGAATATAAAACTTACCTTAGCAGGCTGTAAAATGACCGATAAAAAAGGCGACTTCGCGTTTCGTTCTGACACGACGATGGGCATGACCCACGAAATGACTTATGGCGGTGCCCTGTCGTTCCTGCGGCGTAAATACACCCGGGATTTGAACGGCGTCGACGTAGCAGTAAGCGGCATTCCATATGATTGCGCTGTCACATATCGTTCAGGCTGTCGTCTTGGCCCCCGCGCCATTCGCCAAGCATCCGTGCAATTGGCAGAATTGGATGCTTTCCCATTTGGATTCAATTTATATGAAAACCTGTCGATTGCAGATTGGGGGGATTGCCACCTAGATCCACACCACCCCGACACGATCGCGCAAACGATTCAGGATCATGCAGCGGCAATTTTGGCGACCGATACAAAAATGCTCACTCTTGGTGGTGACCATTTCATAGCCTACCCGTTAATCAAGGCACATGCAGAAAAACACGGGCCGATCACATTGATCCAGTTCGATGCACATTGCGATACTTGGGATGATGGTGATGGTTCAGGGATTGATCACGGTACGATGTTTGGTCGCGCCGCGGCTGAGGGTATTATCGATACATCAAAATCTACGCAGATTGGCTTGCGAACTTATAATGATACCGATGCTGGTTTTGAAATACTGACGGCCCCTTGGGTTCATCGCAATGGAATTGATGCCGCGTTGAAGATAATCAAAGAACGCGCAGGCGACAGCCCTGTTTATATCTCTTGGGATGTAGATGGATTTGATCCCGCTTTTGCACCAGGAACCGGTACACCCGTTGTGGGTGGATTGGCCACGTGGCAGGGTTTGGAATTGTTACGAGGATTAGGTGACTTAAATTTGGTCGGCATGGACGTGGTCGAAGTTTCTCCAGCCTACGATGTATCCGAAATCACGGCGATTGCAGCAGCAACCGTGGCGCATGATTTTCTGTGTTTATTGGCGCAGAAAAAAGGTGCCAAAGGCAAACCGATTGGGCGATTATAGAGGGAATTTACAGGGTGTTCTAACTCGGATATTATGTAACTAATTGAAATTCATAGAGTATTTATCAATGCCTTTAAAATGTATAATTTTCACGAGCCTGTTCACATTATTCACACTTCCAGCATACACAGAGGCCGCAAAAGAGCCCATCAATATCGATGGTCATATGGTATGGATCAATGATGATTTCACATGGTCCTATGCGCAGGATATGAAAAACAATTGCTACAAAGGGGCCGCGTCAAAGGTGAGCCTGTGCGGCATCAATGATGTTTGGCGAGTTTGGTCAGATCGCCAATTGGAAGCGCCACCGTTATTCATGAATTTGGCACTGGGCCAAGATTGGGCAAGTAATAATATCTTTGGTGTGATCAGGTCTGAACCTCTTCAAAAACACTTATCTGATCCACTTGCTTCTTTTCAATTTAATATAGTTGCGAATACAGCGGAAAACCTTGGCATTCATGAATCGTCGATCGAAGTCATTAGTGTAAAGAAAACAACAGTATTGCATCAACCTGCACAAACAATCACTTTTCACGTAACTGAAGGGAACGTGTTGATGGATGTCGCTACCACTGGTTGGGTTTTGAATGATCAGCTTTACAGCTTTTCTACGACAACTAGCACATTGGGGCACCGTGAAACATTGATGGATGTGCATATGCAATCATTGCCGTTGATCAAAGCGATTGAATAACCCACCTGCCTTGAACGATGTCGTCGCGCGCTGGGTCAATGTTGGAACACCATAATTTGCACCCCACCCTATTCGGCTGGCTTGCGAAGCCCCTGCTTTAGATAATCAACAAACGTTTTTGCGCGCCGCGTTATTCGCCGATTTGGCGGCATGATGGCATAAAGATTTGCTTCACCCCAATCATGATCCATCAATACCGCCTGTAATTTTCCATCGCGCACCATGTTTTCAGAAATGAATTCTGGATCAACGCAAAACCCAATGCTTTGGGCCGCCATTTGGGTCAGGAATTCGCCGCTGCTGGCGCGTAGGCGTTGGGGGGGATAAATAGTGCTGCGTTTGCCATCGGGCGAAACGAAATCCAAACCATCGCGCGCGCTGATCACACTGTACCGAAGGAATGGCAGTTGTTCCAAATCGGCTGCGGTTTTGGGAATGCCATAGGTGCGCCAAAATGCGGGGCTAGCGACGCATCGGTTGCGAATGGATGTGATTTTACTGGCGATTAACGTGGAATCCTGAAGTTTACCGATGCGGATGGCCAGATCAAAACCACCCTGAACCAAATCCACACGGTTATCAGACAAATCAACATACAGATCGACATTGGGATGGTCCTGCATAAAGCGTGCAAAAATTGGTTCCATCTCAGTAAGCCCGTAGGATGCGGGCGCCGCAACACGTAACGTGCCCGACAGGTTGCATTGTTGTGATCGCAACTCATCCTCTGCCGCGTCCAAAGCTTCGAGTGCTTGTTTTGCGTTTAACAAATAACTTGCGCCCTCGTCCGTTAGGCTGGATTGACGCGTGGTGCGTTGGATCAGCTGGACACCAAGACGCGCCTCTAAATCTGATAACCGACGGCTAACGGCTGACTTAGCAACACCAAGTTGCGCCGCCGCACGCGTGATAGAGCCAGCTTGTGCAACGGCGATGAAAGTTTCTATTTCTGCTAAACGTGACATTGTTCTTATTTCCGCAACTATATATTCACATTATGCAGACTTGTTCACAACATCACAACAGATATATCTACAACAGAAGGGTAATTTCACCCACATGAGTAGGACAAAAAATGACACAAACAATTCTAGAAATTCAATCAAGTGCGCGAATTGATGGTTCGGTTACCCGCCAATTGGCCGCTGATTACATCAATACAACCAAAGCCGAAAATGTAATCACGCGTGAATTAAGCGATGGCATTAGCCTTTTAAGTGCCGATTGGATTGGCGCTAACTTTACACCTGCAAATGATCGTTCTGATGCACAAAAAGCCGTTCTTGCGGAATCCGATGCACTCATCGCAGAGATCAAAGAAGCGGACACCCTGCTGATCGCGGCTCCGATTTATAACTTCTCGGTTCCAGCAGCCTTAAAAGCATGGATTGATCAAATTGCGCGTGTTGGCGTCACTTTCCAATACACCGAAAACGGTCCTGTTGGATTATTAACAGATAAACGCGCAGTTATCGTTGTCGCATCTGGCGGTGTTCCCCTTGGATCAGATATGGATTTCGCCACAAACTATCTACGCTTCGTCATGGGCTTTATTGGTATCACTGACGTAACAATTATTGCGGCGGATGGAATGAACTCCGACGATGGCACCAAATTAGAACAAGCCAAAACCGCCATTCTAAAGGCAGCATAGGAGGTATTATGCAAACAGATACACCGACCTTAACGTTGCGCCCCGCATTTGCACGCGGGGACGCAGACTTTGGATGGTTGAAATCAGCCCATACATTCAGTTTTGGACAATACCATGATCCAAAACACATGGGCTTTGGTAATTTGCGCGTGATCAATGATGATCGCGTCGCAGGTGGCAAAGGGTTTGGTGAACATCCACACCAGAACGCTGAAATCTTCTCTTATGTGACCAAAGGCGCATTGGAACACGCGGATTCTATGGGCAATGGGTCCGTTGTTGGTGCTGGTGGTGTGCAATACATGAGCGCAGGGTCAGGCGTGAGCCATTCCGAATTCAATCCATCAAAAACAAACGAGATGCAGTTTTTGCAGGTTTGGTTACGCCCAAACAAGAAAAATACCCCACCCGTCTATGGGTCTTTGGACCTGACTGATGCGGACAAAGATGGGCAATTGAAATTATTCCTGTCACCTGATGGGCGTGATGGATCAATGAAAACACATGCGGATGCATCCGTTTATGCTGCGACCCTTACTGAGGGGCAGCGTATCGAAACATCAATGAATAAAAATCGCAAAGCATGGGTTCAAATGGTGCGTGGTGACATGGTTGTAAATGGTCAAGAATTGACCAAGGGTGATGGGCTGGCAATCCAAGGCGCAGGTACCTTAACATTTGATAACGGCAAGAATGCCGAATTTATGTTCTTTGACCTAGCACCATAAGCAACAGATTATTGGGCGGATATAACCGTGTTTTCAAATATACGGTATCTGCCCAGTCATTTGGAAGTATAGATTAAATGGCGGGCTCTTGCATTCTCACAATGATGATAAATTAATTGCGAAATTCATTTCGTTGAATCCGCGTCCAAAACCGCACGTTTAATAAAACAGCCGCAACAGAGAGCCCAAACACCAACCCCATCCAAATACCAACGGCACCATACCCCCACACAATACCAAATGCATAGCCGGCGGAAATACCAACAACCCAATAGCTGATCCCAGCATAGATCATTGGCACACGTGTATCTTGGGCGCCACGCAATAGCCCCAGCGCGATGACTTGTATTCCATCTGCGATTTGAAACAACGCCGCCATTGTCAGCAACCCCACACCGACAGCGATAATTTGATCACGTGCAGCGTCTGTGCTGTCTATGAACACACCAATAAGGGCTTCTGGCCATGACACGAAAACAGCCACGACAATTAACGCAAACCCTAATGACATTGCAGAAACCATTAGGCCCCCGCGTTTCAGCCCAAGCATATCATCACGCCCAATCGCGCGCCCGGCACGCACTGTTGCGGCATTTGACAGACCCAGATGAACCATAAATGTTAGGCCCGCCCATTGTAGCGCGATGCCATGGGCAGCTAATTCATGAGTGCCAATCCAGCCCACCATAATCGCGGATGCCGTAAACAACCCCGTTTCGGCAAGGTTCGTTAATCCAATCGGCCAACCCAATCTAAAAACCTGTTTCAAGGCATCTATATCAACGGCCCAAATGCGTTGAAACAAAACATGCTCGGGCATGATCCACTTGGCATAAACGACCAAGACCGGAAGACTTAAAGTTACAATCGTAACGGACGCAATAGCAGCACCTTGGACACCCAATTCAGGTGCGCCCCAGTTCCCGAAAACCAAAGCATAGTTCAAAAGAACATTTAAAAGCGCACTTACAACGGTTAACCACAGCACGAATTGGGTCCGTTCCAAAGCCGCTAGATAGTTCTTAATCACCATAACAAACAGCGCCGGGAACAATCCAAAACCAGCTATGCGTAAATAATCTTGAGCAAATTGCGCCGTCACATCTTCTTGGCCTAATGCCAATAACAATGGTTTTGACCACCACATAAACGGAATCAAAAGCAGAGCATAAAGTGCTGAAATCCAAAGCCCCATGCGCGTTATGCGGCGTACTTTAACATCATCCCCAACTTCGGATGCATTTGCCACCATCGGCAAAACAGCAAAAGAAAAACCAGCCCCAACAAGAAAAATAACGAAATATATCGACCCCGCCAAAACCAGCGCCGCCAACTCCTCGACACCGTACCAACCCATCATAACAGTGTCAGTTGTGGTAATCGCAATTTGCGCGACATGACTTCCAATGATTGGCAAGCCAAGGGTGAAAATTGCCTTTGAATGGCCGGAATATGTCATGGATTGGGTCATCTATTTGGCTTAGGGCAAACGACACAAGCTCGCAATAGATGTTAGGGATAAACTCATTGCAAAGACTGCCGCCCAAATGATCAAAAATCTGTGGGCGACAGTTAAATTCAAAACCTACTTATACAGGCCCTGCGCCTTAATATCAGCTAATGTTAGATCCAACGATTTCGCAGCCAGTTCGAACATTTGATCAATTTCGGCGCGGTTAATAATAATTGGTGGGGAAATGATCATGCGATCACCGACGTGGCGCATCACCAATCCATTATCAAAACAATGACCACGTGCGATCATACCAACAGTGCCAGCATCAGCGCTGAATTTCGCGCGTGCCGATTTATCAGGTGTCATAACCAATGACCCCATAAAGCCAACTATGTTCACTTCGCCGACCAATGGGTGATCGTTGAACTGTGCCCATTTTTCAGCCAAATACGGAACCGTATCAGCCGCGCCGTTTTCGATGATTTTCTCTTCTTGCATGATGCGGATATTTTCCAATGCAACAGCCGCCCCAACAGGGTGACCACCGTATGTATATCCATGCGCAAAATCGCCGCCATTGTTTATGACTTCGGCAACTTCATCACACACCATAGATCCACCAATGGGTGCGTAACCTGATGACAGACCTTTAGCGATTGTCATGATGTGCGGGCGAATACCGTAATAATTGGTTCCAAACCAATGGCCCGTGCGACCAAATCCACAAATCACTTCGTCCGCGATCAACAAAATCTCATGGGCATCACAAATGCGCTGAATTTCTGGCCAGTATGTTTCAGGTGGTACAACAACACCGCCAGCGCCTTGAACTGGTTCCGCGATAAACGCAGCGACGTTATCAACGCCCAACTCTTCGATCTTTGCTTCTAATTCACGCGCGCGCATCAGGCCGAATTCTTCGGGGCTCATGTCGCCACCTTGGTTGTACCAGTTTGGCTCGCCAATATACGCCATATCAGGAATAGGCAGGCCGCCCTGTGCATGCATGCCCTTCATACCACCAAGTGATGCACCGCCCATAGTCGAGCCATGGTATGCATTTTCGCGGCTGATGATGACTTTCTTAGTCGGCTTGCCTTTAGTCGCCCAGTAATGACGTACCATACGGATGTTCGTGTCATTTGCTTCTGATCCGCCAGTGGCGAAGAACGTGTGATTGAAACCTTCGGGCGCAATTTCCGCCAGCTTCGCAGACAACTCAATCGCAGGGACATGGCTCGTTTGGAAAAACGTATTGTAATACGGTAACTGCAACATTTGTTGGTAACCAACTTCGGCCAATTCCTTACGACCGTAGCCGATGTTGACGCACCAAAGGCCCGCCATTGCATCCAGCATTGTACGGCCATCAGAATCCGTCAAGGTCACGCCATCAGCGGCAGTGATCACACGAGCGCCTTTTGCATTTAACGCAGCGCCATCCGTAAAGGGATGCAAATGATGCGCCGCATCCAGAGCCTGTAATTCTGCAGTTGGCAGGTGGTTTACGATTTTATTCATATCAGCTTTCCTTCTTGCTGCTGCGTAACATGACAATTGTTGCGCAGAATATTCCAACAGCGACCATGCCGATCATGATGGTCGCCAATGCATTAATGTCGGGGCTAACGCCCAAACGAACTTTTGAAAATATTACCATGGGTAATGTGGATGCACCTGGTCCAGCGACGAAGCTCGCGATCACCAAATCATCCAAGGATAAGGTAAATGCCAACAACCATGCGGACACTAATGCAGGTGCGATGGACGGCAATGTAATATCAAAAAATACACGCACTGGACGGGCGCCAAGGTCGGCCGCGGCCTCTTCAATATCTTGATCCATATCGACCAAACGCGACTGAACAATCACTGCCACGAACGCCAAACCAAATGTAGCATGCGCAATAACAATCGTGGTCAAACCACGCCCAACCGGCCAGCCAATAAGACCCTGCAATGAAATAAACAGCATTAACAAAGAAAGACCTGTGATCACTTCGGGCATAACCAACGGCGCGGTGATCATACCAGAAAACAGTGTACGTCCCTTAAAGCGACCAAAACGCACCATAACCAATGCCGCCAACGTCCCAAGAACCACGGAAATGCATGCACTGATGAATGCAATTTTCAGACTGATCCATGCGGCTCCTAAAATTTGCGCATTTTGAAACAACTCGCCGTACCACTTGGTTGAAAAACCACCCCAAACTGTCACCAATTTGGACGCATTAAAGCTGTAAAAAATCAAACCTGCGATGGGCGCGTAAAGAAAGATAAAACCAAGAACTGTCATGATACGAAAAAACATTATGACACCTCTTCTTCGGCTGCACGGCGCATCCACATGATTGGTATAACCAGCAGGATTAACATCGCAGTTGCTACCGCAGATGCCACAGGCCAATCGCGGTTGTTAAAGAATTCGGTCCATAGAACCTTGCCGATCATCAACGTATCAGGGCCGCCCAACAACGCAGGGATAACGAATT
Organism: Rhodobacterales bacterium UBA7416; assembly: GCA_002469545.1. Classification (GTDB taxonomy): domain Bacteria; phylum Pseudomonadota; class Alphaproteobacteria; order Rhodobacterales; family Rhodobacteraceae; genus Amylibacter. Next base: position 1,298 of record DKMK01000099.1, on the reverse strand, counting down.
CGCCGATCGCAGGAATGAATACCAACATACAACCAGCGATGATCCCTGGCAAAGAGAGTGGCAACGTAACCGTCAAGAAAGACATCAATTTTGATGCGCCCAAATCATGGGCAGCTTCCAGCAATGTATTGTCCAGTTTCGTTAAGTTTGCGTACAGAGGCAAGATCATGAATGGCAGGTAAGTGTATACAATGCCTACATAAACTGCAAAATCCGTTTGCAGCATAATCAAGGGTTCCGAAATAATTCCGATTTTCAAAAGCAACGCATTAATGACACCTTGGGTTTTTAAAAACCCAATCCATGCGTAAACACGTAACAAAAAGCTGGTCCAGAATGGCAATATAACCAGCATCAAAAGTAAATTGCGTTTCGTGTCAGATGCACGTGCAATGACATAGGCCATTGGGTACCCGATCAACAACGCAAATACTGTCGACCAGAACGCGATCTTGATCGATGACCAATACGCCTTGATGTACAATGTATCGTCCCAAAGGTACGCATAGTTTTCAAAACTTAAGGCAATCAACAAACGTCCATCTTCGAATGAAAATAATGGCGTATAAGGTGGGCGAGCCCGCGCGATATCCGCAAATGAGATTTTGAATACGACGAAAAATGGCGCAAGGAAAAATACAATCAACCAGATCATCGGCACCGCGATAACTAAATTGCGTCCATGTTTCGCCAATTGTCGGTGGAACCAGCTCATCATGCTGTCAGCACAACGCCCGCACTAGGCGCCCATGTCAAATAAACAGTTTGTTCCCACGTGATCGGTTTCTCCGCCCCGCGATCACGGTTTGCACGCACCGTACGAACCAACTTACCGCCCGATAAACGAACCAGATACACAGATTGACCACCCAGATATGCGATGTCTTCAACCACACCTTTAATTACGTTTTTCGTGGCTTTTGGTTTTGTAGCCGTGATTTCGAACTTCTCAGGACGTAACGCAAACCACAGTTTTTGATTTGGAGAACAACTAACGCCGTGCGGCACATGGATATCAATTCCGGCATCTACTGAATCGATAATCACCGCGTTTGGACTGTCCTTTTTCACACGGCCTTCGAACATATTAACCGAGCCGATAAAATCAGCCACGTAACGCGTTTGTGGGAATTCATAAACCTCTTGGGGTTCGCCAATCTGAGCAATTGTGCCGATGTCCATCACGCCAATGCGGGTAGACAATGTCATCGCTTCTTCTTGGTCGTGGGTCACAACGATAAATGTCACGCCAAGGCTCTCTTGGATATTAATCAACTCGAACTGGGTTTCTTCACGCA
>DKMK01000108.1:16530-29798 GCA_002469545.1 Rhodobacterales bacterium UBA7416 | reverse complement strand
GCATCAACCGCAACCTTGCGTTCGCCTTCAGGTGCTTCAACACCCGCCAGCAATGCTTGTTCTTTCAACGGAATACCCAGCTTGGCGTATGTTTCCAACAGCTTTGGATCAACATCATCTAATGACTTTGGCTTTTCTTCCGCCATCGACGCAGGGCGCGCATAATAATAGATTTCTTGGAAGTCGATTTTTGGGTAATCAACCATCGCCCAATCAGGCTCTTCCATTTGTTTCCAACGTTCAAACGCAGCCAGACGCCATTCCAACATCCATTCAGGCTCTTCATTCTTTTCAGAAATCAAACGCACAATATCTTCGTTCAGGCCAAGCGGGGCATATTCCATTTCAATATCAGTGGAAAACCCATATTTGTATTCGCCACTTAGGGATTTCACCGCTTCAACGGTTTCTGCTTCTACGCCATCTTTTGCAATCATATCTGTCATATCGCTTGTCCTTTACGCCGCTTTCGCAGCAAATTTATGATAGGCTTTGATCCATGCATCAGCAAAGTTCATGACCTCTTGTTTGGTGGTTGTCGGGCCAATGGAAACCCGCACCGCGCTTGACGCGGTAATGTCATCATATCCCATGGCCTTCAAGACCCGACTTGCCTTAACCTTGCCACTGGAACAGGCCGATCCGGCCGAAATAGCAAAGCCAGCCAAATCCATCTGCATCACTTGGGTCTCGCCCTTCCATCCGGGAACGGCAAAACAACTTGTATTGGTCAATCGCGGCGCATCTTGACCGATGAAAATAGCATTCGGTGCATTTTCGGCGATACGGGCCTCTAATGCATTGCGTAATTCAAAAAGAGCGTCCCATTTTCCAGCCTTGCGGTCTTGCTCTGCAGCCAGTGCGGCAGCGCCAAATCCTGCAATTCCGATGATGTTTTCTGTACCTGAACGACGTCCCTCTTCTTGTCCGCCACCCGTGATTGTTGGTTTTACTTCAACACCCAATTTCAGGCAAAGCGCACCAACACCTTTGGGGCCGCCCAATTTATGGGCAGAAAGCATCAGAAAATCTGCACCCAGATTGTTCAGGTTCGTGCCGAATTTGCCAGCGGACTGCACTGCATCAACCAAAACCATCGCGTCTTGCTTCCATGCCTTTTGTGCCCAATGGATATTGTTTTGAAGAACCCCAGTCTCAGAATTTGACGCCTGAACTGCCAAAAGATCACCCTCAAACGTATCAAAATTGACTTCCCCTGACCGATCGGTTGGAACAGAACTGAATTGATGCGCATAAACACAATCATGCTCAACATCCGCACAAGCAAGCTTTCGGCCCTGTGTGGCAAGTGCCGCAGATTCCGTTGCACCCGATGTGAAAACCACCTCGTTGCGTTCAATTCCAACAAGTTCTGCAACTTGTTCGCGTGCTTTTTCAATTAATGCTTTTGCCTTGCGCCCTTCACCATGCACACTGCTTGGGTTACCCACAACATCCATCGCGGCAATCATCGCATCGCGTGCCTCAGGCCGTAACGGCGCCGTCGCATTCCAATCTAAATAAACGCGGCTCATTTTTCGTCCACCACTTCAAATAATGATGGCACTGCGGGACATGGTGCAATTTGATTTTCGATCAAATCAGACAGACGCGTTGCATGCAGATAAACAAAAACCTGCGCCGACAGGCTTTCCCACAATCGATTGCTTAACGACTGCGCCCGCGTTCCCGACGATGCACCCGAAACGCCTGCCCCTTTGGACAGTGCATTCATGTCTTCATCCACGGCGCTTAAAATTTCAGACACGCGAATGGCATCGGTGGCTTTTGCCAATCGGTACCCACCACCGGGGCCACGCACAGATGAAACAATCTCCGCACGGCGTAATTTCAAGAAAAGCTGTTCAAGATAATTCAACGAAATGTCTTGGCGTTCGGATATTTCACCAAGTGAAACCAATCCGTTTTGACCCTCGATTGCCAAATCAACCAAGGCAATCATCGCATATCTGCCTTTTGTGCTCAATTTCATTGCTTTGCGGGCCCAATTTAGTTGACGAAACCGTGCTTAAACACTAGTGACGGTGGTTAGCGCGGGGTGTAATCCTCGATTTAGAACCATTCTAAAGTTTCTGACAGTTTTCGTCAACTATTGAAATCATCAGCAGCTAAACAACGCGAGAGTAGCAGAGCAAAAATGCCAGAAGTCATTTTCCCGGGTCCCGACGGACGCCTCGAAGGCCGTTATCACCCTCAAAAAGCGAAAGATGCACCGATTGCGATTTTGCTGCATCCACACCCCCAATTTGGCGGCACAATGAACAACAAAGTTGTTTATAATCTGCACTACGCTTTTTATAATATGGGTTTCACTGTCTTACGATTTAACTTTCGCGGCGTTGGTCGTTCACAAGGTGAATATGATCAAGGCATCGGCGAATTGTCAGATGCAGCGTCAGCGCTGGATTATCTACAGGCGATGAACCCAAATGCGAAACATTGCTGGGTCGCAGGTTTCAGCTTTGGTGCTTGGATCGGCATGCAGCTGTTAATGCGCCGACCAGAGATTTCAGGCTTCATCTCTGCTGCCCCACCCGCAAACACATATGATTTCAGCTTCTTGGCACCCTGCCCTGCATCTGGCCTGATCATCAACGGTTCAGCGGACCGCGTGGTTCCACCAGCCGACGTCGAAGGTTTGGTTGGCAAGTTGCACGAACAAAAAGGCATCACGATCACCCACGAAGTGATCGAAGGTTCAGGTCACTTCTTCGAAAATGATCACATGGACACGATGATCAGTTCTGTTGATGGTTACGTGCGCCGCCGTTTGACGGAAACAACACGCTAATATTTAGCTGAAAAAAGCGCCCTCCCCAACGGGGTGGCGTGCTTTAGCGCGGACCAGACAGTACCGTTCACACGGCTGCGAATGATGCGCTCAATGTATCGACAGTCTGCACAATCCTAGGCCCAAGTCCTATCAATTTGTCCTGTGACAGATAGGGGATATTTTCTGGCCGTTTAGCGCCCCTTCAAATCAGGCCACGTATCGCTCAGGCGATAGCCCTCTGGCCATGGATCATTTGGGTCCAGCATGTGTTGATGTGTGCCAGTGATCCACGCACGCCCCGTAATTTCGGGGATGATGGCAGGGGTGTCGCCCACAGTGGTGATTTCCACGATCCGCCCATGGAATTCCGATTGAATGATTGAGCGGGCAGTGAACGTTTCACCAACCTGCATTTCGCCCCGCGCATGAAGAAGCGCCATGCGCGCCGAAGCCGCCGTGCCTGTTGGGGATCGGTCAATTTTTCCGGGTTGAATAGCAACGGCAGCTGACGTGGTTAGGTGGCTGCCATCACGGGTAATTGGCCCCGCAAACAAGCAGAATGAAAAATGCCGCCAATCGGGGTTGTCAGGATGGTGAAACGTCAGTTGATCGTTGGCCGCGTTGGTGATCGCCACACCAAGGTCGGCTAATGCTTTGGCTTCGGATGAGACCAGTTCAAATCCAAGGGCCGCCGCATCAACCACGACAAAACTATCACCACCAAATGCCGTATCAACAATGATCTGGCCTATCCCCTTCACGTCCAAAGCCACGCCCATCTCACCCGCAAATGATGGCAGATTGCGCACGGTGATCCGTTCTGCTTTGCCATTGCGACATTCGGCGCGAACGCGCACCAAACCACCGGGCGCTTCCAGTACCATCTCGGTCACGGGTTCTGTCATCGGAATAATTCCGCTGTCTAACAGCACGGTCGAAACACAGATCGAATTCGAACCCGACATAGGTGGCGTGTCCTCTGGTTCCATAATAATCCAACCCATTTGTGCCTCAGGATGCACAGGTGGAACCAACAGGTTCACGTGGCGAAATACTCCGCCGCGGGGTTCATTTAACATAAAATTGCGCAGTGTTTCGTCCTTGGCGATCCATGTGCGTTGCTCCCACAAGGTATCGCCAGGTGGTGGTGCCACGCCGCCAACAATCACATCACCGACTTCGCCTTCGGCATGACAGGATACGACATGAATGGTTTTACGGCTGCGCATGTTAAATATCCTTTACGAGACGCAGAGCGTCATAAATTGCCGCGTGGGTGTTACGGGCCGAAACCGCATCTCCAATGCGGAACAGTTGGAATGCACCCTCCGTGTTGCGCTGAACCGTTTGCGGATTACCTGCGATAAGAGCATCATAATCGACCTCTCCCAAGTTTGAAGAAGCCGGCTTGAGATCAAAATAAAGATCATCCAACGGCAACGTACCATAGTTAACAACAACCTGATCGACTTCTGTCTCATAGGTGTGATCGCTGTAATCGGTGCCAATCGTGGCAGTCAGCTTGTTCCCCTGCTGTACGACACCCATAAGGCGACGTGTAACTGTAAAGGTTACGTCTTTATCTTGAAGCGAGCGCATATATGGCACCAAATTCATCGCCATCACATCAGGCGAGAAGGTACGATCGGGCGTCATAATTTCGACACAGGCACCTGCACTTGCCGCAACTTCAGCGGCCTGTAATGCGGGATGATCGCCACTTTCATCGTAGATCAACACCTTACCAGCTGGCTTCACATCGCCCGAGATTATATCCCATGCAGACACAACATGCGCTTGCTCGCCCCTTTGTTCGAACAGCTCCAAATTAGGCATGCCACCCGTCGCAACAATCACCACATCGGGTTTCAACGCAGTTACATCATCCGCCTCTGCCAACGTGTTGAAGTGAAATGCCACATCACGCGCTGCACATTGTGCCATGCGCCAATCGATGATCGCAATCATTTCGCGCCGGCGCGCAGACTGGGCGGTCAAACGCACCTGTCCACCTGCCTCTGCTGCGGCTTCGAATACACTCACGTTATGGCCGCGCTCTGCGGCAACCCGTGCCGCCTCAAGCCCAGCAGGGCCTGCGCCGATGATAACAACCGTCTTCTTAATCGCCGCTACGGGAATATCATGGGGCATCGACAACTCGCGCCCTGTTGCAGCGTTGTGGATGCACAGCGCCTCACCAGCCTGATAAATCCGATCAAGACAGTAGGTCGCACCTACGCAGGGCCGAATATCCTCTTCACGGCCCTCGATAATCTTACGCACGATGTGCGGGTCGGCCATATGGGCGCGGGTCATGCCTACCATATCAAGCAATCCAGCCTGCACCGCATGCCGCGCAGTTGCCACGTCGGGAATGCGGGCGGCGTGGAAGGTTGGCATCCCTGTCGCCTTGCGGACTTCACCCGCAAAATCCAGATGCGGCGCGGATTTCATTCCTTGAATGGGGATCATATCGGTCATGGCAGGATCGGTATGAATGCGCCCTCGGATAATGTTCAAAAAATCCACTTGGCCCGTGTTTGCTAACCGCTTTGAAATTTCCAGACCTTCGTCGTGCGTGATACCGCCCTCTTGCGCCTCGTCCGCCGTATAGCGTAGCCCAACAATGAATTCAGCACCAATGCGCTTGCGAATAGCATCAACAACATCAAGCGGAAACCGCATGCGGTTTTCCAGTGTATCAGCACCATAAGGCCCAACCAGATCATTGGTCAAAGGCGACCAAAATTGGTCAAGCAGATGTCCGTTAATCTGCAATTCGATTCCGTCCATACCACCCGCCTCCATGCGTTCGGCGGCATCTGCGAAATCGTTGATAATACGATCGATATCCCAGTCTTCGATTAGCTTGGGGTATGCACGGTGCGCAGGTTCGCGGTGCTTGGATGATGACACCGACGGCAACCAATCGCCTTTGTTCCAATTGGTACGGCGGCCCAAATGGGTCAGCTGAATCATCACCGCGCAGTCATGTTCATGCACCGCGTCCGTCAGGTTTTGGATCCACGGCACAACTTCGTCCTTATAGGCCAGGATGTTGTTAAACACAGGTGGGCTATCGCGGCTGACGGCCGCCGATCCTGCCGTCATTGCAAGTGCGACACCCGCCTTTGCACGTTCGGCGTGATAGGCCGCGTAACGCTCTTTGGGCATGCCATCTTGCGGATATGCTGGCTCGTGACTGGTCGTCATGATGCGATTGCGCAACCTAAGATGTTTAAGTTGAAAGGGCTGAAGCAATGGGTCGGTGGACATCGTGGCATCCTTGCGTGTTGATTCCTGACAGATGTGTCAGGTAATCTTTTCTGTAATTGACACACCTGTCAAGTAATATAGTAATGCCCATATGAAAAAGGCCGATTCCACAAAAAACCGCGCCAACCGTGAAACATGGATTGACGCCGCCTATACCCTATTCATTCATGATGGGATTGATGCGGTCAAGATCATGCCACTTGCCAAGACGCTCAACCTGACACGCACGGGCTTCTATTGGCATTTCAAAGACCTGTCCGAATTGCAGGGCGAGATTATCAACATCTGGCAAACCCGAAATACGGGCATCATCCTAGAACGTTGTGCCGCCCCGGCACAAAGTCTGTGCGCATCGCTGTTCAATCTCATTGATTGCTGGATCGACAATGACCTCTTTGATGCACCACTTGATCTCGCGATCCGTAACTGGGCGCGAAATGATGTGCGCCTACAAGCCCTCGTCGATCAATCCGACGAAGATCGGTTAGCAGCCGTCAAAGCGCTATTTGCAAGATTCGGCAAAACAGGCGACGCCGCCCACTATCGCGCGCTAACAGTGATACTGACCCAAACCGGCTACTATTCTGTGCACATGTCCGAGCCTCGCTTGCAACGCGCGATCGCAGGATGCCAATACGTCGAAATATTTGCAGGCGAACCGCCATCCCCGTCAGAAGTCGTGACATTCCTAGATCGCCATCGTTGAACTCATGGTCGGGGCAATGATCGAGCGTATTCATTCCGCGATGATCCAAAAAAAACGGCCCAGAAACCTTAAGTAATCGTGTATTTCGACGTGATTAGCCCCGATGGATAAGACTTTGTCTCAAACAGTTGAAGGTCGATATCTGCATCCAGTTCACCCAACATCCGTTTACCCGTCCCGATCAGGATCAAAACGATGCCTTTTGGCGGGATGTTCTGCATGTGCACAGGTTGTGTACGGCATGTGCATCACTAAATTTGGCTACTTCGGGTCGCTGATCTGTCCACCGCAAACAGGTGATTTACATCCTGTTGTGCCAATTGCCGATGTTGGCAACTCCGCCACAACCCGCGCCGCCAAAAAACCAAATGCTTGGGCTTCGAACATGTCACCGTCAAATCCAACAGTTTCAACTGGGTCCACATTTTGATCCAAACGGTTCCGAAGACCGTTCATAATTGCTGCGTTGTGACGCCCTCCACCACAAACTAACCAGCGCGCAGGATCTTCTTTGAAATGGGCCTGTGCGGCGTAAACGCTGGCAACAGTGATGGCCGTTAACGTCGCTGCCCCATCTGCGTCGGACAAATGTTCAACCATGTTTTGAATTTCAATAAAATCATTTCTATCCAATGATTTAGGTGGTGTTTTTGCGAAATATTCGTTCCTAAAAAACGCTTCTAATACGGCTGTATCCACAGTCCCAGAAAGGGCCAGCGCACCGTTCATGTCAAAGTCCTGACCCGTGCGCCCAAGTAAAAAATCGTTGATTGGCGCGTTTGCAGGACCGGTATCAAAGGCCAACAAAGCACCATCGTCTTCTGGTCTAAATTTGGATGGATCAACAAACGTCACATTCCCAACACCACCCAAATTTAAAAAAGCAATCGGTGCATGCGCGCCCAACACCTTGGCACAAGCAAAGTGGAAAAATGGCGCCAACGGCGCACCTTGGCCACCAGCAGCAACATCCGCGGACCTAAAGTCCCAAACCACCCGTTTCCCACAAGCATCAGCCAACGCCGCCCCATCCCCCAACTGAAACGACCGCCCATTGCCTGGATCATGGTTCAATGTCTGACCGTGAAATCCGATTAAGTCCGCCTCTGGAAGCGCATTTATGACCTCTAAGTGTACCGAATGAATGACTTTTTTTGCATCCAAAAAATCACCATCTTCTGGCCAGCGCCCAAGAACGTTGCGCAAAACGGCCTGCTCTGACGCACTGTAGGGGCGGAAAAACGTGCCTTCAAAGTCCAAAATTCGACGCCCGTCAGTCAAACAAATTGCGCCATCAACCCCGTCCAAGGATGTTCCAGACATCAAACCCAAACTGCGATAGATCATATTGTGTCGCTCCTACTTGCCACCCGCCCAAAACGCGCTAAAAGGTGCAATACCACTTTAAAAGAAAGCAAAGCGATATGACTTACAAGCCCAAATCAGCGTTTCTGATCGAAATGGAAACGCGGGGCTTCTTGCAGGACTGCACAGACCTACAGGGGCTCGACGAACGCCTACTGCAAGGCGCTATGCCTGCTTATATCGGTTTTGATGCCACTGCGGACAGTCTGCACATTGGGTCTTTGATCCAAATTATGATGCTGCGTTGGTTGCAGAAAACTGGACATAAACCATTGCCCTTAATGGGTGGTGGAACAACCAAAATTGGTGATCCTTCTGGTAAAGACGAGGCACGTCAACTGATCACATCCGAGTTGATCAATGAGAATATTCAAGGGATCAAAAAGGTCTTTTCTAAATACCTTGATTTTGGCGATGGCGAAACAGATGCCATGATGATCAATAACGCGGAATGGTTGGATAAGCTTAACTATATTGAATTCCTGCGTGATATCGGCAAGCATTTCACGATTAACCGCATGATTTCCATGGAAAGTGTAAAGCTACGTTTGGATCGCGAACAGCCACTGACATTCCTTGAATTCAATTACATGTTGTTGCAAGCTTATGATTTCATGGAATTAAATACGCGCTATGGATGTGCGATGCAAATGGGCGGCTCTGATCAATGGGGCAACATTGTGAATGGCATCGATTTAACACGTCGTGTTAAGCAGAAAACAGTATTTGGTTTAACAACACCTTTGTTGACCAAGGCCGACGGTTCGAAAATGGGTAAATCCGCATCGGGTGCAATTTGGTTGAACGAAGATAAATTATCGGCTTACGAGTTTTGGCAGTTCTGGCGCAATACTTTGGATGCAGACGTAGGCAAGTTCCTTAAGCTGTTTACGGAACTACCAGTTGTAGAATGCGATCGATTGGGCGCCTTGCAAGGCCAAGATATCAACGACGCAAAAATCATACTTGCGAACGAAGTAACAAAATTGTGCCACGGTGAAGAGGCTGCCAATAATGCGTCGGCAACTGCTCAAAAGGTTTTCACAGAAGGTTCGTCGGACAGTAATTTGCCAACGTTGGAACTGACAGCAGCCGAAGCGGCAGAAGGCATGAGTTTCACTCAAGCCTTGGTTCGATCGGGTTTGGCACCATCTGGCAAAGAAGCAAAACGCATTATCGCCGGCGGCGGTGCACGTTTGAATGACGTGGCAATTGGTGACGCAGGGTTTATGTTGTCAGCAGACGTATTGGCCGAGACTCCTAAAATCAGCGCGTCCAAAAAGAAGCATGCATTGATCAAAGTTTTAGAGGCTTAGAACATTTTTTGCCCAGCGTTTCATATTCGCTGGGCACGTTTTAGTTGTCCCCAAGCATCCATTGACCTGTGGGATGAAACGCGTGGAACGCAAATGCGAATGACACGTCGTGTACAACATCGTTCCCACCGGAATCTTTGACGCGGATTGCACCAACATCACGGCTGGTTGCGATGTCACGTTGATCTAATGCAGACGTTGTACCCGTGGTCCAAGATATTTCATATCCGCTTTCGGAAATTGATCCAGCCTCCTTCACCCGCTGCATAGGCCAAGCTTGATCGCCAATAGCAATAACACGCGCCATTGGGTTCACATTGAAGGGTGGGTTTTCACCGTTATATAAAAATGGCCGACCTGTATCATAGCCTGTGTAGGGATTTTGTCCGTAGCTGCGTCTTGATTTTGGTTCTGCTTGGACCAATCCATCTGGGTTTCGGATTTTGAATGTTTCCCAACTTTCCATCCAACCTGGAAGCTTTGTAAGCTTTTCACCGAGCAAGTCACCAACGATTGCCTCGCCTGTAAATTGCTGCCACCAACTTTGGGTTTCGCGGTCATACATGACCATGTCCGAATTTCGAAGCATTCCTGAAACACCTAAAGAATACGTTTTGCCGTTTAAACGGCGATCAAAGACAACGCCTGAATTACACAACGGACAAAAAGTAACGGCAAATGGAATTCCGCCTGCGCTGTCGTTTACGATTTCATGCCACATAAGATATCTGACCGGGTATGCGCGGGGTTTTTCACCATCGAGTTCGACGGTCATTACCGGTTCGTTTAGACCCAATTCAGGAGCGCTTAAAATAGCAACCATTTCGGGATCAAACAATGCTGGTATGCCGTCCTTGCCTGGCCCACCTTGTTGGATCGATTTGAAGTCGATGGATGATTTTGTGAAATCGGTTTGCTTCCAGACATGTTTCCAAAACCGTGGTTCGGCGGATGCAGCGAATGCGATATTCGCCATAACTAACCCAAAAATGACACCTTTAAACATAATAGCCCTCCATCGTTTGATGGAAGGCTAGCTTTTATCTTGGGCATAAGCAGCCCCTACTCACGTGCAAGTGATTAACCGTCAGCTTTGATCCAAACGCGTTTCATAACATCGGGGTCTGAAACTGCGCCATTTGATGCGCGTGATCCGAGTTTGATTGCATCAACGATGTCTTGGCCAGCGATGACACGCCCAAAGACTGTGTATTGGCCATTTAAATTCGCGTTTGGTGCAAACATAATGAAAAACTGTGAGTTGGCAGAGTTTGGCATTTGTGAACGCGCCATTCCAACGATACCTTTGACATATGGTTCGGCTGAAAATTCAGCAGGCAGATCAGGATAGTTTGAACCACCCTGCCCAGCATAACGTTGTTTGAAACCTTCACGCTTACCGAATTTCACGTCGCCCGTTTGTGCCATAAAACCTTCTATCACGCGGTGGAATACAACGTCGTTGTATACACCATCGCGTGCAAGTATTTTAATACGCTCTACGTGCGCCGGTGCCAATTCAGGTAAAAGTTCAATTTCGATAACGCCATTTGCAACGCCTTCGACCTCGATCATTAAGATGTTTTCTGGTTCGGCCGCAGAAACAACCGTGGCCAAACCAAGAATAACAACACTAATAATTGTCGTTAGGAAACGGATCATAAGTCCGCAGCCACTTTCATTGAAATCATACGGTCGGGTGCGTGTGGTGGTTCGCCGCGTACGATTGCGTCAACATGTTCCATACCAGACGTTACACGACCATAAACAGTGTATTGACCGTTTAAAAAGTTGTTGTCGCTGAAGTTGATGAAAAACTGTGAGTTTGCTGAATCTGGGCTTGCTGAACGTGCTGCACCGATTGTGCCACGGTCATGTGGCAATTTTGAAAATTCGGCAGCTACATTTGGCAAGTCAGAACCACCGGTACCAGCAGCACCAATGTTAAAGCCGTCTTCCATGTCGCCGTTTGCAACGTCGCCTGTTTGCGCCATGAAACCGTCGATTACGCGGTGGAAACAAACGTTGTCGTATTGACCCGAACGCGCCAGCTCTTTCATGCGTGCGCAATGAAGTGGTGCAACATCTGGCAACAATGCGATGTGCACTGGGCCGTCTTTTAGTTCAATGATGATTGTATTTTCGAGATCTTGGTTATCGGACATGGTTTCGCCTTGTTTGGATTAATTTCGCATCAGAGATAGGGTGACTGCGCACAAAAAGAAAGTCGAAAATCGTATTTTACCTACTAAGCAAATTTCTGCTTTAGCGCGGCTTGGACATCAGGGGTTACAAATTTGGAAATATCGCCATTAAGGCGTGCAATTTCTTTAACTAGGCGAGAGGCAATCGCTTGGTGTTTTGCCTCTGCCATCAAGAAAACTGTTTCCACGCGATCATTCATTGCACGATTCATGCCGACCAGTTGGAATTCGTATTCAAAGTCCGAAACAGCGCGCAGGCCGCGTATGATTAATTGCGCACCAATTTGTTCGGCCTTATCAATCAGTAGGTTTTCAAACGGTTCAACCACAACTTTGGTATCGCCGTGATTTAATCGGTCTAGATTCTGTTCGATCATTTCGACCCGTTCTTCTAGTGAGAATAGCGGGCTTTTGTCGCGATTGATCGCAACACCGATTACAAGTTTATCAACCAAAAGCGATGCGCGTTTAATGATATCTAAATGGCCCAAAGTAACGGGATCAAATGTTCCGGGGTAAAGTCCAACACGCATAAAAATACCTTTATCGATTTAGATCACGCAACAGGAAACCTATAATTTGGTCAAGCGAAAACGAAAGAATCGTAATGAAAGCCCAAATTAACCGCGGATCATTTCAACAATTGAATTGTTCTCAAACTCGATTTCATCCAAGCGCGCCTTTACCAAATCACCGATAGAAATCATCGCTGTTATACGATCGTTTTCCATAACTGGAATATGACGGAAGCGACCCGATGTCATCGTTTTTAGCGTTTTCTCTGATGTATCAGTGGGGACGCATGTTTGGACTTTTTTGGTCATCAATTGTGATGCCTTTTCATGCAATACTTGCGCGCCACGTGATCCAAGTTCGCGTACGATATCACGTTCTGATAAAATGCCTTCAAGCTTTCCGTCGCCAGAACTTACCACTAGGACGCCAACGCGGTGTTGTGACAGCATTCCAACTGCCTCTTGAATTGTTTGATCTGGCTTAATTGTGTGGACTGCGCCAGTAGGACGTTTTTCCAAAATACCTTTGATATACATAGCGGTTGTGCTCCTTAATCTACTTAAAGTTTATCATGACGAAATAACAAAGTCACGTTATCGCAATCACAGCATAGATTTCAGATAATAGCCAGTGTGACTTTGTTTTGATTTTGCCACCTCTTCTGGCGTGCCTGTCGCTACGATTTCACCGCCACCGTCGCCGCCTTCGGGGCCGATGTCTATTATGTGATCCGCCGTTTTTACCACGTCTAGGTTATGTTCGATGACAATGACTGTATTTCCTTGGTCAACTAATTCATGCAGTACTTCCAACAACTTACGTACGTCTTCGAAGTGAAGTCCAGTTGTTGGTTCGTCCAAAATATAGAGTGTTCGACCAGTCGAACGTTTGGCAAGTTCTTTGGAAAGTTTCACACGTTGTGCTTCGCCACCTGATAATGTGGTGGCTGGTTGGCCTACTTTTATGTATCCCAATCCAACACGCATCAGGGCGGTCATTTTGTCACGTATACTTGGAACAGCTTTAAAAAACTGTTCGGCATCTTCGACTGTCATATCTAAAACGTCAGCGATGCTTTTGCCTTTGAACAA
>DKMK01000108.1:10821-16438 GCA_002469545.1 Rhodobacterales bacterium UBA7416 | reverse complement strand
TTGACATTAAAACTGAAACGCCCTGGTTTATAGCCGCGTGCTTTGGATTCTGGCATTCCCGCGAACCAATCGCGGATCGGTGTGAAAGCACCAGTGTAAGTTGCTGGATTTGAACGTGGTGTACGACCGATTGCACGTTGATCGATATCAATCACTTTGTCCAAATATGTAAGGCCGCGGATTTCATCGCAATGGGCAGGCGTTTGTTTTGCACCATTCAAACGCATAGATGCCGTTTTAAAGAGTGTTTCGATAGTCAGTGTTGATTTACCGCCACCAGAAACACCTGTAACGCAAGTGAACGTGCCCAAAGGAAAGCTGGCATTGATGCCCTTTAGGTTATTTCCTGTCGCATTCGTGACGACAATTTCTTTGCCGTTACCTGTGCGGCGTTCGGCTGGAACCGGAATCTTACGCTTGCCGCTAAGATATTGACCGGTAATGGAGTTTTTGTTTTTGATGATTTGGTTTGGTGTGCCCTTGGCCGTGATTTGCCCGCCATGAACACCGGCGCCAGGGCCAATATCTAAAACGTAATCTGCTGTGCGGACGGCTTCTTCGTCGTGTTCAACGACAATAACTGTGTTTCCTTGGTCGCGTAGGTTTTTAAGGGTTTCTAAAAGGCGGCCGTTGTCGCGTTGATGTAATCCGATTGAGGGTTCATCCAACACATAGAGAACGCCCGTTAGGCCCGATCCGATCTGACTCGCCAATCGAATACGTTGGCTTTCACCACCTGAAAGAGTGCCCGAATTGCGCGAAAGCGTGAGATAATTCAAACCAACATTAACCAAAAAACCGAGACGTTCGCGTATTTCCTTTAATATTGCTAATGCAATTGCATTTTTCTGTTTGGTAAGGCTCGCGGGGACGCTTTCAATCCAATCCAGTGCTTCTTTGATAGACATTTGGACAACTTGACCAACGTGAATACCTGCAATTTTGACGGCCAAAGCCTCGGGTCGTAGACGATAGCCATCGCAGGAACCACAATGTCGGTTGTTTTGGTAACGTTCGAATTCTTCGCGAATCCAATTGCTGTCGGTTTCACGGTACCGACGTTCCATGTTTGGGATTACGCCTTCGAAGTTGCGGGTTACTTCGTATACGCGCCCACCTTCGTCGTAACGAAAAGGGATTTCTTCTTTGCCTGAACCATACAACATAACTTGTTGTACTTTTTTGGGTAAATCACGCCATGCGGCGTCTTTGTCGAAGTCATAGTATTTTGCCAATGCTTCGATCGTTTGACGGAAATATGGTGATTTACCTTTGGCCCACGGTGCCAATGCACCTGCGTAAAGGCTTAATGATGGATCTGGCACAACCAAACGTTCATCGAAAAACAGCTCTACGCCAAGTCCGTCGCATTCAGGGCACGCACCAAATGGCGCGTTAAAGGAAAATAGGCGGGGTTCGATCTCTGAAATTGTAAATCCGCTGACAGGACATGCAAATTTCTCGGAGAATGTCATGCGTTCCGGTTCACCCTCTTTGGGGGCGGTTTCCAGAATGGCGATCCCATCCGCAAGATCCAATGCTGTTCGAAAACTGTCAGCTAGACGTTGCTCCAAGCCGCTTTTGATCACAATGCGATCGACAACGACATCAATGTTGTGGCGATATTTTTTGTCTAATGTTGGAACATCTTCAAGTTCATAGAATTCGCCGTCCACTTTTACGCGTTGAAAACCTTGCTTTTTAAGCTCTTGAAATTCCTTGCGGTATTCGCCTTTTCGATCACGAACAATTGGTGCCAATAGAAACGCCCGTATTCCGTCGCCCATGGTCATCACGCGATCGACCATTTCGGAAATCTGTTGTGCTTCGATTGGAAGGCCTGTTGTCGGAGAAAATGGCGTGCCAACACGTGCGTATAACAAGCGCATATAGTCATAAATTTCGGTTACCGTGCCGACTGTAGAGCGTGGGTTTTTTGATGTTGTTTTTTGTTCAATCGAGATTGCTGGCGACAAGCCGGAAATATGGTCAACATCAGGTTTTTGCATCATATCAAGGAATTGGCGTGCATATGCAGACAAGCTTTCGACATATCGACGCTGACCTTCGGCATAGATTGTGTCAAATGCCAGCGATGATTTCCCTGATCCAGACAGACCAGTGATTACAACTAGCTTGTCTCGTGGTATATCTACATCGATGGATTTTAGATTGTGTTCCCGTGCACCGCGAATTTCGATGTTTTTTAGTTCTGCCATGACCCTACCCTGATACCTGCCCACGAAAATGGGCCTATCGCATTATGTTAGATTTTAGAAGAGAACAAAACAAGAAAATAAATCAGTTACCGAGAATGATCTTAACGTAATTTCTTGTTTCTTTGTACGGAGGTACGCCATTGTATTTTTGGACTGCACCTGGGCCTGCGTTGTAAGCGGCCAGTGCTAAGCGCCAGCTTTTGAAAGTGGCATATTGTTGTGCCAGATATTTGGCGCCACCTTCGAGGTTTTGTTTTGGATCACGCGGGTTTACGCCCAATGTCCGTGCGGTTACTGGCATTAACTGAGCTAAGCCCATTGCACCCTTGTTGGAACGCGCCTTGGGGTTCCAATTGCTTTCTTGTTGAACCAATCGCTTGAACAAATCCACAGGTACGCCATATTTACGCGCAGCAGTGGCTGCCATCGGTTCATAAACACCTTTGTAGCGGCCACGGTAATTGGGGATTGTCTCGTAAGTTGGTGCCGCAATTCCATATTTTGTATTGGACGCGCTGTATTGTTTCGAAAGGCGATTGTCCAACAAACGTGTGTGTTTTGGAAGAAGTAAAGGTTTGCTTCGCGAATAGCCTGTCGTTGGCACAACAAGAATTGCCCCAACCATAGTCAATGTGATGAAAACTTTGTTAATAATCATTGTCAAAATACTCGTTTCAGCTCCCGCTATAACCATTTTTACGCAAAAGATAAAATATTTAAAATTATTGGGCGGATTTTCACCTTTTATAAACGCCCTAAGAAGCTATGGTTAACAAAACGCAAATCAAGATTCGTCGAGGATATTAAATGGCTGGCTCATTAAACAAAGTAATGCTTATCGGTAACTTGGGTGCTGACCCTGAAATCCGCACTTTTCAAAACGGCGGCAAGGTATGCAACTTGCGTATCGCTACGTCAGAACGCTGGCGCGATAAAAACACTGGTGAAAATCGTGAAAAGACCGAATGGCACACTGTTGCTATCTTTTCTGAAGGATTGGTGCGCGTTTGTGAACAATACCTGAAAAAAGGTTCCAAGGTGTTTGTTGAAGGTGCTTTGCAGACCCGAAAGTGGCAAGATCAATCTGGAAATGACCGTTATTCGACCGAAGTTGTAATTCAAGGCTTTGGTGGAACACTGACTATGCTGGATGGCCGTTCAGGCGGCGACAGCGCTGGTGGCGGTGGTTACGGCGGCGGGCAAGGTGGTGGTTACTCATCTGGTCAAGGTCAACAGTCAGGTGGCGGGCAGTCTTCTGGTGGAAACAACCAAGGCGGGCAATCTATGCCAAGCCCTAGTGATTTGGATGACGAAATTCCGTTCTAACTGTCAAAAAGACAGGTTGAACTAAAAGAATTTAGACCTCAAATGATGACAAACTGGCACGCCCAGACAATCAGCATTTGAGGTTTTTATGTTTAAAATACTTACGCTTACTGGCATATATTCAATTATTCTTTCGCTTTACGTAAACCCTGCGCTGGCGCAGTCTCTCTTGAATGATCAGATACTGATTAGCGCCGATAAATCTGTAATTGATGGTATATTAGTTGTCATTACTTTGGCAATTTTACTGTCTCCTTTTTATATCTACATTAATCACGTGAAAAAAGATTCAACACGTAAGCGCCGGCTTCTAAGAAAATTTTCGATTAAAGATCAAAATGTCATCTTAATGATGGCAAGTGTTGCAAAGGCTGACCACGAAGTAGCAACGAGTGAAATCAAGAAAATCCGACAAACAATAGAAAATTTGACGCGGCGTAAGATTTCACACCTTGAGATTGAAAAGGTGATTGAAATCGCTTCCAGTCAATTCAACGCGCACGATATCCAAGGTGTCATTACAGGGATGAGTATGGATCATAAACGCGAAATTTTGATAGCGCTTTTCGATGTGATTGCAGCCGATGGTAAGCTTCGCAAAGAAGAACGGGAATATTCGCGACGCTTGTGCAAAGGATTGCGTATCAATCAAGCCTTCTTTGATGCGGTCTGGGTTGATTACTTTGAGCAAAATCCAAATAAGTTAATGGTCGAATAACGGCATAAAAAATGTCGCATGTGTTCTAGATTCCTAAACTAAACTGTCGTTGGTTGGACGTCTGATTTAGGGAGATAAACATGAAAATTGGATTTATTGGCTTGGGTAACGTTGGTGGGAAACTGTCGGGATCACTGCTACGCAACGGTGTAGAGTTATATGTTCGCGATCTTAACGCTGACCTTGTTAATGACTTTGTAGCGCGTGGTGCGAAAA
This sequence comes from Rhodobacterales bacterium UBA7416, assembly GCA_002469545.1. Taxonomy (GTDB): domain Bacteria; phylum Pseudomonadota; class Alphaproteobacteria; order Rhodobacterales; family Rhodobacteraceae; genus Amylibacter. Next base: position 11,959 of record DKMK01000108.1, on the reverse strand, counting down.
CAGTGTCCTCAAACAAAGAGCTGATGAAAACATGTGATGCTGTGATCACTTGTCTACCCTCACCTGCTGCCTCTGCGATGGTGATGGAATCTGATGACGGATTATTGGCAGGTATGGCGCCCGGAAAAATCTGGATGGAAATGTCCACAACAGACCAAACTGAAGTCACGCGATTGGGTGCTAAAGTTGCAGAGAAAGGCGGCCAGGCGGTGGATTGTCCTGTTTCTGGCGGATGCCATCGTGCTGATACAGGTAATATCGCGATTTTTGCGGGTTGTACGCGTGAAACCTTTGAAACAATTTTCCCGCTTCTTCAAAAAATGGGACGTCGTTTGTTGCATACTGGCGAACTTGGTTCTGCTTCAGTGTTGAAGGTTGTCACCAATTATCTGGCAACCGCTAATTTGTTGTCATGTGCAGAAGCGTTAACGACGTGTAAAGCGGCTGGTATGGATCTGGGTACGGCCTATGAGGCGATTAAAATTAGCTCTGGAACGTCGTTTGTTCATGAAACCGAAAGTCAGGTCATTCTAAACGGTTCACGCGATATCAGCTTTACAATGGACTTGGTGGCCAAGGATATCGGATTGTTCCAAGATATTGCAGATCGCCATAATGTTCCGTTAGAGATTTCACCGTTGTTGATTGAAATGTTCGCAGATGGGATAGAGCGTTTTGGGCCGCGTGAATGGTCGCCAAACATCATCAAGAGGTTAGAGGAAGCCACTGGGTTGTCGATCACGGCGCCGGGATTCCCGGCAGAAATGGCTGATGATGAGCCAGAGGAAACTGGGTACGAAGTCATTCCGCTGTCTCGTCAGGTTTAAGAGTCTGATTGCTGCGTTTAACTAACTGATATTAAATAAATTAAACTGATGCGGCGATCTTTGTCGCATCGCGTAACATAAAACACTACAAGTTGCGTTTTATCCCGAAACCTGCTATCAATATCACAAAATATAGCAGGTGAGCAGACCGTGAGTGACGACATAGAAAACCCAACAGACGATACCCCAGATACGCCCGTTTATGACGGCCCTCAAATTACCATTGAAGAGGAAATGAAGTCCTCTTATTTGGACTATGCGATGTCGGTTATCGTCAGTCGTGCAATTCCAGACTTACGTGATGGTTTGAA
>DKMK01000108.1:0-10641 GCA_002469545.1 Rhodobacterales bacterium UBA7416 | reverse complement strand
ATTGACGGTCAGGGAAACTTTGGTTCTATGGATGGTGATAACGCGGCTGCGATGCGTTACACTGAGGCACGTTTGGACAAACCATCTGAGTATTTGTTGTTGGATATTGATAAAAATACTGTCAATTTCCAAGATAACTATGACGGTAAGGAAACTGAACCAACGGTTTTGCCCGCGCGTTATCCAAATATGTTGGTGAATGGTGCTGGTGGGATTGCCGTTGGTATGGCGACCAATATTCCGCCACATAATCTGGGTGAAGTTATTGATGCCACATTGGCATTGATCGATAACCCCGACATGACAAGTTCCGATTTGATGGAATATGTCCCTGCCCCAGATTTCCCAACTGGTGGTATGATATTGGGTCGTGCTGGTGCTATTAAAGCATATAACGAGGGCCGCGGTTCTGTTATTATCCGTGCGAAAACGCGGGTCGAAGAGATACGCAAAGATCGTTACGCAATCGTGATCGATGAGATTCCGTATCAGGTAAATAAGGCTACGATGATCGAAAAAATTGCGGAATTGGCCCGTGATAAAAAGATCGAAGGTATTTCGCATGTTCAAGATGAATCTGATCGCGTTGGTGTTCGGGTTGTTGTTGAGCTGAAACGAGATGCAACGGCAGAAGTTGTTTTAAACCAGTTGTTCCGCTTTACGCCTCTGCAGACATCTTTTGGGTGTAACATGTTGGCACTTAATGGTGGGAAGCCTGAACAACTTACGTTGTTTAAATTCTTGAACTATTTCGTTGGTTTCCGAGAAGAAGTTGTTGCACGTCGCACGGCGTTTGAATTGAACAAAGCGCGCGAGCGTAGCCACATTTTGTGTGGTTTGGCAGTGGCTGTTACCAACGTTGATGAAATTGTGGCCACTATTAGAGGCTCTATTGATCCCGCAGAGGCACGTGAAAAGTTAATGACGCGCCGTTGGCCAGCAGCTGACATCGCACAATATATTTCATTGATAGATGACCCGAGCCATACATTAAACGACGACAAGACTTATAACCTTTCTGAAACGCAAGCCCGTGCAATTCTGGAATTACGTCTGCAACGTTTGACTGCCATGGGCGTCAAAGAAGTGACCGACGAGTTAGAAGATTTGGCTGGTAAAATCCAAGATTACCTTGATATCTTACGTTCTCGCGAACGTATTATGGCGATCATCACGGATGAATTAAAAGAAGTTAGAGAGAAATTTGCAGTTCCGCGCCGCACTGAAATCATCGATTGGGCGGGTGATATGGATGACGAGGATCTGATTGAAAAAGAAGATATGGTCGTCACCATTACCAATTCTGGCTATATTAAGCGTACAAACTTGGCCGAATTTCGCGAGCAAAAACGCGGTGGCAAAGGTATTCAGGGCATGTCGACGAAGGACGAAGATTTCGTTACGAACATGTTTGTCGCGAATACGCACACAGCACTGTTATTCTTTACGAACGACGGTATGGTTTACAAGTTGAAAACTTGGCGTCTTCCATTAGGTGGGCGCAATGCCAAAGGTAAGGCAATTGTTAATATTCTACCAATCGATCCGGGTGTTTCGATTGCGGCGTTGATGCCGATTGATGCGCCGGACGAAGAATGGGGGGATTTGCAAATCGTATTTGCGACCGATGCTGGTGATGTTCGTCGAAATGCGTTGTCAGATTTTACGAATGTGAAATCTAACGGTAAGATCGCAATGAAATTGCCCGAAGGCGTATCAATCGTGAATGTTCGCATCGCGACAGAAGACGATGATTTCCTTTTGACGACAGCAATGGGTAAGGCAATTCGATTCCCAACGACGGATGTACGTGTCTTTAAAGGGCGTGATTCAACAGGTGTTCGCGGCATTAGGCTGGCTGCAAATGATAGTGTAGTTTCATTAGCAGTAATCAGACACGTTGATGCAGGTTCTGAGGAACGCACTGCATTCTTTAAGATGCGCCGTGCGTTGAACGATGGCGAAACACCTGAAACCGATATCAGCCAAGAACGTTTTGATGAATTGGCAGCGTTGGAAGATTGGATTTTGACAGTTACCACAGGCGGGTTTGGTAAACGTTCGTCTGCACATGAGTACCGTGTGTCTGGTCGTGGTGGTCAAGGTGTTGCTGCTGCTAATCTTGATCGACGTGATGATACAATTATCGCGGCATTCACCGTGGCAGAAGAAGATCAAATTATGTTGGCCACATCAACTGGGCAATCCATTCGTTGTCCAGTGGCGGGTATTTCAATTCAAGGCCGATCCTCGTCTGGTGTGACTGTATTTAATACCAAAAAAGGTGAAAGTGTTGTTTCCGTTGCTTACATTGCGGACAGTGATGATGAAAGTGACGCCGAGGACGGTGTGGACGAAGCAGTAGAAGAATAGTCTCGCTTTTTCTCCTTTAACAAATCATAGGGCTGGCAATACGCTGGCCCTTTTCTTTTGTGTAATCCCCGCGTAAACCGCGCGTATGACAAAACCTATTCACATCATTGGCGGCGGTATGGCCGGCTCAGAGGCTGCATGGCAAATTGCCAATGCAGGTATTCCAGTAGTTCTGCATGAAATGCGACCAACTGTTGAAACATTTGCACATCAGACGCATGATCTTGCTGAAATGGTTTGTTCGAATTCGTTCCGTTCAGACGATGATGAGGCCAACGCTGTTGGTTTGCTGCATTGGGAAATGCGGGCTGCGAACTCTATTATTATGGCGATGGGAGATGAACACGCACTGCCCGCAGGTTCCGCGTTAGCTGTTGATCGCGATGCGTTTTCCACTGCAGTTACAAAAAAAATATTGTCACATGATTTGATTACGGTTGAACGCGGTGAGATAAGTGGTCTGCCACCAGAGAATTGGGGGCAAACCATTATTGCAACAGGGCCGTTAACGTCCAAATCGATGGCTGATGATATCTTGGCGCGTACTGATCAGGATGCGTTGGCATTTTTTGATGCAATTGCACCGATTGTTCATGTTGAAAGTATAGATATGAGCAAAGCGTGGATGCAGTCACGTTACGATAAAGGTGATACCGAAGAAGAGCGCACGGCATACCTTAACTGTCCGATGGATGAAGAAACTTATAATCGCTTTATTGATGCTCTTTTGGCGGCCGAAAAAACAGAGTTCAAAGATTGGGAAAAAGATACGCCATATTTTGAAGGTTGTTTGCCCATCGAAGTTATGGCCGAACGTGGTCGTGAAACGCTTCGCTGGGGGCCAATGAAGCCAGTTGGCTTAACGAACCCACATCAACCAGATATTAAGGCGCATGCCGTCGTTCAATTGCGTCGTGATAATGCATTGGGAACATTGTTCAACATAGTTGGATTTCAAACCAAAATGAAATACGGCGAGCAAGCACGTGTTTTGTCAATGATCCCAGGTTTGGAAAATGCGCAATTTGCACGGTTAGGTGGGATTCACCGCAATACTTTCATTAATTCCCCGTTGTTGCTGGATGACCAAATGCGCCTAAAATCTAGACCAGAAATACGCTTTGCAGGTCAGATAACTGGTGTTGAAGGATATGTGGAAAGTGCCGCTATGGGATTGTTGGCTGGCCGATTGGCTATTGCTGAACATTTGGGGCAAGATCGAGTAAGCCCGCCGAATACTACGGCAATGGGCGCACTCATCAGCCACATCACTGGTGGGGCTGATGCAAAAACGTTTCAACCCATGAACGTGAACTTTGGCCTGTTTCCTCCAGTCGATAATGTCAAAGGTGGTCGTCGCAATCGTAAAGACCGCTATAAAGCATATACAGATCGCGCCAAAGCGGACTGGACAGATTGGATATCACAAGACTAAGCTTGTGATATGAGCCGGAAACCGAAATTTTTCCCACGTGCCTATGGCGTTAAAACGCAAAGTGATGTGGATGCCATGTATAACGATTGGGCGGACAGCTATGATGAAGAGCTGATCGAAAACGGATACATGTCCCCGATTAGAGCTGCGCAAGCTTTATGTCAATTTTTGCCGAATAATGCTTCGGTATTGGATTTTGGCTGCGGAACCGGACTTTCTGGTAAGGCATTGAAATCATGTGGGTATACAAATATATCGGGATCCGAAATAAATTCTAACATGCTGGAAAAGGCACGTATGACTGGAGCCTATAAATCCCTGTTTTTAGGGAATATATTGGATCCCTTCCCGTTTGAAACGGGTACGTATGACGCAATCACAGCTGTTGGTGTTATTAGTACGGGTGCTGGGCCAGCCTTGCTTTTGCCGATAGTGTTGGATGCTTTGGCAGAAGGAGGAATTTTGGCATTTTCTCTAAATGATGCGGCATTGGCAGATCCCACGTATTTGGGCGAATTAGAAAAGATTTTAGAACGGGGTGCCGCGAAAGTTGTATTCTGTGAATATGGTCCTCACCTTACTGCCAGTAAGGTCGGATCCACAATATATGTATTAAAACGGCTATGACAACTGAACGCTTTGCACCTTCGCCGACAGGGTTACTTCACCTTGGGCATGCATTTTCGGCTTTTAAAGCCTATGAAGCTGCTCGCAAGGTTGACGGGCAGTTTTTATTACGTATCGAAGATATTGATTTCAATCGTTGCAAGACAGGGTTTGAAAATCAAATTTATGATGATTTGCATTGGCTAGGGATACGTTGGAACACCCCAGTTATGCGACAGTCCGAGCGGCGCGCAGCATATGACGGCGCGCTTGATCATATGTGGAAAAGTGGCTTTTTATTTGGATGTTCATGTTCACGGAAAGATATCGCCATTTCCTCGGCACCTCAAGAAGGTGGTGATGCGTTGATTGGGCCTGATGGTGTCGTTTATCCAGGAGCATGCAGAAAGATTAAGCAGCCGTTTGACATTCCAAACGTTGCGTTGCGCTTTAACTTACAACGAATTGAAAAAGAAACATTTTCCTTCGAAGATGAATCAGGTTTGGTCACAAAATTCACCAAGGCTGACGTCCAGAAATATATAGGTGAAGTGGTATTGGCGCGAAAAGATATTGGGATTTCATACCATCTAGCTGTGGTTTTGGATGACGCTGCACAGGGTGTTACACATGTAACACGAGGTGAAGATTTATTTGAGGCGACGAAAATACATGTGCTTTTGCAACATGTTTTGGGACTGCCGACGCCTGTTTATCGCCACCACAAATTGATCCGAGATGAACATGGAAAGAGGTTGGCGAAGCGTGACGACGCGCGATCGATTAGGTCTTATCGTGACGCAGGTATGTCAGTTGATCAAGTTTTGTCACTTATCAACGGGTGACATCAGCTCTATTTCGCCGTTATCGCGTACTTCCGTATAAAAACAGCTTTGTCGGTGAGTGTGACAAGCTGGCCCTTTTTGGACGATTTTCAACAATAGGCAGTCACGATCACAATCAAAACGAAATGACACGAGTTGCTGCGTGTTTCCGGATGTTAGGCCCTTCACCCAAAGTTCTCCACGTGATCTTGACCAGTATGTGACCTTTCCGGTTTTTATTGTTTGCTGAACTGCATCTTTGTTCATCCACGCCATCATCAGAATTTCACCAGATTCGGAATCTTGTGCAATTGCTGGGATTAAACCTTCTGTGTCAAATTTTAGCGAAGTCACATCAAATTGAGCCATTGGATCACCCTTTTCCTTTTATCTGGTATTATGATGCCCTAATAGTGAATTAATCTCTATGCGAAAAGGTGAAATCATTTGTCCGAAAATTCTGATATGATCAGTCTATACTCTAAGCGGATATTAGAGTTTGCTGCGAATATTCCACTGACAACACCGTTGAATGATTTTGATGGGACTGCTCTCAGGCGATCTCCGTTGTGTGGTTCAAATTTACGCGTTTGGGTGAAGTTGGATGGCGATAAAGTTTCTGAATTTAGTCATGATGTAAAAGCCTGTGCTTTGGGGCAAGCATCTGCGTCCATTTTTGCGCGTTCAGTGATTGGTTTAACACGTGATAAAATTGCTTTGGGTCGTGATCAGATGTTCGACATGTTGACGGTCGATGGCCCTGTTCCAAGTCCACCATTTTTGGATTTGGAAGTTTTGACCCCTGCCAGAGCATACAAAAACAGACATGCATCAATAATGTTATGTTTCGAAGCGACGCTGGATGCAATTGAAGACGCAGTAGCAAAAAAACGCGCCCCGAAGGGCGCGTAAAGTGTGCAAGACAATGTTGGGTGCCTTGCAGGCGAAAAAAATGAATTGGCGTTTTCTTATACTAGCGGTTTTTGTAGAAATATTCAAGAACAAAAGGGGAACTTATTGATACTGCAATCTATACTACTAACCTACTGACAACATGTGAATGTAGTTATCTGCGCCCATAAGGTATAAGAGAGTGCGAATTGCTACGCCGCGTGGACTGACTAATTTTGGATCCTGAGACATTATTAGGCGTGCGTCATCCTGTGCCGTTTTCATTAGGTCCGACTGACTTTCTAAATCAGCAATTCTAAATCTGGGTAGCCCCGATTGAGCAACGCCCAAGACATCACCCGCGCCACGAAGTTTTAGGTCAATTTCGGAAATTTCAAAGCCATCGTTGGTTCCACGTATGGCTTCTAGACGTGCCTGAGCTGTCTTTCCTAGGGGTGGAGCATACAGAAGCAGGCAGTTGGATGCATCTTTGCCACGCCCTACTCTACCGCGTAATTGATGAAGTTGGCTTAAGCCAAACCTTTCGGCGTGTTCGATTACCATAATCGATGCATTCGGAACATCTACCCCGACTTCGATGACTGTTGTCGCAACGAGAACCTTCGTTTTCCCGGCTTTAAAGTCGGCCATAACGATTTCTTTTTCGTTCGCAGTCATACGTCCATGAACCAAACCCACCTTGTCGTGACCGAGTGCCACCCGCATAGCCGATGCACGATCTTCAGCAGCCGCGAGGTCAAGGGTATCGCTTTCTTCGACTAAGGGGCAAACCCAATAAGCTTGTCGCCCTTCGGCTATTGCGTTTCTTAATCTGTCTACGACTTGGTCAAGTTTGGTGTTCGCAACCATTGCCGTTTCAATTGGTTTACGACCAGTCGGCATTTCATCGAGCACAGATACATCCATGTCGCCATAATTGGCCAACGCAAGTGACCGAGGAATCGGTGTCGCTGTCATAACTAACACGTCCACGGCTGCACCTTTTGCACCGAGGTCCATGCGTTGACGTACGCCAAACCGATGCTGTTCATCGATAATTGCAAGACGCAGGTCTTTAAATTTGACTGACTTTTGAAACACGGCATGGGTACCAATCAAGATTTGAATATCCCCTGTAACAAGTGCATTAAGCTTCGCTGTACGCTCTGCGCCTTTATCACGTCCTGTTAAGCTCTCTAATACGATACCAGCCTTCTCGGCCAAATCCTTTAGTCCTGCGGTGTGTTGTTGTGCCAGGATTTCCGTTGGAGCCATCATCACGGCCTGCCCGCCTGCTTCAACTGCAGTAACCATTGCCAGCATCGCGACCAATGTTTTTCCAGCACCAACATCACCTTGTAGTAATCGATTCATACGAACAGGAGTAGATAAATCATGTTGAATTTCACGAACTGCGCGCGTCTGGGCAGATGTTGGTTTGAAAGGCAAGCTATTGAGAATTTCATTTGATAGCCTTCCGTTGCCACGGGTTTCTAACCCTGGTGACTTTCGAACAACTTGGCGTGCGATTGCAAGGGTAAGTTGATGAGACAGAATTTCATCGTAGGCAAGCCTTTGCCTTGCTGAGGAATTTGGTGAAATTTCATCCCTATTGGTTGGACGGTGACCATTTTGAATTGCCTCATGCCATGCCGTCCATTTATTCTTAGAAACAATGGAGGGCTCTATCCACTCTGGAAGAGTTTTAATATCGGACAGAAGGTGGTTTGTTGCCTTGGTCATACTTTTTTGGGTAATGCCTGAGGCCAATGGATAAATGGGTTCGATTTCTGGAATTAAATGGATTTGTTCAGGTTTACAGACGTAATCTGGATGCGTCATCTGCGCTGTATGATCGAATATTTCCAATTTTCCAGAGACGACACGTTTTTGACCTGTTGGATAGTTTTCTAGAAGCCATTCCTTTCGGGGATGGAAGAAAACGAGCTGAAAGTTGGTGGTGCTATCATTTACATCAATTCTATACGGTCGATCTTTTCTGGAGTTTGGATAGTGTTGACCTACTGTGACTTCAACAGTGACAATACTGGGAACTGGAATCCCCTGAATTGTGGAAATTGGTTTTCTCTCTATTATGGAGTTTGGGAGCGTTAAAAGCAGATCTCTAGGGGTTTCTACGCCAATTTTGACCAAGCTTTGCGCAATTTTAGGTCCAATTCCAGTCAGCTTGGTAGTGGCACCAAATAGAGGGAAGAGAATTTCTGGACGACCAGCCATTTTAAGCGGAGCTTGACGAAATAAGATCAAGCCATTCCTGTTCAGTCAGTATTTTTACACCAAGTTCTTGCGCTTTTTTTGCTTTGGAACCTGCACCAGGCCCAGCAACGACAATATCGGTTCGTTTGGATACTGATCCTGATACCTTTGCATTTAACGTTTCTGCTCGCGCTTTTGCTTCTGCGCGCGTCATGAGTTCAAGGCTACCTGTGAAAACAACTATTTTTCCAGAAACTGGACTGTTGTTGTCTGAATTTACGTCGGCATCTTGTATTGTTAGCTGGTTCACTAAACTGTTTATCACATCGCGTTGTTTGGTTGCGTGAAATGTTGAAACGAGTGCACGCGCCAATATTTCGCCAATTCCGTCAATTGAAAGCAAAGCGTCCCAATAGTCGCCGGAAAAGTCAGTGATGTGATCGATGGCATGAATAAAGGTGTCCCATGAACCGTAATATTTAGCCAACAAGGACGCGGTCGTTTCACCAATGTGCCTAATTCCAAGTCCAAACAAAAATTTATTTAAGGGAATCTGGCGTTTGTTTTCGATAGCTGCGAAAAGTTTTTCCGCTGATTTTTCACCCCAGCCGTCCCGGTTCTTTAATTGCTGTAAACCGCTTCCAAAGCGCGCACTCAATGTGAAAATATCAGCGGGTTCGGAAACCCAACCTAAATCAAAAAACTGTTCAACTTGTTTTGCACCTAAACCATCGATGTCAAAGGCACCACGCGAAACAAAATGAGTTAATCCCTGGACTGCTTGTGCGGAACAAATCAAACCACCGGTGCAGCGGGCTACACTGTCTCCTGCCTCTCTCTCAGCAGGGCTATTGCATTCTGGGCAAATTGTTGGAAAGCTAAAAGGAATACTGTCTGGTTGACGTTTTGACAGATCTACATCCCTGATTTTTGGAATAACATCCCCTGCGCGATATACTTCGACCCAGTCACCTACGCGTATGTCTCGACCGTCTCGGATGAGTTCACCTTTAGAATCGCGCCCAGAAATATAATCCTCATTGTGCAGCGTCGCATTTGATACAACGACACCACCGACTGTCACTGGTTTAAGACGCGCAACAGGAGACAATGCTCCTGTGCGTCCCACTTGAATTTCGATTGCTTCCAGCCAGGTTTCCGCTATTTCCGCAGGAAACTTGTGTGCTATTGCCCATCTTGGTGTTGTAGATCTAAAACCTAATTTTTCCTGCAAACTTAGATCATTTACTTTGTAGACGACGCCATCGATATCATAACCAAGTGTAGCTCGTTGGCTTTGAATGCTCTCGTAATGTAAGAAGACTTCTTTTGGCCCAAGGCAAATATTAGTCAGTGGATTAGTAGAAAAACCAAAGTTTTTTAGGGCTTCAACTGCTCCAGCTTGAGTTGTTGATAATGGTGCGGAAAGTTCGCCCCAAGCGTAAGCAAAAAACTTTAAAGGGCGAGAAGCCGAAATAGATGGGTCTAATTGCCTAAGCGACCCGGCCGCTGCGTTTCGCGGATTAGCGAATTCCTTAGCGTTCTTTTCTATTTGCCTGTTATTGAGTCTTTCGAAATCATCATGGCTCATATAAACTTCGCCACGGACCTCTAGTATTTGCGGGGCGTTATTAATACGGTGTGGTAAATCACAAATTGTAAGTGCGTTTTGCGTTACATTCTCACCAACGGAACCATCACCGCGGGTTGTTGCTTGGATAAGTAACCCGTTTTCGTACCTAATTGATAAACTTAATCCATCAATCTTTGGTTCAGAAGTATATGAAATAGGTTGTGAATCAAGACCAAGAAACTTACGAATACGGGCATCAAATTCGTGAACATCCTTAGCATCAAAGGCGTTTGAAAGTGACAACATTTTGACATTGTGTCTAACTTTAGTGAATGTGTCCGATACTGGAGCTCCTACCTTGTCAGAAACACTGGAATCCAATTTCAGTTCTGGAAACCGCTGTTCGATTTCGTTATTTCGTATCTTTAACGCATCGTAGTTCGCATCAGAGATACTTGGCGCATCGTCAACGTGATAATCCTTATTTGCATTGTTTAAAATTCCATCAAGGCGCTTGAGCTCAACGAGCGCTTGTGCGTTCGTCATTTTTTCAACAGAAAGTGTGTCGTTCATGCCAAGCTACCTAAATTGTCCGAATTCTGGAAATTTAGGCGTTGATACCTCTGTGGTAAAGAGCTTTATCCGACTTCGGCCAATGGCTCGCCCACAATTTCTGCATTTGGATCACGTAGAACGTATCCACGCCCCCAAACCGTTTCAAT
>DKMK01000024.1 GCA_002469545.1 Rhodobacterales bacterium UBA7416 | reverse complement strand
TGGTTGGATCAATGCTTGGAAAACGCCTTGGTTGGCCTGAGAGCCTGAATTTGGTTGTACGTTTGCGAAATCACAGCCGAACAATTCTTTGGCGCGATCAACGGCCAAGTTTTCAGCAACGTCAACGAATTGGCAACCGCCGTAGTAGCGACGACCTGCGTAGCCTTCGGCATATTTGTTGGTCATCACGGAACCTTGGGCCTGCATGACGGCCTTGGATACGATGTTTTCGGATGCGATCAGTTCGATTTCATCGCGCTGACGTCCCAATTCATTTGTGATAGAACCAAACAGTTCTGGGTCACGTGATGAGAGGTCTTCTGTGAAGAATCCTGCGTCTGTTACTGTGTTGCTCATTTCATGGCTCCTGAAATTGAATTGCAATTGGGGTTTGTCCTAATCCATCGCTTTGCGCTATGAAAGGTTCAATACGACAAATGCGGCGATTAGAGCGGCTTTTATCGGGTATTTATTCGACCGCGCGGCAATCAAGTTTCATTTGATGAAGTCGTGGAAATGATGGGAAACAAAATGACGCGTAAGATTGCCTTTATGGCCAGCCGTTCAGCAACAGCCCAAGATAGCTTGCGCGTGTTGGAAGCCGTGTATGGCAATATGCCCGCAGAAGACGCGGAATTGATCGTCGCCTTGGGTGGGGATGGATTTATGTTGGATGCGCTTCATTCTACGCAGCATATTGATTGTCCAGTCTACGGTATGAATCGCGGCACTGTTGGATTTTTGATGAATGAATATTCACCGGATCATTTGATGGAACGTTTGGGAGAGGCCGAAGAGGCCGTTATTCATCCACTACGTATGCGCGCGAATTGTGTCGATGGAACAGAATTCGAAGCGTTGGCGATTAACGAGGTTTCATTGTTACGTGCAGGGCCACAGGCGGCAAAATTGCAGATTTCCGTGGACGGACGTGTGCGTTTGCCTGAGTTGGTGTGCGATGGTGCATTGTTATCCACACCTGCGGGATCAACGGCCTATAACTATTCTGCGCATGGTCCGATTTTACCAATTGGGGCCGAGATTTTGGCATTAACAGGAATCGCGGCGTTTCGTCCGCGGCGTTGGCGTGGGGCGTTATTGCCGATGGCTGCGCATGTTCGGTTTGATGTGTTAGAGCCTGAAAAACGGCCAGTGGCGGCGTCGGCAGACAGTAAAGACGCACGCGAAATTTTATCCGTTGATATTTTCAGCGCACCAGATCACAAGCACCGCATCTTGTTTGATCCGGGCCATGGTCTGGAAGAGCGATTAATTAGTGAGCAGTTTGTTTAAGGAATAGATTATGGCGTTATCTGCACCACAACAATTTCGGGCTTGGTCCATCGGGGCCGTCGTGACGTTGTTTTTGTTATGGTTATTGTCTGGTGTTTTGCTGCCGTTTATTACCGGCATGGCGATCGCCTATTTTCTGGATCCTTCGGCGGATAAGTTAGAAGACATGGGGTGTTCGCGCGTTGTGGCCACCAGTATCATCACCTTTGTTGGCATGTTTTTTGGGTTCTTATTGATCGCGTTATTGGTTCCACAATTAATTCAACAATTGGCGGCGTTGGTTGTGGCCGCACCTGATTATTTTTCTAAGGCACAAGATGTGTTGGTTGGTCGTTTTCCTGCGCTGTTGGATGAAACCAGCACAATTCGCGGCGCGTTGGACGGATTTGTAGCAAGTATGCAAGAACGTAGTGGCGATTTGGCCAATGCCGTTTTGGCGTCTGCATTCAGCGTTGTTGATGCGGTGGTGTTTATTGTTATCGCACCTGTCGTGGCGTTTTACATGCTGTTGGATTGGGATCGCATGGTTGCCACGATTGACAGCTGGTTACCACGTGATCATCGCCATACATTGCGTAAATTAGCGCGTGAGTTGGACAGTGTGATGTCTGGTTTTGTGCGCGGTCAGTTGACGGTTTGCGCAATTTTAGGAACGCTGTATGCCGTTGCGTTGATGTTGGTTGGATTGCAGTTTGGTTTGATTGTCGGGCTGATTGCTGGGTTGCTGACATTTATTCCATATGTAGGGTCTTTGATCGGGGGCGCGTTGTCCATTGGGTTGGCGTTGTTTCAGTTTTGGGACAGTCCAGAATGGATTGTTGTTGTCGCCATTATTTTCGCGCTGGGCCAAACATTAGAGGGCAATTTTTTAACGCCCAAGTTGGTTGGCGGTAAGGTTGGATTGCATCCCGTTTGGTTGATGTTTGCATTGTCAGCATTTGGTACGTTGATGGGATTCACAGGTATGTTGGTCGCGGTGCCAGTGGCGGCGTGCATCGGTGTTTTTTCGCGGTTTGGGCTGCGTCAATATCTGGACGGGCGATTGTATCAAGGGTTGGATGGATTAAAGCGGGACGAAGATGTCTGAACAGCTGATTTTTGATTTACCGATTAAGACTGCATTTGGGCGCGAGGATTTTTTTGTAACGGCGGCAAATGCGACGGCGGTGCAGATTGTTGAAAATTGGCCGAATTGGCCGATGGGAAAATTGGTTTTGGTCGGCCCAAGTGGCGCAGGCAAGTCCCATTTGGCGCATATTTGGACAGAGATGTCTGATGGGATTGTGATTGATGCACGTTCCTTGATGGATGTGGATTTACAGGAAATTAGCCAAGCCGCGTTGTGTGTTGAAGGTCTGCATCAAATTGCCGGCAACGAAGCGTTAGAAGCGCATGCGTTTCATTTACACAATTTAGCCCAAGAGACGGGTGCGCCGTTGTTGATGACGGGTATTGGTGTGCCAGCTGTTTGGAATATCAAGTTGCCGGATTTGGCCAGTCGCATTCAGGGCACCAGTATTGCAGAACTACGTGCGCCAGATGATGCGTTGTTGAATGCAGTTATGGTAAAACAGTTTAGTGACCGTCAAATCGCAATTGATCCAAAAGTGGTTACGTTTGTTTTGCCACGTATGGAGCGTTCATTTACCGGTGTTGCGGCGTTAGTCGCATTGTTGGATCGGGCTGCATTAAAGGCCGGAAAACCGATTACCGTCAAAATGGCACGCCAAGTGCTAGACTCTGGCGTATAACAGTCCATACTGGACAGACGAAATTTTGCGGACCCACCCATGAATGCCGATTTCCTACATTGCGAATTACCAGCCCCACAAGATGTGGATGAGGTAACTTCTGACAGCCCAAAGCGGTTTTTAAACCGTGAATTGTCGTGGCTTGCGTTTAATTGGCGTGTGCTGGAATTGGCGCAAGACACCGGATGGCCGTTATTAGAACGTGTGCGCATGGTGTCGATTTCTGCCAGTAATTTGGATGAATTTTTTACGGTGCGCGTGGCTGGTTTACGCGAATTGGCGCGCGGCGGCATTACCAAAAAATCAGCAGATGGGCATACACCGGCGCAACAATTGAAAATGATTGATACCGATGCCAAAGCATTGTCCAAGGCGCAGCAAGAAACTTGGAACGGCTTAATCAAAGAGTTGAGCAACGAGGCGATTTGGATTTTAGAACCAAACGATTTAAATGCGGCTGACAAGGCGTTTTTGGATCAAGTGTTTTTGGATCAAATTTTTCCGATTGTAAGCCCACTGGCTGTTGATCCAGCACATCCGTTCCCGTTTATTCATTCTGCGGGACTGGCGATTGCACTGCATTTAGAACACAAAGGCGGTAAGGCTCCAATCCAAGCATTGTTGCCGATTCCCAGCCAAGCGGATCGATTTATTGCACTGCCTGCGGAAAACGGCGATGGCCTGCGTGTTGTTGCGTTAGAGACGTTATTGTTGCGCGCGTTGGATGTGTTATT
>DKMK01000121.1 GCA_002469545.1 Rhodobacterales bacterium UBA7416 | reverse complement strand
TGATTGCTGGCGCAGGCCCATCGGGCCTTGCCGCTGCATTGGCCGCAGGTCGCGCAGGCGCACGCGTCATCATCGCCGACGAAGATTTCGAATTGGGCGGTCGTCTTAACGCCGAAGATCACACAGTCGCAGGCATGTCAGGGCGCGATTGGGCGGTCCAAGCATTGGCTGAACTTGCAACGATGGATAACGTTCGCATCATGCCACGTACGACAGTGTTCGGCGGATATGACCACGGCATCTACGGTGTACTCGAACGCAAAACAGATCACCTCGCACACGCAGGCGACAAACCCCGCCAAGTTCTATGGCGCATCTATTCCAAACGCGCGCTGGTTTGTGGTGGCGCAACAGAACGCTCTATCGCATTCGCCAACAACGACCGTCCAGGCATCATGCTGGCGGGCGCGGTTCGTGCCTATGCAAATCGCTGGGGCGTTGCGACTGGTAAACAGGTTGCGATCTTCACCAACAACGACAGCGGCTGGCAAACAGCAGCTGAACTTGCCGCCAAAGGTGTGAACATCACCGCTGTCATCGATCCACGCGACACCGCGCCACGCGCACATATCGCTGGTGCAACAATCGTCATGGGCGCATCCGTGTGTAACACCGCCGGCCGCAAAGCATTGCACCGCATCACACTGACCAACGGTCAAACACTGAACGCTGACTGCTTGGCAGTATCAGGCGGCTGGTCACCAAACGTACACCTAACATGCCACCAACGCGGTCGCCCTGTATGGAACGACGACATCGCAGGCTTCGTCCCAGGTGGCGAATTACCCGTCGGTCAAACCAGCGCAGGTGCTTCAAACGGCGACATGACTTTGGGTGCCGCGCTCAAAACAGGTCATTCAGCCGCAAACGCAATCGTCAAAGACCTTGGCTTCACCGCCAGCCGCGCACAAGCGCCCAAGGCAGACGACGAAGATTTTGCCATCAAGCAATTTTGGCACGTCACAGGCCACAAACAACGCGCATGGATTGATTTACAAAACGACGTCACCACCAAAGACGTCAAACAATCCCAAGCCGAGGGCTTTAAATCCGTTGAACACCTGAAACGCTACACCACACTTGGCATGGCAACTGATCAGGGCAAAACATCCAACGTTCTGGGCTTGGCAGTCATGGCCGAAGCCACGGGGAAAACCATTCCCGAAACAGGCACCACAATTTTCCGCCCGCCGTACTCTCCTGTTGCTATTGGTGCATTCGGTGGTCGCGAACGTGGTCAGCACTTCCATCCAACACGTCTCACACCCAGTCACAAATGGGCCGCCGAACAAGGCGCCGAATTCGTCGAAGTCGGCAACTGGATGCGCGCGCAATGGTTCCCCAAAGACGGCGATGTAACTTGGCGCGACAGCGTGGATCGCGAAGTTCGCAAAACCCGCGCTTCCGTCGGTGTATGCGATGTGTCCACATTGGGTAAAATCGACATCAAAGGCGCGGATGCCGCGACCTTCCTGAACAAAATGTATTCAAATCCTTTCGCCAAGGTCGCAGTGGGCCGCGTGCGTTACGGATTGATGCTACGCGAAGACGGCATTTGTTACGACGATGGTACAACCGCGCGCATGGCAGAAGACCATTTCGTGATGACAACCACAACTGCCAACGCGGTTCTGGTTTATCGCAACATGGAATTCGCCCGTCAGTGTCTGTTCCCAGACTTGGACGTACATCTAATCTCGACCACCGATCAATGGGCTCAGTTCGCCGTCGCGGGCCCGAAATCCCGCGATGTCATCGCTAAAATCGTGGACAAAATTGACATGTCCAACGACGGCTTCCCATTCATGGGTTGCGCTGACGTCACCGTTTGCGGTGGCACACCGGGCCGCCTATTCCGTATCAGCTTCTCTGGCGAAATCGCCTATGAAATCGCAGTCCCTGCTCGCTACGGCGATGCCTTGATCCGCGAAATCATTGCCGCTGGCGAAGAGTTCGACATCACCCCCTACGGCACCGAAGCATTGGGCGTTATGCGGATCGAAAAAGGTCACGTCACAGGCGCAGAATTGAACGGCCAAGTCACCGCGTTCAACGTCAACATGGATGGCATGGTATCCAAAAAGAAAGACAGCATCGGCTCAACACTTTCACGGCGTGAAATGATGCTTGCCGATGACCAAGTTCGCTTGGTCGGCGTTAAACCTGTCGTCAAATCAGATACCCTTTCATCTGGCGCGCACTTTGTCGCCACAGGTGACAAACCAACCACCCAAAACGATCAAGGCTGGATCACATCCGTGTGCTACTCGCCCCATTTCGAACAACACATCGGGCTTGGGTTCTTGGAACGCGGTCACGAACGTCACGGCGAAATCATACGCGCATGGGATGGTGTACGCGGCACCGACATCGACGTCGAAATCGTGTCCCCTCACATGTACGATCCCGAAGGAGGCCTTCAACGTGGCTAAACTTACACAAACCAGTCCCCTTAACGGATATGATCAATCCATCGGCGATATGCGCCTTCGTGAAATCCACGATCTGGATTTAACCGCCTTGGCTGTCCCACACAAAGGTGGCACAAAAATCAAAAGCGCAATCAAGGACGGGTTTGGCCTCGCTATGCCGACGTCGGTAAAATCAACTGCAAATGATAAAACCCGTCTGCTCATGACCCAACCCGACCAAGTCTTCGCGATGACACCGCGCACGAAACACGCGGAAACCACAATAGCCAAAGCAATCGGCGACACCGCCTATATCACCGATCAAACTGATGCTTGGGTGGTTCTGGAATTATCAGGCCCATCATCACGCACAGCCCTTGAACGCATCTGTCAGGTCGATCTGGACGCACAGGTTTTCAAGTTGAACCAAATGGCCCGCACCACAATGGAACACATGGGCAGCATCGTCATTCGCAACGGCAAAGACAGCTTTTTGTTGATGTCAGGCAGTTCATCAGCGGCATCGTTTTTACACGCGGTGGAACTGTCAGCGATGCATGTGAGTTAGCCACGCATCGTCGGCCCGTGAGTTGGCGGTGCACGGCGACAATTGAATGTTTCATTTCATTGACGGTAGCCGGACGTGTCAGTAATTTAAGATATGTCTATGAAACTAATAAACCTGTCCAACAGCCACATTTCGTTTGAATTCGCTACATGCGACCTATCACGCGTAGATGAAGCTATTCGCAAAATATATGGCCCCTCTCTCAAGAAAACGTATTTTGCTCTTTGCACTAAATACGAATTTCACAATGAGGATTTCACGTTTCAAAACGAATGGGATGATCCCTGCTTGATTGCAGGATCCGAAAAAGGCGACAAGATACTAGAGAGCCTATTTAATCACATCACAAAATAACCCCAAACCCGAGAATGGTTGCTGCCCTTTGCACCCAATCCGCAAAAATTAACTTTTCTGCCTATTCCCTGTGCAAACAGACCGCACGGTAATATTTGATTAACCAATACCCCCGCTAAAATTAACCATTTCACACCACCGCGCCAGTGCATGGGTTGTGTACGATTTGTGCAGAGCAAAATCATCGATTTCCGCGCCCTACCCGTCAAACCTTACACAACCGCCCGCGTCATTAAGATAATCCAAAAAATGGGGGCGTATACTTTCAGTATCGCCCCCACGGAATTCCAATAATGTCAGTCAGAAAAGCTATCCACGTTTACCGTAATACAGCCCCACAACATGTTCCGCCTCAGCAAAGAACAACCAACGCGACGCGAACACGCCACCCACATGCGATACCACCGCAATCACGGCCTTAATATCGTGATGCGCGCCCATCCAGATCATCAAAACTGGGATCACAACCATCAACAAAATCGCAATAACCCGCAGCTTCGTCGCGTGTTTACGACCGATCACATACACCATTTCTTTCAACAGATAATTGGTGCCAGTATGGGGCGGCTCGAACATCCGTACCTTACCAATACCGCCCAAACCAGTCGCTGTTTCCATCGTAGAACCACGTTGCGCAAACCGCGTATCGCTCATCAACCAAGCCGCAATTTGGACAATCCCAACGAAGATAAAACCAAACATAGCAACCTTGATTTGCCCCGTCATCAATGCGCCACCGAACACTGACAAAGCCACAAACAAAACAGATGTAGACCAATGATTCCAACGCGGTACAGTTTTCAACTGCGCATAAATCATCGACGTTGTGTAAACCGTCACGATCGACAAGATCGCACCAATAACACCCACAATGGCCCAACGTGTTTCAAGAAAGATAAGGCCGATAGCATAAACGCCCATCACCAACAATGCAGCAACAGCACAGCAACCTTCACGGCTTAACCAACTGGTGCGCCACTGGCTAAACGACTTCAACGCATTCTTTGGATTACCCAAATGGAACGTCGCGGATAACAACCCGCCCACGGCCAATGCGAATGCCACAAAGAAGAAAATAAACGCGGACTGGCCCGTCACAGATGGTTCGCCAAAACCAAGCCACGCCATCATGCCAAACCCAAGGCCAGACAGAACGGAAAATAAAATTACGGATGGTGCTGGATGCATCAGATTTTCTCCAGTGTACGATCCAGCCACCCAAGGAAGCCGGTTGTTTCAGTCGCAATAGGTGCCAACAATGGCGCCAAGATATCAATTTCATTACCCGTGTCTTTGGGCCGTGGTGGCAGATATTTATTCACTGGTTTGGTGCCCAATTCAGGCATCAAATCAAATCCACCACGTTCCTTAACCAATTGGGAAACATCACTATTTTCGTCACCCAAATCACCAAAGTGACGCGCACCAGCAGGACATGTTCGCACACATGCAGGTTCGCGATCTTCCTCTGGCAGGTTCTCGTTGTAAATCCGATCAACACACAGGGTACACTTCTTCATGACACCCGCCGCTTGGTCCAATTCACGCGCACCATATGGACAAGCCCATGCACATAAACCACAGCCGATACAGGCATCCTCGTTGACCAAAACAATGCCATCCTCGGCACGTTTATAACTGGCACCCGTCGGGCAAACCGTCACACATGGTGCATCTTCACAATGCAAACATGACTTTGGAAAATGGATCGTTTGCGCCGCACCTTGTTCAGGTTGCACTTCAAACGAATGCACTCGATTCAGGAAAGTCCCTGATGGATCTTCGCCATATGCGTCCTGATCTGACAGTGGCGCACCGTAATTTTCGGTGTTCCAACCCTTACAGGATATAACGCAGGCATGACAGCCAACACAGGTATCAAGGTCAATGACCAAGCCCAGTTTGACGTCTGATATTGCGGGTAATGCGGTCATGATCCCACCTTCCAAGTTAAGTTCTTTGGCCCTTTGCCAACAGGTGACTTCTGGGCGGGAATATTTGGCTTCACTTCCTTAGGTGCAGCAACCTTTTCGATCGCAACCTTCAAATCAAACCAAGCCGCCTGCCCTGTGATCGGGTCAGAGTTGGCCCAGCGCATACCGTCACCTTTGGCTGGCATCAACTCGTGGATCAGATGGTTAAGCAGGAAGCCTTTGGTCGCCTCTGGCGCCTTCTCATCCAACGCCCATGCACCCTTACGTTTACCAATCGCGTTCCATGTCCAAATGGTGTTTTCGTTCAACGCCGCTTGATGTGCCACAGGAACAGTAATCGCGCCGTGGGGCGATGTTACCTTGGCCCAATCGCCATCTTCAAAACCATTCGCTTCCCAAATCTTGGTCGGCACATACAATGGGTTCACACCATGAATTTGGCGCAACCACGCATTCTGCGTACCCCACGAATGATACATCGCCATCGGGCGTTGTGTCAGTGCGTGGATCGGGAAGTTTTCGTCAGTCGAGTTGTTCCAAACAGGTAACGGATTCATTCCCTCGCGAATACGCTCGCGCAGATGTTCAGGCGGTTGGCGTTCGCCATGACCCTCTGCCGCTAACTGAAATTTACGCATTGGTTCAACATACAACTGGAACAAATACGGTGACGGTGCATCGAACAATCCAGTCTTAACAGCCCAGTCCTGATATGCCATATTCCAAGGCTTATAATACGATGCGCCTTCATCAATATGAGAGATCGCAAAACCGCCATTTTCGATGTATTTATTCAACTGATCGGGGTTAGGTTCACCCCGTCCAAATTCATCACCATCTTTGCCACGGAAACCAGCCAATGGACCGATGCCCGGCTTGCGTTCATGGTTGACGATGTAGTCTGCATAATCCGCAAACTTCTGCGATCCATCTTCGTTGGTAAAGTTCGGCAATCCCAAACGGGCACCCAAATCACACAGCACAGATTGGAACCCGCGCACATCGCGATCGGGTTCAATCACAGGCCAGCGAATGGCATCCGCCGCACCGTCTGCTTCGCAAATCGGGCGATCCAACAGGGAAATACAGTCGTGACGTTCAAGGTATGTTGCATCAGGTAAAACCAGATCGGCATAAGCAACCATTTCGGATGAATAGGCATCAGAATAGATAATATTGGGGATCACATAATCGCCATTTTCATCCTTATCCGTCAGCATCTTCATAACACCGCCCGTGTTCATGGACGAGTTCCAAGACATGTTCGCCATATACATAAACAGCGTATCAATCTTATACGGATCGCCTGCATGTGCGTTGGAAATAACCATGTGCATCAAGCCGTGCGACGACATCGGGTTTTCCCACGTGAATGCCTTATCAATCCGTGCAGGCGTACCATCAGCTTTCAGCGCCAAATCTTCTGGACCATGGGTAAAGCCCAAATGCGGTCCGTCCAATGGCTTGCCAGCTTCATAACCATAATGTGGTTTCGGGTGAATTTCAGCGGACTTTGGATATGGCGGTTTGAAACGGAAACCACCGGGCACTTCAACACTGCCCAAGATGATTTGCAGGATGTGCAGGGCGCGACAAGTTTGGAAGCCATTCGCATGCGCCGAAATTCCGCGCATTGCGTGGAATGACACTGGACGACCAGTCATGGTTTTGTGCTTTTCGCCACGGAAATCTGTCCACTCGATCGGCAGGCTGATTTCTTGTTCGAACGCAACATGCGCCAATTCAGCTGCCAAGCGACGAATTGTTTCCTCAGAAATACCACAACGTTCAGCAACATTTGCCGCGTCATGTTCAGGCGCCATATATGTTTCGGCCATCTTGTGGAAAACAGTTGTGTGGCTGATGCCTTTTACGCGGATCGAACCATTCAAATCAGGCTTGATGCCCTTTTTATCAAAGGCGGCTTTCTTGCCTGTATTGCGGTCAATCACCAACGGCTTGTTATCTTTGTCACGCAGGAACAGACCAAAGCTTTCACTGTCTGGATCGCTGTCCAACAACACAGGTGCGTTGGTGTATTGCGCCAAGTAATGCAGGTCGATTTTACCCGCCTTCATCAACTCGTGGATCAACGCTGTAATGAACAGACCATCTGTACCAGGTGTAATCCCAACCCATTCATCCGCAATGGCATTATAGCCCGTGCGAATTGGGTTCACGCCTACAACCTTGGCACCGCGTTTTTTCAGCTTACCCAGACCCATTTTGATCGGGTTACTGTCATGGTCTTCGGCAACGCCGAACAACATGAACATTTTAGTGTGATCCCAATCAGGTTGACCAAATTCCCAAAACGCGCCGCCCATGGTGTATATGCCAGCGGCAGCCATGTTTACCGAACAGAACCCGCCGTGTGCAGCATAGTTCGGTGTGCCGTAACCCTGCGCCCAAAAGCTGGTGAATGATTGTGATTGGTCGCGACCTGTAAAGAACGCTAATTTTGATGGATCATCAGCACGTACCTTGGCCAATCGCGTTGACGCGATTTCCAATGCTTCATCCCATGAAATTTCTTCGAATTCGCCTGAGCCACGTTCGCCCACACGTTTTAGGGGTGAACGCAATCGCGATGGCGCATTTACCTGCATGATACCGGCAGAACCCTTGGCACAAAGGACACCCTTGTTCACGGGATGATCTTTGTTGCCCTCAATATAGGCGACTTTGCCTTCTTTCATATGGACGTTAATGCCACAACGGCATGCACACATATAACAGGTGGTTTTTCTTATCTCGTCCGATACTTTGGGAGATGTGTCTACTACGGGTTGCGTATGGTTCATTTTGCCTCCTAAACGCGCCTGAATTTAGGACGGCGTTCTTCCAAGGCAAACACTAATGAGTCGTTGAAATTACGCAAACGAAAAAGCCGACAGGAAAAGTAACATTACGACAAACTGTCGTTTTTAATGCAACCGCCCACCCAGCGGGACATCTGTGTCCGGTGTAATGAGCACAATTGCACCATCATCATCACTGACCCCCAGAACCAGAACTTCAGACTTCACTGGCCCAATTTGACGGGGTGGAAAATTGACAACGGCCATCACGCGTTTTCCGATCAGGTCTTCAATTTGATAATTCACTGTGATTTGCGCTGACGACTTCTTTTCGCCAATTTCAGCGCCAAAATCGACCCACAGCTTATATGCAGGTTTGCGTGCTTCTGGGAATGGTTCGGCGCGCGCAATTTTGCCGACACGGATGTCCAACTTCATGAAATCATCGAAAGTTGCATCCGTCATTTTGTGCCCAACTCTCTGCTTCGGTCAGCGGCGGCTTTCACGCCTTCTGACACGACTTTGGGGAATCCTGTTTCTGCGTTCATCAGCACTTCTAATGCGGCCTGCGTTGTACCGTTTGGCGACGTTACATTTATGCGCAATTGATCGGGGTTTTCATCAGCTTTCTCTGCCAATTCACCGGCACCTGCCACCGTCGCTTTGGCCAGTTTCATAGACAAATCAGCGGGCAATCCTTGCTCTACGCCAGCCGCGGCCATCGTTTCAATCAGGTGAAATACATAAGCCGGCCCAGAACCCGACACTGCGGTTACGGCATCCATCTGTTCTTCATTCTCTAGAATTACCGTTTGGCCCACGGCGCGCAGTAATGTTTCACACAAGGTTACATCGGCGGTGCTGCTGGCATCATTGCCGATTAAAGCAGTAATTCCACGACCCACAGCCGCAGGCGTATTGGGCATAGCACGTACGATGCGCGAGTCTGAGCCGAAAACGTCTTCAAAGCTGGCGATGGATGTACCAGCGGCAATTGATAAAAACACAACATCGCCACCTGCAACGGCTTGCAATGCGGGCAATGCATCGCCCATCATCTGCGGCTTTACTGCAATAATACAAATTGCGGGTGCTGCAGGTAAGTCGGCGTTTAAGTGCAAGCCCTGCCCCGCCAATTCCTGAACCCAAGTCGATGGGAATGGATCCAACACATAAACGGACGACAATGGAAGCCCGCCAGAAAGCCACCCCTGCAACATCGCGGAGCCCATTTTACCACACCCCAGCAAAACCAAACCTTTTTTGGCAACAGATTGCATGCTCATCATAAAACCTTTGAATTACTTGGAGATCAGATTAGGCGCGACCGTAGGCCTGTGCAATAGCAACATCCATTGCTTTTACAGGGGACTGATCACCCCAACATGCCAGCTGAAACGCAGGGTAATAACGTTCGCATGATGTAACCGCGCTGTGCAACAACTGATCGATTTGTTCGGGGCTGGCGGTTGCGCCACCTGTCAAAACCAAGCCATAGCGATACACCATCATTTGGTGGTCTTTCCAAAACGAAAACCCACCCGCCCAGCAATTATCATTCGCCAAGTTCAATGCTTCGTATAATTGTGCCATTTTTTCGCGTGGTGGTTCCATATCGAAAGTGCAAATCATGCGTAGCGTTTCATCAATGTCCGACCACGCAAGTGTGATTGAATACGTGCGCCATGCACCTTCGACCGACATTGCAATTTGATCATCAGCAACACGGTCAAAATCCCAGTCACGATGCGTCGCTAAGGACTGAACAATATCGACCGGATGAATTTCACTGTTATTTAGGTAATGCTCTGCATATGCCATTTTAACTACCCTCGTTGCCTTTCGCGCAACCACTAAATAGGTTGCTTATCGCAAAATATCGGGGTTTTTTACGCGCCCCTTACAACATATGGTGTGCCTAAATGATGCTTGTGTAAAGATATTTGTTTGAAAATTGCCAATCTATCCCCAAGAATCTTTGCTTATCCACAGTTTTTTCGACTGCGATGATTACTGATGCTTTCGCTGAGGTTCAAAGTTAAGTAAGTAGAAGACAAACAGGGTTATTTTGATGCGAATTTTTCTAACTGGTGGCAATGGTATGTTGGGCCGCGCGATGCAACGTATCGCCAAAGTACAATTTCCAGATCTGGAAATTTTAGCACCCTCACGCGCTGAACTCCCATTAGATAACCGTGAAGCCGTTAATACCTTTTATGCGAGCAACAACATCGATATTGTCATCCATGGCGCAGCAAAGGTTGGTGGCATTGCCGCAAATATCGCTCATCCTGTTGACTTTTTGGTTCAAAATTTGCGTATCAACGACAATGTAATCATGGGTGCGCATGATGCGAATGTTGGCAAGCTAATATTTTTTGGATCATCGTGCATGTATCCAAAAGATTACCGCCAACCCTTGGTGGAAACCGATTTGATGGCCGCACCATTAGAGCCAACGAACGAAGGTTATGCCCTGTCAAAGATTACGGCGGCTCGGCTATGTGAATATATCGATGCAAGTGATGGACGTGATTATAAAACAATTATCCCATGTAATCTGTTTGGTACTGAAGATCATTTTGGCAGCAGCGCCAGTCATTTGATTGCCGCCGTTGTTACGAAAATTGTCGAAGCAAAGCGCAATCAAGACCCAACCGTCACAATTTGGGGGACAGGCAATGCGCGTCGCGAATTTTTGTTTGTCGACGATTTAGTCACGTTTATTCTGAATACTTTGGATCAAATTTCCGATTTTCCAAATTACATGAACTTGGGATACGGGTCTGATCAAAGCATTGATGACTATTACAAAATCGTCGCGAATATTGTAAATTATCAGGGCACGTTTAACTATGACACGGATAAGCCCGAAGGAATGATGCAAAAACTGATGGACAGCACAATCGCCGCTGAAAAATTTGGCTGGTCAGCGACCACTCAAATGGACGAAGCTGTTCGACAAGTTGTCGACGCCTATGATAGACAAACAGGTGCAAGCACCAAAATGGAGAATTGAATTTGTTTTACCCACTCGCGAACTCCACTTGGGGACCCGAAGAACAACAAGCACTACAAGACGTCATTGCCAGCGATCGCTATACGATGGGTGCCAAAGTCCGTGCATACGAAGAGCAGTTTGCGTCACATTTTGGCAAAAAGTATGCGGTTATGACATCCTCTGGTTCAACGGCAAATCTGTTGGCCTTATCAGCATTATTCTATCATCCTGATTTTGACATTGAAAAAGGTGACGAAATTATTGTGCCTGCCGTAAGCTGGTCGACAACTTATTTTCCAGTGTCACAGCTTGGACTAAAGCTTCGTTTTGTGGATATCGATCCCGAAACGTTAAACATAGATTTATCAAAAGTCAGCGACGCAATCACACCACGCACCAAGGCAGTGTTCGGTGTAAACCTGTTGGGCAACCCAATCGAAGCGGACAAACTGCGCAAAATCTGCAAAGACGCTGATATTTTCTTGTTGGAAGATAACTGTGAATCCATGGGCGCCAAGTATGATGGCGAACAAGCTGGCGCATTTGGACTGTTTGGTACATTCTCCAGCTTCTTTTCGCATCACATTTGTACGATGGAAGGTGGTATGGTTATCACCGACGATCGTAAATTGTACGACAATATGTTGTCTATTCGTGCACATGGTTGGGTACGTGATTTGCCAGAAGATACACATTTGCAAGTGGACGACGATCCCTTTGTAAAACAGTTCCGTTTTGTTTTACCGGGCTATAATTTACGCCCCCTCGAAATGGAGGGCGCATTAGGTACACCACAATTGGCAAAACTGAATGGGTTTGTTTCCGAGCGACGTAAAAACGGCGCATATTTTCAGTCTTTGTTCGCAGATCTAGACTATTTGGATATCCAATCTGAACGCGGCGAGAGCAGCTGGTTTGGATTTGCCATGATCCTTAAAGGCCCATTGCAAGGCCAGCGATCTGCATTGGTTGATGCATTTAAAGGCGCTGAAATTGAATGCCGTCCGATTGTGACAGGCAATTTCCTAAAAAACCCGGTCATCACGCATTTAGAACATTCGGTTGCAACGACAATGACTGCGGCTGACAATGTCGATGTGAATGGGATTTTTGTGGGCAACCATCATTACCCAATTACAGCACAAATTGACCGGTTATTCGAAGTCGTTCAAAACACATCAAAATCATTTTGAGGTAGGGTAAGATGACCAAGACCCCAAAAATTCATCCTGTTATTTTATGCGGCGGTTCGGGCACGCGTCTGTGGCCGCTGTCACGTAAATCATACCCAAAGCAGTTCAGTAAGATCATGGGCGATGAAAGCCTGTTTCAGATGTCTGCGGCGCGGTTAAGTGGCCCGAACTTTAGCGCACCTTTGGTTCTTACCAACTCTGACTTTCGTTTTATTGTGACAGAACAATTGGCCGCTATGTCAATAACAGGGTCTGATATTTTAATCGAACCTGACATGAAAAATACAGGTCCTGCAATTTTGGCAGCTGCCATATTTTTGGCCCAAAAAGATCCAGATGCATTGATGTTGGTTGCACCATCGGACCACGTCATTCCAGACACTGCGCATTTTCAAAAAACCATTGCTGCAGGTATTGAGCCAGCTGTTGCTGGTCAGTTAGTAACATTTGGCATCAAGCCTGACCGTGCGGAGACGGGATATGGGTATCTGCATTTGTCTGAGGGTGCCGGTGATTTTTCGGCGACACCTCGCAAATTAAAGCGCTTTGTTGAGAAACCTGACCAGAAAACCGCCGATGACATGGTGGCAACTGGTGAATACTTATGGAACGCTGGAATATTCTTGTTCTCTGCTAAAACGCTGATTGAAGAATATAAAAAACACGCGCCAAATCAATTACCCATGTGTCAAGAATCTGTGGCCAGTGCAAAAGAAGATTTGAACTTTCTACGCCTTGATGGCGATGCTTGGGCGCAGTTGGAAAACCAATCCATCGATTATGCGATTATGGAACGATCTGATTGTTTGACTGCTGTTCCATTTGATGGCGAATGGTCTGATTTGGGATCATGGGAAGCAGTATGGTTAAATTCCAATCCAGACAGCGAAAACCAAGTTGTTGTATCACAAAACGCCACAGCAATTGATTGTGAGAATACTCTGTTGCGAAGTGAAAATGAAAACCAAGAATTGGTTGGCATTGGCCTGAAAGACATCGTTGCAATTGCGATGCCCGACGCTGTGTTAGTGGCCGACATCAATTCATCACAAAATGTCAAACTGGCAGTTCAGTCCTTGAAGGACACAAAAAAGAAACAAGCCGAACAATTCCCACGTGATCACCGGCCTTGGGGCTGGTTTGAAACCTTGGCGCTTGGCGGGCGTTTCCAAGTGAAACGCATTATGGTTCATCCAGGCGCAGCGCTGTCATTGCAATCGCATGTCCATCGTGCGGAACATTGGGTCGTCGTCCAAGGCGCCGCGATGGTTACTGTTGGCGACATGAAAAAAATCGTCAGTGAAAACCAATCCGTTTATATTCCGCTTGGCGAAGTCCATCGTTTGGAAAACCCAGGCAAAGTAGACCTTCATTTGATAGAAGTACAAACAGGTGCATATCTTGGCGAAGATGATATCATCCGCTACGAAGATGTGTATTCACGATCGTAAGCCCAAAGGAACAACATGACCAAAAAAGCATTAATTACAGGCGTAACAGGGCAAGACGGTGCATATCTGTCGGAACTTTTACTGGCAAAAGGCTACGAAGTTCACGGTCTTAAACGACGTTCATCATCGTTCAACACTGGGCGTATCGATCATTTACATGTGGACGAATATGCTGGATCAGATTTCCACCTGCACTATTCAGACATGGTGGACAGCAGTTCATTAATATCTTTGGTAAACGATATTCAACCCGACGAAATTTATAATTTGGCCGCGCAATCACACGTAAAAGTATCGTTTGAAATGCCCGAATACACAGCCAATGCTGATGGCATCGGCACCTTGCGTTTGTTAGAAGCAATTCGTTTGCTAAAGCTGGAAGATAAAACAAAATTTTACCAAGCATCGACATCTGAACTTTACGGTAAAGTCCGCGAAGTCCCGCAAAACGAAAACACACCTTTTTATCCTCGCTCACCTTATGCGGCAGCAAAAATGTATGCATATTGGATCACGGTAAATTACCGCGAAGGCTATGGCATTTTTGGTTCAAACGGCATTTTGTTCAACCACGAAAGCCCCCTGCGCGGCGAAACATTTGTTACACGTAAAATTACGCGTGCAGTCGCAGCAATCAATTTGGGACTACAAGATAAATTGCGTTTGGGTAACATGGACGCCCAACGCGATTGGGGACATGCGCGCGATTATGTCGAAGGTATGTGGCGCATTTTACAACATGACACCCCTGATGATTTTGTTCTTGCGACCGGGGAAATGCATTCTGTTCGTGAATTCTGCGAAATCGCCTTTTCGCACATCGGAAAAACGCTGCGCTGGGAAGGTACCGGCGTGGATGAAAAAGGTTATGATGGCGACAGCGATCGTGTCTTGATCGAAATTGATCCGATTTATTTCCGCCCAACCGAAGTAGAACAATTACTTGGTGATGCCAGCAAAGCCCGCGATCAATTAGGATGGACTGCGACGATAACATTCCATGAACTCGTCAAAGAAATGGTCAGCGAAGATATATCCTTGCTGGAATCGGAACGTTTAGCACGACGGGCCTACGGTATTGTTGAGTAATGGCGTTTACGCCAAAAATATCAGTGGTATCACATCGCGATCGCAAGGCATCAAATAAGCCCGACGCAACAATTACGCCTGTCGCGTTAACGAAAAAGCAAAAAAGGCTGCTAAAAGATAAAAACCGAAAGCGTATTTTGGAGAATGTCACCAAAGGTGGCGTTTGTGTCGAAATTGGCGTTTGGCGTGGGAAGTTTTCAAAGCAAATATTGGACATAGTCAATCCATTACACTTGGCACTGATTGACCCATGGCAACATTTTGGTGATGCTGATCAATCCGACGCATTTTCTGGAAGAACAAAAGAAATCCAGTTCGAAGAAATATATCAGGACGTATGCAAGGATTTTGCTGACCAAATAACCAACGGCCAAGTATCGATCATGCGTGAGCTATCAAATACGGCAATTGCGCAGTTCGAAGATGGGACAATCGACTTCGCCTATGTAGATGGTGACCATTCTTATGATGGCGTTCGCGCAGATTTGGAAAATCTGTTTCCGAAATTAAGACACGACGGAATTATCGCATTTGATGACTATCATCGCTTTGGCTGGTGGGGTGATGGCGTATTACGTGCAATACACGAGTTTATTGGGCAACACCCATCCCAATGCCGCGTTTTAATGGTAGAGGGCGCGCAAATTGCACTGTCAAAATTGGGCCCTTTGCCAAATCCAGAGGCATAGAAAAACTTGAACAATGATGAGGCAATTTCTGGGTGTTTACTGATCAGTCGAAATGATCTGTTTGGCTCTCGTATGCTTCCGTTCATCAATGCATTGCGAATTGGCCATGACTATGACCTGCTCGTCAAAATTTATTGGCCTTCGTCGGGTGGCACAGGTACAAATATTGATGAATACTCCGATGTCTTTAGCCAAGCGTTTATCGACGCACACTTTATCACCCATAAAGAGTTTCAAACGCTAAACAAAGATTCGGTTGCGCTGACACAGGTTAAGAAAAAACCGATCGCAGAAATTGTGGCGATGGTCAGTAACGGCAGTGTTTTCGCATTGAATAACAGTCAAGCGGCCATGTCATTGGCCGGTGAAGACATCGAAAAAGTTTTAGAAAGCTATCAACTCGTTCTGGATCGCATCACGTTCACGCCGACCGTCGAACAAAATATCCAAAAAATCCGCACGATCACACATGGGCAAAATATCGTAGCATACCATGTCCGTCATGGAGATGTGACAACCCGCTATCGCCCCAAAAACAAGGAATGGCCGCATAAGTTCACACCATGCGAGTTCTTTGTTCAACATTTCAAATCCCATGGTCAAGAGAAGGGAACAAAGGCACTGTTATTTGGTGATTTCAAGCCTTCGCTGGATTGGCTTGGCAGACAATGCCCAGATTTTATCAAAATTGGGGATATCATTGATCTTACGGCATTGGGTTCATTACAGCGTGATTTTCTGGAGCTGTATGCAATGTCACGTGCAGCTAAAATTATTGGGCCACGGCACAGCGGGTTTTCACAGCTTGCAGCCAGCCTAGGTGGCGTTCCATTTCATGACATTATGAAAGATATGAACCCATTGGACTATATCGTTGCATATGGGAATCTGTACACGCGCCTATCTAACGATCCACAGTCTTTTTCTAGTTTTGGGGAAATTGGTCAGTGTCTGGCACATCTCATTCCCTACTTAATCGCAAATAATCAAGCGGATAAGGCTCGTAAGTTGTTAGAAAGTGAGATCAATCGCGGCAACAATATCTCTTTTCTATTTTCCCTTTGGGCCAAAACCAGTTTGATGGAGAATAACCATAAAAATGTATTGGAAATTCGAAAGTTGTCCACACAGGTTGTCATGGATAATACAGTGGCTATTGCTGATACAGAAGCATTGGCCGCGCAGGCTGCATTCCACATCGGTGACACCAAAGAGGCTATTCGATTACTAAGTTTGGCATTTTTCCAATCACCTTATGCACCACAAGTAAAAATTGCATTCAATTTATTGGATGAAAATGGGCTCCTAAAGGACACGTCGTTTTATCCCTTGGATCGCGAATTAATGTCAGCCATCGCGTTTGGTAGCGCAAATTTTCTGCCTGTATTTTTTGCATGGGAATGGCGCTTTTCACTGGCGTCCACTTTCCAACGGCCACTTACCCATGCGGGCGCTGCAGATCAGTTCCTACGACAGATATCGAATGCATTTGATGCAAAAAAAACGTTCTGTCCGATTGCAGGCCAGTTTCAAAAGTTTTCAAAGTGTCATTTTGATGGGCATGGGGAAAGTCAAAGAGGCATTAGAAGCGTCGTTGGAGGCAACAGATGCTGCACCAGAGGACGCATTTGTAGTGCGACGCCATTTGCAGAATTTGATTATAAATAAAGACCACCAAGCAGCCTTGCCGTTGGCCGAGCAATTGGTGGAAAACTTTCAAAATGTA
This sequence comes from Rhodobacterales bacterium UBA7416, assembly GCA_002469545.1. GTDB lineage: Bacteria > Pseudomonadota > Alphaproteobacteria > Rhodobacterales > Rhodobacteraceae > Amylibacter. The sequence goes on along the minus strand of DKMK01000121.1, from coordinate 932 downwards.
CCGATTTACAAAACGTTGCTTGGTGTGTGTCACTTTAATCTTAAGCAGCGCTCAAAGGCGATAAGCACGATTTGCACGAGCCAAAACACTGCAATTCAATACCCAGGGATAACGCTTAGACAGGCAAACGGTTATTTAGCGATGGGTATGCCTGAAAAAGCAGAAACTCTATTGGATCACATTTTGCCAGAAATTAGATGGCCCGATCAATATTTAGATGTTCAAATAACTGCAAAAATAGCAGTTGGGCGGCAAGATGATTTGTTACCCCGACTGTGCGAACTACACACGCAAGCCGACGCGATGCGAAGTGCCAGTTATTTAATTGCAAGAATAATGCACGCAAACGGTGACTATGAGGATGCTGCAAATTACGCGGAACACGCTGTCAAAAGCAGACCCGAATTAGGCCGCTATCGCGTATTATTGGCGACAATATACCTTGATCAGGGGCGTGTTGATGACGCAGAGGAAATAATCGAGAAACTGCCCTTAATGATGCAAAAGCGTTTTAGGAAAGCCTGATTATTTTTTGGCTTTAGGTTTCTTAGACGTTTCCAATGCTACGATGCGTTCAAGTAGCATCGCATTTTCTTCGCGTGCTTTTTGAGCCATGGCTTTGACTGCATCAAATTCTTCGCGCGTTACGAACTCGCGGTCAGCCATCCAACGGTCAATCCAGCTTTTCATCGCTGTTTCTGCTTCGTCTTTGGCGCCCTGGGCAACGCCCATCGCATTTGTCATAACTTTGGACATATCGTCGAAAAATCGGTTGTTGGTTTGCATTGTCTGCCTCCGCGAGGTGGGTTACCTTCTCTATATGGTACTTTTCTTTTGGTTTGCCAATGCCTGCTTGACACATGACTGTGGCAAATCGCAAAAGATACAAAAAATGGACCCAAGATGCTGGCTGTAATACCCTTTCCCGATAT
>DKMK01000068.1:1820-3452 GCA_002469545.1 Rhodobacterales bacterium UBA7416 | reverse complement strand
GATATTACCAATTATGGGTGGAATGAATCCAAAAGACAAAAGCCAATAGGGCAGTAAAAGCGGGATCACAAGATAAGTCACAACAGTGCCCAAAAGGAGGGCATTAAAAGCCATGAAACTCGCGAACCCCAAGTCGGTAATTAATTTCCGTGGTGTGCGCATATGCGTGAGCCACGTCATCATAAAGCCTTTTAACCAACGAGAACGTTGCTTTATCCATGCGTGAAACTTGTAGTTGGCCTCTTCATAGGTTGTGCTATCCAAGCATTCTACGCGTAATCCTTGGCGAAATAGCCGTATTCCAAGGTCCGCATCTTCGGTCACATTATGCGCGTCCCATTGGCCCCATTTCACCAATGCTTCACGGCGGATGAACATTGATGTCCCACCCAAAGGGATTGGCAAATCTAGACGCTGAAGGCCTTGTAAAATCACACGAAATAAAATCGCATATTCAATCGTAAAACACCGTGCGAGCCAATTGGTACCTTGGTTGAAAAAATCTAACCTTGCCTGAACGCATACAACGCGGGGGTCAGCATTTTGTAAATGTCGGACTGCTTTGTAAACTTGGTCATATTCGGGGGCATCTTCGGCATCATAAACCCCAATGATACTCCCCTTGCAAAAATTCAGCGCGTAATTCATCGCACGTGGTTTCGTTTGAATAATGCCACTGGGTGCAACGACCATACGGATGTGGGACGGCAGCATCGTGTCTAAAATACGTTTTTGGGTTTTTACGTCCTCTTCTTCGCAAATCAGCAGGATTTCCAATAACTCCTTGGGATAATCCAGTTCGGTTAGGCGGTTGATCAGACGCTCAACAATGTGGGATTCTTTAAAAAGAGGCACCAAAATGCTGACACGTTCCAGTTTTTGATATGTTTTCGCAACAGCCGTTAATTGGGGTTTTTTGAATAAATAGGCCGAGAAACATGCAAACTTCAAAATGGCATTGCCCAAAAAGGTTGTTAAGGCGATCACGAACAAAACGTATTCCATGTAACCTGCAAAAACCAATATTCCTATAAATACAACAATGGCGCTTAATAAAAAATAATTCCTGCTTGGCTCGGTGATGCCACGACAACTGTATCGATCTGGACATATATTTTCCGCATGGCCAGAAAGATATTTTTTACCGATGTCTGCAATATGTGCATGAATTGCCTTGCGTGATGAAATGACAAACTGCGGAACAAAGCCAGCGCGTTCACATATGTCGGTAATGTTGGATATATTCGCGGGGTCGGCGATCGCCAGTTTTATTTGCTGTTCCGCAGTGGAGACTGGTGCAAAGTTAAATTCTAACATTTCGCTGATGGAAATCGGAAAATTTGAAGCCGCTGGAAGGGTCGTAAATGGATCTGATTCAAGTTCCATTTTGGATTGAAAGCTGATTGCTTTTTGCAAATTATATGCGGTGACACCTTTGTCAGCTAATAAAATTTCACCTAAACTTGCGTCTGATTTATTTTGCTTGGCCAGCGCCTTGGCAACATCATTGGGCGTTGTATAACCGTATTCCAATAAAATTTCAGCGATGGAACGTACGTTTGTAACACGCACATCATCAGGTTTAAATTCGATCAGTTTTTTGTCGGCACGAAGGGACATAAGAAGCCATTG
>DKMK01000068.1:0-1812 GCA_002469545.1 Rhodobacterales bacterium UBA7416 | reverse complement strand
TGGTTAAGCCGTGGCTAAACGATTGCCGCAGCAAAGCGTTCGAACAGATAAAAGCTGTCTTGAGGACCAGGTGAGGCTTCTGGGTGATGTTGGACTGAAAACACCGGACGTCCATCCAATGATATCCCACAGTTAGAACCGTCAAACAAAGAAACATGTGTTTCGCTGACGCCCTCTGGCAGACTTTGTGCATCAACTGCGAAGCCGTGGTTCATTGATGTAATTTCAACTTTGCCTGTTGCTGTCTCTTTCACTGGGTGGTTTGCACCGTGATGACCGTGGTTCATCTTGATCGTCTTAGCACCTAAGGCTAAAGCCAACATTTGATGCCCCAGACAGATGCCAAAAACAGGGATATCCTTGTGTTCTAAAATACCTTGGATCATTGGCACTGCGTATTCACCCGTTGCCGCAGGATCGCCCGGGCCGTTCGACAGGAACACGCCTTGGGGTTTGTGTGCCAACACTTCTTCGGCTGTTGCCGTTGCAGGTAAAACAGTTACGTCACAACCAGCAGATGCCAAACAACGTAGAATGTTACGTTTCGCACCAAAGTCGATCGCGACAACCTTTTTGCCAGGTGTTTCGCGTTTTGTGAAACCATCAGGCCATGCCCAACGCTGTTCGTTCCATTGATAGCTTTGGGCACAAGTCACATCCTTGGCTAAATCCAACCCTTCCAGACCTGGAAAATCGCGTGCAGCTTGTAAAAGGGCAGGGATATCGAATTCACCATCTGGATTGTGGCAGATTGCAACATGCGGTGCGCCTTGTTGGCGGATGGCGCGCGTCAAGCGGCGTGTATCAATGCCACCAACACCAATACGGCCTGTCTTTTCCAACCATTCGGGCAACGTGCCTTGTGCGCGGTAATTTGATGGTTCTGTCGGATCCCACTTCACAACCATTGCACGGGCAACCGGATCGTTACTTTCGTCATCTTCGGGGGTGAAACCAGTGTTGCCGATGTGTGGGAACGTGAATGTAATCGCCTGACCCGCATAAGAAGGGTCTGTCATAATTTCTTGGTAGCCGGTCATTGCTGTATTAAAGCAAAGTTCAGCTTCAATTTGGCCAGTGGCACCGAAACCCATGCCAAAAAAGGTTGTTCCATCCGCCAAAACGACACAAGCTGTTGGTTTAGTGGGGTTTTCGTGGGGGGCGACAGCTACAGACATAAGACTCATCCTGATCCAAAATTTTCCGAAAAATACGCGCCCTGTCCGGTTAGGTCAAGCGGATAGGAATTTTGTTTTGCTTAAATTTCAGTCACTTGCAGAAGTGGTAATCTATTGAGTAATACCACGTTGTTCTGTAAGTTCATAAGTCTTGAATTAGAAAACCACGGGAGTTTGGTTTATGCGTGAAACAATCAATGCTGCGATGAAGCAGGCAATGCGTGACAAAGAAGCACTTCGTTTGTCCACACTGCGTTTGGTTATGGCTGCGATCAAAGATCGCGATATTGCAACGCGCGTCGATGGCGTTGAAATTAGTATCGGCGACGATGAAATCTTAGGCATTTTGGGCAAAATGATCAAACAACGCAAAGACAGCGCACAGGCCTATGAAGCGGCTGAACGCATGGAGTTGGCGCAACAAGAATTGTCAGAGATTAAAATTATCCAAGAGTTTTTGCCAAAACAGCTGAACGACACAGAAGTTGAAGACGCTGTAAAGAAAGCAATTGCCGACACGGATGCCAGCAGCATTCGTGACATGGGCAAAGTAATGGGCATTCTTAAATCCACCTACACAGGGCAAATGGATTTTGGCAAAGCAGGCGGCGCTGTGAAGGCACTGTTAGGCTAA
>DKMK01000009.1:6535-40845 GCA_002469545.1 Rhodobacterales bacterium UBA7416 | reverse complement strand
ACCCTTGGGTCGCGCACATGAAATGCCGTGAATCGCGTTCAACCCATCCACCACAACACCGCGACGTCGATCAAATTCCGCCACCATCTCGGCCACACAATCCTGCGGCCCCGTCAGCGCCGCCAACCCAGCCCATTGCGCCGGTGCATTCACACATGACCACGCATTAATCGCCAACTTTCGCACATGATCCTTTAACGCGTCAGGCCAAACAGAATACCCCATCCGCCAGCCTGTCATGGCATAGGTCTTCGACCAGCCATCCAATAAAATCAAGCGATCGCGGATTTCGGGATACGTCATTAACGATACATGCGCTTCGCCATCATATGTCATCTGCCCATAAATCTCGTCCGACAGGATCGCCACATCTGGATGCGCTGCCATGCCCGCAACCAAGGCATCGATTTCCGCCTTGGGCGTCACCCCACCACAGGGGTTCGCGGGCGAATTCACAATCATCAACGCGGTACGCGCGTTCACTAATTCCAGCGTTTCAGCTGCATCAAAAGCAAACCCATTTTCTTCGCGAATTGGGATTGGCACAGGCGTTGCCCCTGTAAATTCAATCATCGAACGATAAATCGGAAAACCGGGGTCAGGATACATTATTTCCACACCTGGGCGCCCAAACATCATGATCGCCAAATACATCGTCACCTTACCGCCAGGCACAATCATCACGTTATCAGGTGATACCTCCACACCCAAGCGCCGCTCGATATCCGCACAGACACCCTCACGCAATTCCACAATCCCGCGCGCATCCGTATACCCATGTGCCCCATCGCGTAACGCCTTCACTGCCGCCTCTACGATATGTTCAGGCGTTGCAAAATCTGGTTGGCCAATGCCCAGATTGATCACATTCATACCCGTTGCCGCCAATGCCTGTGCACGCGCCAAAACCGTAAACGCATTCTCCTCACCAATGCGCGACAACCCGTCGATAACTGTTAGCGTCATTTTACACCTTTGATTTCACAATTGTTGGCGTGTGGAGAATGTCAAAATTAACTGACCGCGCAATGAAACAAACCGCGCCGACATCACCATGTAAGGCGCGTGCTTTTTGCGCATCACTTTGGGCATCAATCAAAACACGCGGATACAAATGCACCCACTCAAATTGACCACTGCCATCGCCATTTTCCGCCATCTGCCCTTTCGCGGTATCTTCATAGGCCAACACATTCACACCAGCATCAAAACACAAATGCAAATACCACAACTTATGACATGCAGCGATTGAATGAACCAACGACTCTTCTGGATTCCAACGTGTCGAATCGCCGCGAAACGCAGGATCAGAACTGCCTAAAATATCGCCCTTACCCGCCGCCGAAATCACATGATCCCGTTTATAACCAGTGAACTCTTTCGTGCCGGTGCCAAGGCTTCCAACCCACTTCAGATCAACCGAATATTGATGCGTCTTGTGGCTCATGACGCAAACTTCGCAACTTGTCCGTCAATCTTATCCAACAATTCCTGCTTGCGCCCATCATCCACGAATGACGCCACAACTGAATTTTTCGCAAGCTTGATAATATCCCCAGCGTCCAAACCCACTGCATCTGCAACGGCCTTGTAATTCTCGTTCACATAGCCGCCAAAATAGGATGGGTCGTCGGAATTCACTGTAGCCAACAAACCAGCGTCCAAAGCCTTTTTAATCGGGTGCAGACCCAAATCAGAAATTCCCTTCAACCGCAAATTCGACAACGGGCACATCGTCAACGGCATCTGTTCGCGCACCATCCGCGCAATCAACGCGGAATCTTCAAACGCACGATTCCCATGATCAACACGGCTTACGCCAAGATCATCCATCGCCGTTTCTACATAGGCCGCCGGCCCCTCTTCACCCGCATGGGCAACCGCTTTAAACCCCGCATCACGCGCCGCCTTAAACACACGGCTAAACAATTCAGGCGGACGCCCAGCTTCTGAACTGTCCAAACCAACTGCGTAAATGTGATCCTTGTGTTTGCATGCGCATTCCAGCGCCTTGAACGCATCGTCTTCGTCCAAGTGACGTAGAAAACACATGATCAATTTCGACGTCATCTCCATGGATCGCCCGGCTTCTTCCAGTGCAGATGTAATGCCACCTAGCGCCGTCTCAAACGTAATTCCACGTTCCATATGCGCTTGAGGGTCAAAGAATATCTCAACATGGCGCACGCCTTGTCCATGCACTTTTTCCAAATACGCCATCGTCAATTCGTAAAAATCGCGCTCATGAATCAGAACAGACATGCCTTGGTAATACAGGTCCAAAAAGTCCTGCAAATTTGAAAAGTCATAGGCCGCCGCAATCTCTTCAACGGTGTCATACGCCAATGTTACCCCATTGCGTTTGGCCAATGCCAACATCATTGCAGGCTCTAGCGTGCCTTCGATATGTAAATGCAACTCTGCCTTGGGCAGAACATCAATCAATCCATGTAAGTCCATAAGCATTCTCCGATCCATTTTACCATCACTGCTCGCGTTCGAAAACTCAACCCAACAGTTGACCTTTTATACAGATAAAAGATACTGAACCTCATGAGCCAAACTCTCGATCAAATCTTCGCCGCACTGGGCGATCCCACAAGACGCGAAATATTGATGATGCTGATCGAAGACGACATGGCCGTCACAGACGTTGCCGAACCATTCGAAATGTCGCTGGCTGCGATTTCAAAACACCTGCAAATATTAACGCGTGCTGGGCTGGTTGCACAGGAAAAACGCGGCCGTGTTAAATGGTGCAAGTTGCAAATGCACGCCATGCGTGACGCGGCAATTTGGATGGAAAGTTTTGGTCAAATTGATCCGGTAAATTTGGACGATTTTGAAGATTTTCTTAAACAACAACAATTGTAGACGAATTGTACCAAACTACGTCACCACATTAACGGTTCTATACAACTCAAGCCTTATAACGCTGTCATGACGCCCCTTTCACGCAGGCAATTTAAATCATGCGAAAAATTTCCTGTGCCTTCTTCTTTCTTGCGGTGTCATCGACCGCCCCCTTAAACAGTCAAACATGGAAACCACTGGACGAATATATCAGTTCGGGGCCAGTTTACATCGGCCCAACAGATGACACACCAGACGGGCGCGATGCTGGGGAACAACCATATACTCCATTAAGCATGCTCTTAGGCACTCCCCCGCCGCAAAACGAAAGCATAACCAAACCTATGCCTGACTTTTCGAACGCGCCAATCCCTGACCCGTTGTTACTCAAACCAACGCGGTTAACATCGCGCGAAATGGAGTATGCACGCACCGCATGGGCTTACTTCGAACAAAATACTCACCCCGTAACCGGGCTTGTGCCATCGGTGCGGAAATTCAAATCGATGACTCTCTGGGATGAAGGTGGCTACATTCTCGCCCTTGTTTCGGCATATAAACTCAACATTGTATCACGCGCTAGCGCCGTCAATCGCCTAACCACCGCCATCGGCTCGATCGCATCATTGCCATTGTACAAAGGCGTTGTACCGAACAAGGCATATAATATTGAAACACTGATCATGACGGATTACGCAAACAAACCCAAGCCAAAGGGTATTGGTTATTCGGCATTGGACGTGATGCGATTGATGTCAGGCCTTCTGGTTGCCGCACAACATTTCCCAGAACTGTTTCCATTGATCCAATTGGTTGTTCAACGCTGGGATTTGGGCGCCTTAGCGAAAGATAATCGTTTCCAAGGCGTCGCTCTCTTGCATAAAAAATACGCGAAACAGGTCCAAGAGGGTCGTATAGGTTACGAGCAATACGCAGGCGTTACAGGAAAAATATTAGGCCTGCCTGTGGAACAAGCATATCACTACGCTCCGGTTTTACGTTGGCAACAATATTACGACATACGGTTACCTGCAGACAATCGAACCGCCAAAACCCACGGTGTTTCCGCCGTCACCACGTCTGAACCGTTTCTTCTGGAAGCATTAGAATACGGTTGGCGCACCGAAGCTTACAACGTGGCCACTGCCGTTTTCAAAGCCCAACTGCATCGTTACCAGCGTACTGGACAATTGACCGCGCTGTCCGAAGACCACATAAAAGGGCCGCCATATTTCGCGTACAACGGTATCTTGGTCGATTTCGAACCGTTCAAATCAGTCACCGCCAGTCGCAAAGATGTTTCCGACAAACGCGGCATTTCTGCCAAGGCATCCTTTGGCTGGTGGGCCGTAACCCGTCATCCATATACTGAAACACTATTGGCCGAAATCGAACAACTTCAAACGGCAGAGGGATGGATGGCAGGTCTTTTTGAACACGACATGTCAAAGAACGAAATCCTAACATTAAACACAAACGCTATGATTTTAGAGGCACTCCATTACAAAGCGTTCGGGCCTCTTTATACTTTTTGATCGCGACGCAATAACATCACCAACGCCAAGGCCGTAATGCCAATCCCGACCCAAACCAACGGGCGCGGAGATGCACCAGAAATCGCCATCTCCACAAACATCACCCAAATCGGCGTCAGATACGTATAGGCCATCACATTCGCGCTCGGCAGGTTCATTGCGCCATATTGTAATAGAAACAATGTCATCGCGCTGGCACATATCGCCAAATATGTCAGGGCAATCCAAAATAACACTGGCAAGGAACCCCAATCCGTGGCCATTAAATCGGCTGCGCCAAATGCCAACAAATACATCGCGCCTGCAACAATCATCGCCAAAGTGGCCACAATCACAGGCTCGCCCTGATTAAACTTGCGCAACAAGGGAACAAACAATGCATGCGCCATGCAACCTACAAAATAAATCTGCTCACCCCGCCCGAGATCAAACGCTTTGATCGCATTAAAATCGCCTTGGAAAATCACCAACAGTGCACCAACACCACCAATAAAAATCGCGCTAATCGACCAACGATTGGTTACTTGTCCCAAAATAAACCACGCAAATATCGCGGTGATTGCCGGCGTCAGGGTAAATATCGCAGCTGCCGAAACAGGTGTCGCGGTTTTCAATCCCTCAAACATCAAACCAAAATAGGTCGCAAATAATCCGCCCACGATCAAAAACCGCCACGGTGCACGTAGATGTTCACGCTTAACGCCTGTGGTAGCAAAGGCCACAATACCCACCAAACATCCGGCAATCATAAATCGCAACGCCATCAAGGCAGCAGGTTCCATCAGGTTGGCAACGCGCGCCCCAAAACTAAACGATCCCGCAATCAATAATGAAAACGAAAGCATCGCCAAATGCCCGCGTGCGAATGGCGTCATGACGGTAGAGAGCCATCCAAAACATAATGCAAAATTTGCGCAACTTGTTCAGGGGTTTCAGCAACAGCAAGCGCCGCCGCATCGACCTCTTTTAACGCATGTTGATGTTCTGCTTGGTGCATGACAATCACGGATTTCCCAAGGGCATAGGCCTGCCCCGCATCAAATGCCGCATTCCACTGTTTGTATTTTTCACCAAAACGAACAACAACAATATCCGCATCGCCAATCGCCTTACGAGTACGGATTGCGTTCAATTTCGCGCCTTTGTTGTCATGCCAAAACTTATTGTCTTCGGCACCCATAATCGCAACGCCGCAATCATCGGAACTGGCGTGATCCGTCACAGGGGACGAAAATTCAACATCCAGCCCTGCGCAGCCAGTCGCAAGTTCGCCGCGCCAATCCGTGTGAATTTCACCCGCTAAATAAACTTTCAAACCCATACGTTTCTCTCCTTTAAAAATCGCCGACGTCACATTGAAAACAGGTAATCCCGTTCGCACGCCACATGTCCACGACCTGTTGACGATCATCGACAACGAATGCAATTTCTTTGCCCTCTGCCAACAATCTATCCAGAATTTCCTGTTTTACCAGATCATCACGACGGTTGTCTTTTGCGCCGCGCATCTCTATGCGCGAAAACGGAATTTCGTTCCACGTAAACCACGTTTCAGTAAGCGCGCGAAAATTGGCAGGTCGCCCCGACAACACAATACATTCGTAATCAGGATGCGCCCATAAAACATTGTACAGATCCACAACCGGTGCATTCACAGTGTCTGTGCCCATTTCATCAAAGAACGCAGTCCAGTTTTGCGTATCGCCTTCGACATAATGGCGGCGGTGTTCAATGTCCGCCAAGGTGCCATCTATGTCAAATAAAACAGTCTTCATCCGCGCAAAACGCCACCCGTAGCCTTGGAAACTTTATCAATGATCTTGGCAGAGATCGCTTCGATATCTTTGTCGGTAAACGTAGTGTTCTTGGGCTGTAGTTTCACAGTAATCGCAATGGATTTTTTACCTTCGCCCATTTGTGCTTCTGCTTTGGCGCCGCCAAACACATCAAACACGGATGCATCAATGATCAATGCTTTATCAGCACCTTTGGCCGCGTTTAACAACGTCAACGCTTCGACATCGCCATCAACAACAAAGGCAAAATCGCGATCAACCGATTGCAAATCGCTGATATTCAACGCGGGTCGCGTGGTTGATTTCGCTTTTGGAAACGGTGGATTTTCCACGTGAACAGCAAAGGCAACAACAGGGCCCTTAATATCAAATGCTTCAACAATTTTTGGATGTACTTCACCAAAGGCACACATCACATTTTTCGGGCCCAACGACAATTTACCAGACCGTCCAGGATGCCACCATGCCTTGGCGCCACGAATCACCATCAATTTTTCAGGCGCGCCGATGGCCGATAAAACAGCTTCGGCATCTGCCTTGGCATCGAACGCATCAACGGGCCGGCGTGCACCATGTGCATCACGCGGTCCAGTGTGACCAATCAACAAACCGGTCGCCAACAATTCTTGCTCTTCAGGCTCGCCCCCATGAAACACTGGGCCAACCTCGAACAAGGCCATATCCATAACACCACGTGCTTGGTTACGCTGTGCCGCCTGTAACAAACCGGGCAACAACGATGGACGCATATGGCTCATATCCGTGGAAATCGGATTGCCAATTCTCACAGCATCAGATCCGCCGCCGAACAGTTCAGCGGACACTTTGTCGATGAAAGAATACGTCACGCATTCGTTGTAACCCAGCGTCGCAATCGTGCGACGCGCCATGGTTTCGCGGCGTTGCATCGGCGTCAAAATCGCCTTTGGCACACCTTCGGACAAACGCGGTAACGGCACGCCTTTCAACTTGGTTAGTGACGCAATACGCGCCACTTCTTCGACCAGGTCAGCAGACCCTAATACATCAGGGCGCCAGCTGGGTACGTGTGCTTGGTCGCCTTCGATCACAAAACCCAAGTCCGTCAAATGTTTGACCTGATCCTCTGCAGAAATATCCATACCAACCAAGGATTTCACGCGATCGGTGTCCAATTTATACGCGCGTGAAACATCGGGCACAGCACCCGCAACAATCATTTCGGACGCTTCGCCTCCGGCAATGTCCAAAATCATCTGCGTCGCCAAATCACAGCCCACAGGCGTGAAAGCCGGATCAACACCACGTTCAAAACGATAGCGTGCATCAGAATTAATTTTTAGCTTGCGACCGGTCATTGCGATCTGGATCGGATCCCAATACGCACTTTCCACAAATACATTCACGGTGTTTTCGTCGCAACCAGACGCCGCACCACCCATAACACCGGCAATGCTTTCGACGCCATTATCATCAGAAATCGCGATCATACCTGCCTGCAATGTATATTCTTTGTCGTCCAAGGCCGCAATCACTTCGCCGCCTTTGGCGCGGTGAATGTGTAAATTACCCGCGACCTTATCCATATCAAACACGTGCAACGGACGATTACGATCATAGGTAAAGAAATTCGTCACATCGACCAAAAATGAAATCGGACGTAGCCCAATCGCCTTTAGCGCGGTTTGTAGCCACGCAGGGCTTGGTCCATTTTTTACGCCCTTAATGACACGACCCGTGAACACAGGGCATCCATCCAACGTATCATCCGCAATTGTGATTTTCAGTTCAGATTTAAACGTCGCATCAATCGGCGCAACCAAGTCGCGATTTTTCATTGTTCCCAAACCACGGGCCGCCAAATCACGCGCAATTCCTTGGATACCCAACGCATCAGGACGGTTTGGCGTGATCGCAATTTCAATCACAGGGTCAACAGTTTCGGGACGGTTTACCGTCAAATAATCTGTGAACTTTGAGCCCACAGCAGGCTCGCCAGACAGTTCGATAATGCCATCATGTTCGTCGGATAATTCCATTTCTTTTTCGGACGCCATCATGCCGTATGATTCAACGCCGCGAATTTTTCCAACCTTAATGGTGATATCCAACCCCGGCACATAAGTCCCCGGCTTTGCAACAACGACGTGGATCCCTGTCCGCGCATTTGGTGCACCACAGATAATCTGTAAATCACCCTCATCCGTTTCCACGGTACAAACACGCAGCTTATCCGCATCGGGATGCTTTTCTGCGTGCTTCACATAACCAATGGTAAACGCATCCAACTTATCCAGCGGATTTTCCACGCCTTCCACTTCCAACCCAAGGTCGGTCAACGCATAGGTAATTTCATCCAGCGATGCGTCAGTTTCAAGATGCTCTTTAAGCCAAGATAGTGTGAATTTCATGGGTCAACCGTGTGTAAAATTTTGTTATATTTGGGTTAAACGAAACCGCTGTGAAAGGGAAGGCTTGCACCCTAATCCTTATGGCGGATTTTCAAGACGGCAGGATAAATAACCAGCGCAAGGCCGATCGTAAACATCCAAAAACTGGTAAAAACGCTCATGAATATACGGTCCATAAAAATGCCGGCCAAAATGTTCAGTAACACAATGCTCAAAAACCCCGATCCCAGTTTTTGCGCGATATAGAAATACTTACTCATGTGGTGTTCCCCTTTTCGAAAACTATTATGCCCAAATCCATAAACAACACCTTCCCAAAGGAAGGGAAAGCATGATCTGTGCTGGCAAACAGATCAAAGGCGGCAAATTGAATTACCTACTAATCCCACCATGCAAGTTTGGCGCATCCAAGCTCGCAAACCCATAGTTGCGCAACCAACGCAGATCACTGTCAAAGAACGCGCGTAAATCAGGAATGCCGTATTTCAGCATCGCCAAACGGTCGATCCCCATGCCAAAGGCAAAGCCTTGGTAGATATCCGTATCAACACCACCGGCAGCCAGCACTTTGGGGTGCACCATGCCGGAACCTAAAATCTCCATCCAATCGTTGCCTTCGCCGATTTTCAACTGGCCACCAGCCCATGAACAGCGAATGTCCACTTCGGCACTTGGTTCCGTAAACGGGAAATGCGATGCGCGAAACCGCAACTCGATATCATCCACTTGGAAAAACGCACGGCAGAATTCTTCCAGTGTCCATTTAAGGTTCGCCATGGAAATATCTTTGTCGATGCACATGCCTTCGTATTGGTGGAACATCGGAGTATGTGTCTGATCGTAATCTGCGCGGTATACGCGACCGGGGCAAATAATCCGACACGGCGCGCCGTGCTTTTCCAGATGGCGTATTTGCACAGGTGATGTGTGTGTACGCAACACGTTTGGTGCGCGGTCATCATTTTCGTCGCGGTGCATATAAAATGTATCATGTTCTTGGCGTGCAGGGTGTTCGGGCGCGATGTTGAGCGCGTCGAAATTGTAATAGTCGTTTTCAATTTGCGGGCCTTCTGCCACGGCAAATCCAAGGGATGCAAAAATCGCAACGATCTCTTCTGTCACTTGTGAAATCGGATGGATTGTACCTTGGCGGCGCGGGCGTCCCGCCATTGAAACGTCCAACCATTCTGTTTTCAAACGCTCATCCAATGCAGCATCCGCCAAGGCGGATTTCTTCGCGGACAGCGCGGAATTAATCTCTTCTTTCAGGGCATTCAACGCGGGCCCTGCCACTTGTCGTTCCTCGGGCGTCATCTTACCTAATTCGCGCATTTTCAGACTGATTTCGCCCTTTTTGCCAACAGCTGTGACGCGTAACTCTTCAAGTGTCGCTTCATCCGCCGCATCCGATACTGCGCTTAGGTATTTCGATTTCAACGCGTCCAGTTGGTCCATGCCGTTCGTCCTTTTTCCAATGCAAATGGACTATCACAACAGTGCAGGGATGCAAGTCCCCCATGGCGGCAGGGCCGCGTTAACGGATCATAAACCATGTTTCTATTATCTATTGGGAAAGGAGCCTCTAATGGTAACACTCACCGCAGCCCCATCTGGGGGCATAATAACGGATACAGGTCGCCGTGATATCATCAATTTGGGCGATGGCGTGGATATCGTGGAACTATCGCGTGATGGCAAAACGGATCATGTTTTCGGCTTTGATAATGGTATTGATAAAATTGACCTGACTCAATTCAACGTCAACTGGTCGGAAATTCAAATCAAATACAAAGGCGGCGGTGAATTCGTTATCACCATCCGTGGTGAACGGACAAAAATCACCTTCAAGCCACCCATCGATGGCAGTGAAATCACCCAAGATTATCTAACGGAGGATGATTTCATCTTTGCCACTGGCGCGCCCGACCCCATTGATAACATTTTGATCGATTCCAATGGTCTGTCGGTCTTATACGGAACAGATCAAACCGATATATTCGTCATGTTCCGCGACCATTCTCGTGATGTTATCAAGGGTTTTGACCCAACCAAGGACAAGATTGATTTATCAAGCTTTGGTATTTCATTCGAAGATTTAATTTTCAACGATGAACGCGACGGCAAAGTTGTGATCAAACTCGGCACCGAAGGATTGGTTATCCGCGATCTTTCAGGCACCTTAACGTCTGGCGATTTTACCGAAGACATGTTTGTCTTCGTTTAACCACAAACATGTCCTCAGCGTTAATCTTGGCTTCAATCACTTACTGTGGGTTTGGCACGTCCAGCGGTTGGACTGTAACCGTTTCCGTTTCGCCAATCGAAACAGTAGTTTGCGTCGCTTCTTTCGACCAGCCGGCCAGTACTGCCGCCAATGTTTTCAAATACAATTGGTAAGCTTCATCTTTACTCAAATTGAAATTACGGCTGAATTCGCACGACCGAAAAAACAACTCTCGTGACATCAAAACGGCGGGCGTACGCCCCCCCAAACCATTTTCTTGCGAAGAATCTCCAAACCCAGCCTTTTCAGATTTCCCAGTCAAAGAAGCCGAAACAGAACCATCCGCCCCTTGTGCAAAAGTTGCATCAGGTGCTGGCGCAGTACAGGTCATGAAATCCGTTTTCCGATCCAAAACCAGAGTATGTGAAGTCGATGCAGTTGACGTAATAATCGTTTCTTCTTTTACTTCAGTAACAGTCGGCCGAGGCTCCTCAAGACTGGCACAACCAGTCATCAACAAAACCCCAAGTGCTGGATAATATTTCATTGCAATACCTTTTCCTATTAATCTGAAACATTATAGAACTTTTATGTAATTTTATCAAAATCTAATTTACTAATACATATATATCGATGACGGCAAGTTCGCCTTAAAATTGCGAGCGGAGAATTGGCCATCCACAATAAAACTGGATGGTAACATCAGGCCGTTTTTGAAAAATTATCCTACTGGCGGAGCCGCCCTATGGAATCCGACGAATCTTATCTTCGTTATCCAGAACTTGTTTTTTAAAGGTGCTCCAAACGAATGCCGGCTTCCACTGAATAACCCAAACGACGGCAAACGCCAAGAATGTAAGAACAATAGAGGCCACACGCAAAATGAATGACTGAACACTTAAATGCGCCGTCACACCTTCGCTTGATATCACAACGTCATCCATCGCAAATGCTGCCAATTTCATCATCCCGAAATTTTTATTCAGATCATAAACTGGCACACGGCCCAAAAATGCATCCAACGCTTTGCCCGCATCCTCTTCCAATTTGGCTTGAGCATAAACGTTGACCTTGTCCAAGACCTCTTTTCTTTCGGAATTATTTCCTTGCGCCGCTTCTTCGGTTTCTCGGTTCAAAAGGTTTTTTAAACTCTCGCCGAATTCTGATAGTGTGGCGACACTATTTTCGGACCAGTTAAACTGAATATTTTCCTTCTTTATGTCTCCTAAAAAGAACTGGCCCTTTTCGTAATGAATATCCGATCGAACATCAACGCGCCCGTCCCCTTCCAGCGTTAACCCAGCAGCATCAAATATTGCAACAACTCCCGCCTTGTTGTCGTCGCCCAATGTCAGGGCCACATTTGTCACCTTAATATCTACACCACTGCTGCGCACCTCGTATGGGATACGTTGTGCAATCATTCTTTGCATTTCAGCTTCAGAAAAGTGAATGATGATTGGCGGCGTCAAAGAATATACCAACGCCAAAGCGCCCATCACTAAAGTACCAATCACAATTAAAATGCGCCGCATCAAAAACCGTCTTTCAAATTTCACAAATTTAATTCTAGCAAATGATATATTACTTGCCCAGTGCCGGCTTTCTTCCGCGGTATAAACCAAACGACTGCCAACCAACTTGATAACTCGCTTTGCGCTTTGATCTGTTAACCTTTGCTGCACAGATTAAATACAGACAGCTTACAGGCAAAATACAGCATTACATTTCAAATGTATCTGACCACCAATAAACACACCGTTCACACATACGCCTTAACGAAAAAAAGCCCCGTGTCTTTCAACACGAGGCTTTCTAATTTTTAAAACGAATGGGCTTAAAGCGCCGCTTTCGCCTGATCAACAATTGCATTGAACGCTGCTGGTTCATGCACAGCTAGATCAGCCAGAACCTTACGGTCTACTTCAATACCAGCTTTTTGCACGCCGTTGATGAAACGGCTGTATGTCAATGTTTCGTCGTTCATACGCACTGCTGCGTTGATACGTTGGATCCACAACGCACGGAAATTCCGTTTGCGATTCTTGCGATCACGTGTTGCGTATTGGTTCGCCTTGTCCACAGCTTGGGTTGCTGTACGGAACGCATTTTTACGTGCTCCGTAATAACCTTTAGCGGCCTTAATGACCTTCTTGTGACGAGCGCGGGTAACTTTACCAGATGTAACTCTCATTGTTCAAATCTCCTTAGCGCGCGTATGGCATGTATTTTTTAACGATCGAAGCATCCGCCGCAGACAATATGGTAGTACCACGTGCATTGCGTAGGAATTTGTTCGAGCGTTTAATCATACCGTGACGTTTACCAGCTTGGCCGGCTTTAACTTTGCCAGAAGCAGTCATTTTAAAGCGCTTCTTCGCGCCTGATTTGGTCTTCATTTTGGGCATTTCCATCTCCTTTTGAGTTGGTTAACACGCGACTCGGCATACCCTATAGGCCGGTCCCGTTTCTCAGTACGCGCTTTTAGGACGCATACCCCATAATTGCAAGGCCCATTTCCACCCCAATCACAAAGGGGAAAAGCCCTAGTTTAACTGGCCTATTACGCGAAAAATGGCATCCGGAAAATCAGCCAAAGTTAAACTTTGGCCCGATTCCTTTTGCACCCAGTAAATCAGACTCGCACCCATAGCGGTCGTAACTATGCCAATCGCTGGAAACGCACGATCATTTAGCTGTGAGAAAATCTTCAAAACACCGAGGGCGCCAGTCACGGCACCCAAAATTAGCAAGCAATCAAGTAACATATTTCACCCCACTACGTTAATCTGTTTCCCCTGAAATAATCGTCTTTTCATCGACAGATGCAACGCGGATAATATTTGTAGAACCGGAAGTATTAAACGGAATCCCGGCAGTTACGACTATTTTATCTTCATTTGTGGCAAATTCATGACTTCTGGCTGCACGCGCTGCACTAATGACGGCATGTTTGAACCGCGTCACCTCACCAGTGCTGACAACAGTATGTAATCCCCACACCAATCCCAAACGACGGGCGGTGCCACGTTTTTGCGTCAGGGCAATAATCGGAACCTTAGGACGTTCGCGCGATGCCAGTATCGCGGTGGTTCCGGACGATGTGAAACAACAGATTGCTTTTACTTCGGTGGTTTCCGCAATTTCACGCGCGGCGGCAGTAATTGCATCCGCAACCGTGCTACGCGCTGTACTGCGCGTTGCTTCGATACCTGTACGATATGTTGGATCACGTTCAACTTCGACAGCCACAGCATTCATCGTGCGAACCGCTTCGGCGGGATACAAGCCAGCCGCAGATTCCGCAGACAACATAACAGCATCCGCGCCCTCATAAATCGCTGTTGCAACATCGGATACTTCTGCACGTGTTGGCACTGGACTTTCGATCATGCTTTCCATCATCTGGGTCGCAACGATCACCGGCTTGCCCGCATTACGACAGGCCCCGACCAAACGCTTTTGAATCGGCGGAACGTCTTGAACAGGTAATTCAACACCTAAATCGCCACGCGCAACCATGATGCCATCAGACACGGCCAAAATCTCATCAAAGGCCCGCACAGCGGCTGGCTTTTCAATCTTCGACAGAATCGCCGCCCGACCATCAGCCAATGCGCGTGCTTCTAAGACGTCTTCGGGACGTTGTACAAACGACAACGCCAACCAATCCGCGCCAAGCTGACACGCAAACTCTAAATCTTCGCGATCTTTTTCTGACAGCGCCGCCAATGGTAAAATCACATCAGGTACATTTACACCCTTACGATTTGAAATTTCACCGCCAACCATAACTTCGCAATTGGCAAAATTTGCACCGCAATCCAATACACGCACACGCAACTTGCCATCATTGATCAACAAGGTCGCGCCAATTTCTAACGCCGCAAAAATTTCTTCATGTGGCAAACATACACGCGTAGCATCGCCCTCTTCTGGATCTAAATCGAAACGAAAAGTTTTGCCAATCTCCAACATCTCTTTGCCGTTTTTAAACGCACCACATCGCAATTTTGGGCCCTGCAAATCCGCCAGAACACAGGCAGGATGCCCCACGTCACGTTCGATATCTCGGATCATCTGGTATCTGTCGCGCATTTCGTCATGGGTGCCATGGCTCATGTTCAAACGAAACACATCTACGCCTTCTTCGAACAACGTCTTGATCATTTCATATGTGTCTGACGCTGGCCCCAATGTGGCAACTATTTTTACGTTCCGGTTTCGTCTCATGCTATTTCCTCTCGCGGCGCTTCGTGCGTTTAATGCTATTTTCTAAAAAACAGCTAGTACTATTCCATCAATCCATTATTAATCATTGTAACAAAATTATGATAGCGCAAACGGACAAGGCTAATATTATGGATGAACAAACCAAACTCGCACTCGAAGCTGCCGCATTTCGCACTCTACGTGATCATTTGGCTACACGTACGGATGTGCAAAATATCGACATGATGAACCTTGCAGGATTTTGCCGAAACTGCCTGTCGCGTTGGTATCAAGAAGCCGCTGATGAAAAAAACATCGCAATAACCAAAGATGAAGCGCGCGAGATTTTCTATGGCATGCCTTTTTCACAGTGGAAAGAGCAGCATCAAAATGACGCCACAGATGCACAAAAGGCGGCCTTTGAAAAAAGCCACCCTTAGTTTTACTTTGAAAAAATATCCAAAACCGCTTGGGGCCAACAGGCCTCAAGCTGATTGTAATGATCTCGCAGCGATCTCTGTTAAACAGCTGTTTTCAGTGTTTCTTCTAAATAGATTTCACGCAAACGCGCCGCAACGGGGCCAGGTTTACCTGTTCCAACATCCGCACCGTCCACATTCACAACAGGCATAACAAAAGTTGATGCAGACGTAATAAACGCCTCGTCCGCATCTTGCGCCTCTGCAATTGTGAAATTACGTTCTTCCACCGCCATCTGTGCTTCTTTGGCAAAACGTAAAACGGCCGCGCGGGTAATACCGTGCAGAATGTCATTGGATAGCTCGCGTGTAATAATCGCACCATCTTTTACAATGTATGCGTTATTCGACGTACCTTCAGTTACAAAACCATCCTCAACCAACCATGCATCATTTGCACCCGCGGCTTTGGCCATCATTTTACCCATGCTCGGATATAACAATTGAACTGTCTTAATATCGCGACGGCCCCAACGCTCGTCAGCAATTGAAATAACCTTCAAGCCTTTCAGTGCAGTTGGATTATTCACCATCTTCGGGTTGTTCTGTGTAAACAACACGATTGTCGGCTTTACTGCTTTTGGATCTGGGAATACGAAATCACGATCACTTGGCGCACCACGTGTGATTTGCAAATAAATCATACCTTGGTCCAATTCATTACGTGCAATCAATTCGCGGTGAATTGCTAACAATTCTTCCTTGGCAATCACGTCGCCCGTGAACATCAATTCTTTCAGCGAACGCGCCAAGCGAATAGCGTGCCCATCAAAATCAACCAGTTTGCCGCCGATCACAGACGTCACTTCGTAAACGCCATCCGCCATCAAAAACCCACGGTCAAAGATCGAGATTTGGGCTTCGTTTTCTGGCAAATATTTGCCGTTCAAATAGACAGTACGTGTCATGTGTTATCCCCACAGTTCGGGCCCTGCAGGATGAACCCCAGCGGCGTCGTAAAATAATTTATTGGAACGGTCTTCGCCCAACAACAACGGCCCGTCAAGGTCAACCACTGCCACACCTTGCGCCACCAAAACAGCCGGTGCCATCGCCAAAGACGATCCAACCATACAACCAACCATCACCTCAAAGCCCATATCGACCGCCGCTTGTTTCAATTTCAACGCTTCGGTCAGGCCACCTGTTTTGTCCAACTTAATGTTGATCATGTCATATTTGCCCTGCAGCCCCGCCAAACTGGCGCGATCATGGCAACTCTCGTCTGCGCAAACCGGTAAAACACGTTCCAACGTTAACAATGCATCGTCGTCATTGGCCGGCAACGGTTGTTCGACCATCTCAACGCCTAAGTCAACCAATACAGGTGCCAAAGTTTGATACAATTCGGCTGTCCAACCTTCGTTTGCATCGACAATAATTCGTGCATCCAACGCACCCGCACGTACAGCGCGAATACGATCAACATCTTCTTCACCACCGCCCAGCTTTGTCTTCAACAACGGGCGAAACGCGTTTTTTGCGGCCTGTGCATTCATTGCCTCTGGTGTACCCAAAGATAGGGTATAGGCGGTAATTTCAGGTTTCGGTGCGGACAACCCGGCCAAATCCCAAACAGGACGCGATGCTTCTTTTGCTTCTAAATCCCACAACGCACAATCGACGGCATTGCGAGCAGCACCCGCTGGCAACAATGTCATTAAATCATCACGGTCAAACAAACGTGGCAGGCCTTTTACTTGAGCGGCAACAGATTCCATAGTTTCGCCGTAACGGGCATAAGGCACACATTCACCCCAGCCACGATGTGCGCCACGCGCAACATTCACAGTTAGAACATCCGCCTGGGTACGTGACCCACGCGAAATTGTAAAAACTTGCGCTAATTGAAAGCTGTTCGTACTGACTGAGATTTCCATGTCAGAACCCTAGCAGGCTTCGAGTGCGTCCACCAGACGCGCCGCGCCATGACGAAACGGATCAACCGTTGGAATTCCCATGCGCGCTTCTGTTTCCGCCAAATAAGAAACTGCCGCGTCTTCGTCCAAATGTTGGGTGTTCACAGAAATACCAACAACTTTCACATCAGGGTTAACCACACGCGCCAAGATCAATGCAGTATCGCGTAATTCTTCTAGCGATGGCTGCTGATAATCAGGCAAACCGCGCATGTGTTTACGTGTTGGTTCATGGCATAAAACCAATGCATCTGGTTGACCACCGTGGATCAACGCCATTGTTACACCAGAATATGACGCGTGATACAATGAGCCCTGACCTTCGATAAGATCCCAGTGATCTGGATCGTTATCTGGTGTTAAATACTCCACCGAACCTGCCATGAAATCGGCAACAACGGCGTCCAATGGCACGCCATCGCCAGTGATTAAAATACCAGTTTGGCCTGTTGGGCGGAATGTTGCTTTCATCTTACGTGCTAGCATCTCCTTTTCCATGGCCAGACCAGTGTACATTTTGCCGACAGAACAATCGGTTCCCACTGGCAGACAACGTTTGCCTGTACGCTTCACACCAGTTCCAATTGGGTATTCGACAGACGGAACGCGTACGTCGAATAATTCTCGTCCCAATTCAGCGGCTTTGGCGACCAAAACGGGTTCATCACGCAACAAATTATGTAGACCAGATGCGATATCCAATCCCGCTTCTAACGCTTCGATCAGCTTTGCTTGCCATGCTGGGGAAATAAAACCGCCACGGTTCGCCACGCCAATCACCAAAGTTTCGGCACCAGCTGCAACAGCCTGTTCAAATGTCATGTCTGCCAGCCCAAGATCAGCATTACAGCCTTCCATACGGAATTGACCGACGCTCATATCAGGGCGCCAATCTTTGATCCCTTGGGCAACTTTCGCAGCTAATGAATCGGCGGCATCGCCAAGGAACAACAAATAGGGTGATTTAATCATGGCAGACCTCGTTCTTTAATTTAACGGGCAAAATGCCATGATGGCTGGCGGATTAAATGCGAAACTACGCGTGAAATCACATTTTTTTAGAAGATAACGTTAGATTAAAGAGGTTTAATCGAAGATTCTTCACTTTCCAAGCAGTGCTATGGGCGCATCTTCGGCACGGACAAAATCAACAGGTGGCTGATCCACCGCTTCGGTCGTGCGTTTGTATTCGTAATGCACTTCGCCGTCTGCCTGATCAGCACAAACGATCAGGCATTGGAACAAATGCTTTGGTCCATCATATACGTCAACCAAGCCGCGTAGGTCCGCACCCAAGTCTTCCGGCAAACTGAATCCGTTATCAAAGGTTTGCGTTACACGATAAACTTTGTCACCCACATGCACGCACAAACGGTTACTTGATTTCTTCGCGCGTTTTCGCGCTTGATCTAAACCATTGCGAACTTCGTCAGACAAGAAACTTTCCATCACAACCCTTCAATCTGCAACCAAAATTGGTTGCATAACCCTTATTATAGTCCAACTCTTAATATCCACAACACCATGGCCCAGATGTTACATCAATTTTTACGTATTGTGATCCTCAACTAAATTCACACCCGTTACTGGACGCAATACATGCGGTATTTTGGGGTCATACAATGCACTGTCCACAAAATCATGGCTGGCAGCCAATGCGGGCCCCACCATAATCAGCGCAGTTCGCGTGATTTTTTCCTTGCGGATTTTCTTGCGAATATCGCTCAGCGTTCCGCGAATAATCATCTGATCTGGCCAGCCAACACGGTACCCCACAACGACAGGGCAATCCGCCCCATAATGTGGCACCAACTGTCGCTCAATTTCGCGCACATTACGCACCGCCAAATGGATCGCCAGTGTTGCACCCGTACGGCCAAAGTTATCCAATGTTTCGCCCGAGGGCATGGAAGTTGATTGCATCGACATCCGCGTCAAAACGATGGACTGCGCAATCTCAGGTATGGTCAACTCTTGGCCCATCGCCGCCGCCATCGCCGCATATGCTGGAACACCTGGAATAATTTCAAACGGAATTCCATCCGCCTTTAGACGGCGAATTTGTTCCGCAATCGCACCGTACAATGATGGATCACCCGAATGCACGCGCGCCACATCTTGGCCCTTCGCATGTGCTGCTTTGATATCCGCATGCGTATCATCCAGCGTCATCACAGCCGTATCTTTTACAATCGCATCTTTGGGCGCACAGGCCACAACCGCCTCCGGCACCAACGATCCAGCATACAAACAAACAGGGCATTCTTCGATCTTGGCTTTCGCCTTTACGGTAATCAAATCTGGATCACCGGGGCCTGCACCAATAAAATAAACCGTCATGACAAATCTCCATCAATTTTGCGGGCGTAGCCACGCGGTGTAAACATACGCGGGCCTTCACCCAAATGCGCCAAACGCGAATTGCTGGAGCCGATCAAAACAACGGTCAACATGTCCACTTCATCCACTTCCAATTCATCCAACCGGCGATACCGCACATGTTCCTCTGGACGACCCAACGAGCTGGCCAACATCACAGGCGTATCCGCTGGGCGATGCTTCAACAAAATCTCACGCGCTTCTGCCAGCAAAGTGCGGCGTGTTTTCGATACTGGGTTATAGAAAGCGATCACAAAATCGCCCTCTGCTGCCGCATGTAAACGGCGAATAATATCATCGCGTGGTGTCAGTAAATCAGACAGGCTGATGGTGCAGAAATCATGCCCCAACGGCGCGCCCGCACGCGCGGCGGCACCTTGCAAGGCCGACACACCGGGCGTGCACTGCACTTCAACCCGCTTCGCCGCATCGGACACACCCAATGCATCCGCATCACGATCCAACAATTCAAACACCAAGGCACCCATGGCATAAATCCCCGCATCGCCCGAACAAATCAGCGCAACATTCTTGCCCTTGGCAGCCTGTTCCAACGCATAACGACACCGCGCTTCTTCACCACCTAATGGGAAATCGGAACGCTCTTTGTCAAATGCCAACGGCCCCAGCAAATCGATGTACAAACCATAACCAACCAGCTCTTCAGCTTCTGCAACTAAGGCAGATGCCTCTGGCGTGCGCCATGAATGTTGGCCCGGCCCAATACCAATGATCGACAATTTACCACGTGAACGCCCTGCAAATTCCGTAATCACATGCGTAGATTTCGCCACAGCACAGGTCGCATTCAACGTCTTCTGTTTCTCTACAACCAATGTTCCATCGGCCAACGCCAACGCAGATGCCTCTGACACACCATGACAGCCAACTTCCGCAAAAACCACATCCGATGGGTTCGCCAACTTAGGCGTCAACGCTTCCAGCTCTGCCGCCGTAAACAAACGATACGGCACACCCAAACGCGCCGCCGTTTCAATCATCGCAGGCTCATCACCCTTTAAATCCAACGATCCAACACAGGCAATCGCGCCTTGTGCAATCCCCACATCTGCCAGTGATTTCGAAACCAATTCCCACATTTCATCAACCGCACACCCACGCGCACAGCCAAGGCCCAGCGCGAATTTTTGCGGATGGTAAACCAACGTGGCCTCATCCCCAGACAGCGCCGCCTCAGAAACCGCAAGGGTAATCGCACCGTCAGGTGCGTCATTTAGATCAAAAATATTCTCGCCCAATACCCGCGCATCAGCCCCGTCCAACAAGGATGCCATCACAGATTTCGCATCCTCGGGATTATGCAATTTATATCCAACAGGCGGCTCATCCAACGCCACACCCATCGCTACATCACCTGCCGTTGTCACCGCTGCATGTGATTGCAAACCATCCGCAATCTGACGCGCCAAACGGTTCGCCCCACGATGCCCACCCAACAACGGGATCACAGTTGATCCATCATCGGGCACCGCCACAACGGGTGGCTCGTCACGTTTATCGGCCAACAATGGCGCAACACCGCGCACCAAAATACCCGCCGCGCAAACGCCCACAATCGGGGTACCTGATGCAAACAACGTGCGCACATAATCCAACGCATTTTCAAACGTTGCGTCCGCGCCATCCACACGGCCTGCACGGCCATGCAATTGCGCACCTAAAATATCCGCCACACGGCGCGCCGTCGCAAATCCAGATTTGGACAAGCATAAAACAACAGGGGTTACAGCCATGGATCATTTCCTTTGGTGACAAGTATCATTGAAAAATAAGGTGCCGTTTCCGGCGCTTCAGACAGTGGCAAAACCACCTCATTGGGCAAAGTAGCCCGTTCTACGTAATGGGCATATTGCGTCAGGTTCAACCGATCCAACACACCGCGAATTTTGGGTAAATGCCGCCCGACCTTCATAATCGCCACGGCTTCGGCCGCAGCAACCCGCGCCTCAAGCGCGGCTTCATCGATCGGCCCTGGGATAATCGTCAGCACTTCGTTACGTGCCGTCAACGGTCGAGCAACAGATGCGGCACAAGCTGTCACAGACGTCACACCAGGCACAACTTCACATTCAAACTCTTCGCTCAATCGTGAAAACAAATACATAAAGCTGCCATAGAAAAACGGATCGCCTTCACACAAAACAACCACATCTTTGCCACCCCGCAAGCGTTCTGCAATTTGCGCCGCACCAGCATCATATGCCGCTTGCGCAGGTCCACGCTCAACGCTCATCGGTACAGAAATGGCAACCTCTTCAGCATCATCGTCAATCACATCCGCTGCAATTGAACGCGCAAAACTGTCGCCACCCTCTAACGTTGGATATGCAATCACCTCGGCCCCGGCAATCAAGCGATACGCCTTCAACGTCATCAGCTCTGGATCACCTGGACCCAGACCAACGCCATACAAAACACCATTCATCGTTTTATCAAACTCCACTGCGTGACGGGCATCGACGGACGCCACCCATTGACACGCCCAATCGCATCCGCACGGCTGACCTGAATACGCGCCAGATCGCCGCCATGTTCAGCGTATAATTTCAACAACACCGCTTCGGATTCCAACGTCACAGCATTCACAACCAAGCGGCCCAACGGACGTAACGCGGACCAACATGCCTCAAACGTTTCATGGCTTAATCCACCGCCAATAAAAATCGCATCAGGCGGAGGTAAATCAGCCAACGCCTCTGGCACCATTCCATCAACCAATTCCAATTTCGGAACGCCCAGCGCCAATGCATTGTTCGCCGCAAACGTACGGCGATCCGCACGCGGCTCAATTCCAATCGCGCGGGCATAACGCGCCGCGCGCATCCATTCAACGGCAACAGATCCACAACCACAACCAACATCCCACAATAATGCCCCACGCATCGGCATCAACTTCGCCACTGACGCCGCACGCACTTCTTGTTTTGTCATGGTGCCATCACCCTGAAACAAATCATCCGACAATCCAGGAACACGCGGCAACATCGCCGCATCCGCCGCCGCAATACACTCTACAGCCAGCGTATTAAACGCAGGAACGTCATGGTTCCAGCTCTCAGCCACACCATCAAACCGCGCTTCATTCTCACCACCCATCGCGGCCAAAACGGTCATCGTTGATTGTCCAAATCCACGCTCACTCAAAAACCCA
The DNA here is from genome assembly GCA_002469545.1 of Rhodobacterales bacterium UBA7416. Lineage (GTDB taxonomy): Bacteria > Pseudomonadota > Alphaproteobacteria > Rhodobacterales > Rhodobacteraceae > Amylibacter. The sequence continues at coordinate 17,886 of DKMK01000009.1, read as the reverse complement.
GCAATCTGCTCTGGCGTTTCTGCACCCGTCGTCAAGATCAACAACCGCTGGTTTGGCTGAATAAACGCAATCATCTGTTCCACAGGACGCCCATGCACCGTCAACGTTTCCAGATCAGCCATCGACCAACCCATCCGTGCCGCCGCCAATTGAAACGCACCAACCTGCGGGTGATATGTAATCTCAGACGGGTCAATCTCGCGCCCAATACGTGCGCCGACGGAATACCACAATGGATCACCCGTCGCCAAAACCACCACACGTTTTCCCGCGTGTGACTTCAGGACATCAATCAACGTATCAAACGGGCTGGGCCATGCAATACGTTCTGCATCCCCCGCAATCATACCGTGATGACGATCACCACCAACAATCACTTGCGCCGCTTCAACCACCGCACGGGTCGCAGGTGTCAGGCCATCAATGCCGTCTTCGCCAATCCCAACGATATGTAACCACGCGCTCATGATGCGATCTCTGGCAAACCAGCAGACAGCGCATTCACGGCCGCCGACGCAATCGCGGAACCACCACGACGGCCACGCAAAGCAATAAAATCGCACTCACGTGGATACGCCGCCAATTCTGCCTTACTCTCTGCCGCGCCAACAAATCCAACAGGAAACCCTAAAATACATGCAGGCTTAGGAAACCCCTGATCAATCAATTCCAACAAATGAAACAACGCTGTCGGCGCATTGCCAATGGCAACAACGGCACCTTCAATATGGGGTTCCCATAATTCCACCGCCGCCGCCGAACGCGTGTTGCCAATGTCACCCGCACGCGCGGGAACACCATCATTATTCAACGTCACAATCACCTGATTGTCGGCTGGTAGGTAACGGCGAATAATCCCCGCCCCAACCATTTCACAATCACATAAAACAGGCGCACCTTTGGCCAATGCCATTGATCCCGCAACCGCCGCATTCGCTGAATAGGCAATCCGATCCGCCACCTCGACCATGCCACAGGCATGGATCAAACGAATAACAACCGCCTGCATTTCGGGCGTAAACCGATCCAAATTCGCCTCTGCGCGCACATTCGCAAAACTGGCCGCATAGATCGATTTCGGATCGCGTTCATATGGTAACGGTGGACGGCTCACTTTTTACGCGCCGATTCAGGGCCCAGCGGATGTTTCGCCTGTGGATATTCTGCATGTACATGATCGTGGTGATGATGATCGTGACCATGCTCATGCGCGTGATCATGCGAATGGTCGTGATCGTGGTGATGATCATCCATATCCAAACGGCATTCGCCCGTGCAATACGTGTCACACATCTTACAATCTTCCACGTTCGATCCCGGCGCAGATGCACCTTGACCCTCTACATGGTGATGATGGCTCTCTTGCACCGCGCCCACTTCATGCTCAAAGCCAAGAACCTGTGTGCGGTATTTACACATCACACAAGGCGCTGGTGGAACGCTCAACATTGCAGGATGATCTTCGCCCATACGCTCCGCTGGCGTTATGTGTTTGTGTTCACCATTTTCAATATTGATGATTTGTGTGCGGTACGAACATGTTCCGCAATTTGGCACGCCACCACTCAGTTGTTCTGTGATCCGTTCCGCGAACGTCTCCAAAACTTTTGGATGATCCCCTAAATAACCCGCCTTTTGAAATTGAATCTCTGGATATTTACCTGCACATTTGTCCGTAAACCCATAAATGCGATCAATCAAAATGCCGCTAAACAAGAAATACGGGAAAACGATAACCCGCTTATACCCCAAACGCGAAACGTGATCCAAACATGGTTCAACCAACGGGAACGTCACACCGGAATATCCAACCTCGCACCAGCCAAATCCCATGCCTTCCCACAACATACGTGCCACCTTGGACACATTCGAATTCGCATCAGGATCAGACGCCCCGCGCCCAATCACAACCAACGCCGTGTCATGCAAATCCATTTCACCATGTGCGGCATTCGCGGCATCAACCGCCTCTTGAATACGACCAGCGGCGGCGGCGATCATTTTGGGATCAACACCTAGCTCACGCCCATAACTGACGTCCATTTCATGCTTTGCGGCATAGGTATTCAAAACCGTCGGAATGTCATTTTTGGAATGCATCGCGGCAAACAACATGCCAGGTACCGCCAAAATCTTATCACATCCACCTGCGCGTAGATTATCTAATCCATCGCGGATTAGCGGATTAGCGAATTCCAAATACCCGTATTCCATTGGCCATTCAGGTGGCAGATACGGAGGTAATTTTTCAGCCAGCGTTGCAAATTCATCCACTGCTGATTGACTGCGTGATCCGTGGCCACAAATCATAACGCCGATTTTGTTTACCATGATCTAAGCTTCCTGCATTTCTTCTTCGACTTCTTCAGAAACCTCTTGGGCCTCGTCCTCTTTACGTCCACGCAAACCCCACGCGGCTGCTGCTGCGGCGGCGGCACCTGCGGCCAAGCCGATCCAATGCGCATGTCCCGCAGCATCAGCCAAATGACCCAAGTGGGCAAAAGCCGGCATCGGCATCAAACAAAATAGAACAGTAAATAGTCGCATATCATTTCCTTTCACAGCAGAACGGAAAGGCAGCGCCTTTGACGATGTTGGCATCAGCCCCCGTTTTGGGTCGACTGTGTTCAACGCACCTTTCCGGCCCTACGGGCTTCGTCTGGAAACACCTATAGGGTACGCTCAGTTTATGCGCAACAGATTCACGCCTTCTCACGATCCGATACCGACAAGTTTAACAATTCACATCCCTTTCCATTGTGGCTTTAGCGCCAATTCTACTAGGCATATTCAACACAGGAGATTGCAATGGGCCATTTATTGACGGAAAATGGGTGGATCAATGGTACGAAACAAAATCCACTGGCGGTAAATTCAAGCGCTAACAGGCCAGTTTTCGCAATTGGATGACATCTGATGCTGGCGCTGGGCCGACAGGCACAGGCGGCTATCAGGCTGAAACGGGTCGCTATCATTTGTACGTTTCGTTGACGTGCCCTTGGGCGCACCGCACCTGAATATTCCGCGAAATCAAAGACCTAATCGATCATATTACCGTCGATGTTGTGCATCCAGACATGTTAGACAAGGGTTGGACATTCCAAACAGGCGGTCCGATCCAAGGTGACAACCTGTTTCAATCGGAATTTGCCCACCAGATTTACGCGCGCAGACTTAAACGTTTCAACACGGGTAACAGTGCCGATTTTGTGGGACATGAAAACCAACACAATCGTGTCCAACGAATCCTCTGAAATCATACGCATGTTTAATTCTGCCTTTGATGGGATCACAGGAAATCGTGACGGTTATAGGCCAGAACACATGCACGACGAAATTGAAACGTAAATGCTCGGATTTATTCTGACATCAACAATGGCGTTTATAAATCTGGTTTCGCGACCACTCAAACAGCATATGATTCTGCCGTAACAACATTATTTAATGAATTGAATTGGATCGAAGATCCATCTGTCCAAAAACCGCTACCTGGTGTGCGATTCGACTGTGTTTATGTTCAGCACTTTAAATGTAACCGCAGTCGTATTGTGGATTTTCCAAATCTATGGGCCTATGCCCGCGAATTATTCCAACGTGATGGCGTGGAACAAACAACTCATTTTGGTCACATTGTACATCATTACCATTACAGCAATGAATTCATCAACCCATACAGGATCATTCCGATAAACCCTACTTCAGATTGGGCACATCCGCATGGGCGCGACGCTTAGTTTTATTGGCATAGTGGCTCACGATATTCGCCAAATCTTTTGGAGGCACATCACCACCAACACATCCACAAGCGTTCGGAATCATATTGAAAATTGACCCATCAGAAAAGAAACTGCCGGATGTAACCGTGACGATCGCGATATCTGGATTACGATACCCCGCCAAATCGGACACTGCCAAAATCGCCGAATTTGCCATAGTAATATTAATAACCAAAGCGTCAAAATATTGACAACTCAGCGCTGCAGTCGCTTCGCTAGAACTGGCCACCAGACACACTTCGGCACCTTGTCGCTCCAAGAACCGCTTCCAAATGCAGCCTCTATTTTGACGTTCCTCCACAATCAGTACATGCACATCGCATACCTCCTCCCAAATTACTATTGAACTTCCCCAACAGCATTTTATTAAAAAAGTTATTAACAATGCCTTAACTTTTAAGATTTGCGAAACCATTTGCGCTTTTCCGCTTTTTTCGGCAAGCAAGTGCAAAAGCCGTAGGAGAGTCGAATGGCCACCACAATCACAGTATGCGAGACCTGTAAATGTGCGGGATGGAACGCTGAAACAACGCCCAAAACGGATGGCGAAACCTTGGCCGAATTGATCGAAGCAGCTGCCGGTGACGTTGATGATGTATCAGTACGCCGCCACGCGTGCCTGATGGGCTGCGATTTTGCTTGTAATATCGCTGTTCAGTCCAATGGAAAATTGAATTACGTTCTTGGTAAGTTTTCGCCAACTACACTGGACGCCGAAAGCATCGTTGCCTATGCAAAACTGCATGCCAACAGCGAAAAAGGCCAAGTTCCGTATCGCGAATGGCCTCAAGCCATCAAAGGCCATTTTCGCGCGCGCCTTCCTGTATTGGACAACGATTAATGTCCGAGATGCGTGACCATGGTGGTGGACTGGATGCGGCCATGGCCGTATATGGCGGCACGCGCAACCAATGGTTGGATTTGTCCACTGGCATCAATCCAACGCCATTTCCGGCTCCAGAAATCCCACCACATTTTTGGCAAGTCCTCCCAGATTCAAGCGCGCAAACCACGCTCTTAAACGCAGCGCGCAAGTTTTGGCAGGTGCCACAATCTGCTGACATCATCGCAACATCTGGCGTGTCTCAATTGATCGCAATGATACCCAGCCTGCAATCAGCTGGGCAGGTTGAAATCATCCGCCCAACCTACAACGAACACGCTGCCGCGTTTAATGCTGCTGGATGGAACGTGTCAGATTCCGGCGAAGTACGCGTCGTCGTCCACCCAAACAATCCTGACGGGCGTATCCACAAAATCACTACGCGCGATACCGCAAAAACCAAACTCACAATAATTGACGAGAGCTTTTGCGATGTTATGCCAGATCAGTCTTTGATCGAATTGACATCTCAATCAAATGTTATCGTCCTTAAAGGCCTCGGAAAATTTTGGGGCCTTGCAGGCATGCGTTTGGGGTTTGCAATTTCCTCCCCTGCATTAATTCAACAAATGACAGATCGTATCGGCCCTTGGGCAGTTTCTGGCCCCGCTCAGTTCATCGGCGCAGCGGCATTGTCTGACTACAATTGGGCCACACAAACACGCACCCGCCTGGCCAATGACTCGATACGCATGGACAAACTGATGAAAGGTTTTGGACACACTTCCTTGGGTGGCACAGACCTTTTCCGTCTCTACGAAACAACTGATGCCATGGCCCTGCAAACCAAACTCGGCAAAAACCTTGTCTGGTCGCGCACATTCCCTTATTCTACGTCATGGTTACGCCTTGGTTTTCCGGGAACGCAAACCGATTGGGATCACCTAACACGCGCATTGGAGCCTTAAATGTCCCACCTGCAAATTTTATTGTTTGCCCTTATTTTGGATTATTTCATTGGTGATCCGCACACTATATGGGCCCGGTTCCCGCACCCAGCTGTCACAATGGGTCGCATGATTTCTTGGCTGGAAGAACGGTTAAACAGTGGGCGCTTCCTAACCGCAAAAGGTATCGCCACAATCTTTGTGCTGTCAGTAATTGCGCTTGCCCTTGGCCTGGGCATCCGTTGGTTGCCCGATTTTGGAATTTTGGAATTGATCATCGTAACAATTTTGTTGGCACATAACTCTCTTGTAAAACACGTGCGTGACGTTTACGAAGCTCTCGCCTTATCCTTAGATGCTGGGCGGACAGCTGTTGCACGCATTGTCGGTCGCGACGTCACAAACTTGGACGAATCCAACGTCGCACGTGCCGCCGTAGAAAGTGCTGCAGAAAATTTCTCAGATGCGGTTATGGCACCTGTATTTTGGTATCTTATTCTTGGGCTACCCGGTTTGTTATTTTATAAAATGATCAACACCGCAGACAGCATGATTGGGCACCGGACACAACGTTACAAACAATTCGGATTCGGCGCAGCTAAGCTGGACGACATCGTAAACTGGATACCTGCACGCTTGTGCGGTGCACTGATGTGTTTGGTTCATCGTTCGCGGTCAAGTTTTGAAATTATGATGACAGATGCCACATTACATGCATCTCCAAATGCCGGCTGGCCAGAGGCAGCAATGGCCGCCACGTTAGATATCACACTAGCGGGCCCGCGCGTGTACGATGGCCATTTAAGCGACGATTCCTACATCAATCCGCGTGGTCGCCGTGACTTGACCCGCGATGACATTAACAGTGCGCTTTTGGTGTTACGTAAAACATGGTTTGGTTTGGTGGCACTAATTGCTTTGGCTGTTTTCTTGGTTTGGTTGCTTTAAACCCTACGGATAACACCCGTTATTGCACCGGCTGCCAGCGCTGTTATCACCCAGCCAAATCCCTTTGCAATCCAACGAAGCCACCACATTTGTCGCCCCCAATCAGAACGACTTGTCGACGGTGCCCATGCATCTTCTTGGCCCAAATTTACAATCGGTATTAACAAATCAGCGGCATATGCAACGGGATTAAAAGTTTCGTAGTCTTGACCAGCCTGACCGGGCGTCGCCCAAAACGCACCTGGGTTTTTTGGATAATTTTGAGTTGCAGCTACCCATTTTTGAGACACCAAAATCGGTGCTGAGTTGGGGGTCATATCACCGGCTTGCCACGTCTTTTGTGCCGCAACAGATAACAAGGCGATCAAAACAACACCCCACGCCATTGCCAGTATTGGGCGATAGCCATAACCAACTAACCACCTCAACAATGCGCTCGACAACCACAAAAATGGAATCTTCCAAACTCCATGACCACTTTCACGAATTGCTTCAATATTCGCATCACGCAGGTCACGTTCCTTGCGACGCAAAACATGGTTTGCATCATCACGATGACCCATTTTGTTGAAAACGGTTGCCAGTTGCTCATAAGGCTGCGCCGAAAATACCACCCCTTTGGGGCGGCGTTCCAGCCAATTTAATCGCGCATCTACACTCGTATCGGCTTGATCCGAAAAAGCCTGATACTCAAACCCATCCAGCCGCACGCGATATCCAGCAGTTTCACCCGTAGGCTCATCATTTAAACGACGCACAACAGCGCCCGAAAAATTTACCATACCACCGGTAATTTGATTATTTCGCAAATACAAAACGCCACCAACTTCGGTACGATTCAGCGACAGCGCTGTCGGGATACTATTTTGGATTCCCTCAGAATAAAGCGCGCCGGCGACAAGCTGTGTATCAGCGGAAATAGCGCAATTGCGACAATAAAAATCGCCTGTAATACGTGCCGATGAAAACTGCACAGCACCATCCACATATAATTCCGTATCTGAATCATCAAAAGGATAGTCACCCAGATAAACCGACCCTTCAACTTTAGCAGAGGCCGCAAATATCCCGATGCCATTTGTGCCTTCGATACGAGCATCACAAATTTGCAAATCACCAGAAATTTTTGCTCCCGGCAGCGTAATTTCACCACGTGAAATAAACCCAGATCGCAAATAAACCGACCCGTCAAAAATACAGTTGTCAGCATGAACCCCAGGCACAACAGAGCCGCTGGCCTTGGTCATCGGCAACAGTGACTACATTGTGCTACCTCAATTGCGAAACCCTGAAAGTGATTCAGAAACGCTTTCAACTGCACTGGCAAATTTGGGCTTTACAGTCTATCTTGCGAACAACTTAAAACACACAGAATTGTTACACGCTTTGGTCGTTTATGCAGACAAAGCGAAACAGGCAGATGTCTCCTTAATTTACTACGCTGGCCACAGCGCCGCTGTTGGCAGTCAAAACCTTATATTTCCAATTGATTTCGCCCCCCAAAATCACCAACAACTCAACGCATTGGTCAAACTCAGTGATATAACATCTTTGATGCAATCTGGGGCACAGACTAACATCATATTATTTGATGCGTGCCAAGAACCTATAGTGCTTCAAACTCAAACTGGCGAAATACCCTTACGCTCACTTTCACCCCCCGCCCCCCCCGTCGGAACCCTTATCAGCTATGCTTCATCTGCTGGCCATGCTGCACATGATGGGCTTGGGCATCACAGCCTATTCACAGGTGCACTTTTGGATAACCTCGCTCAACCTGATATCGACATCGAACAAACGCTTCGTCGTGTGCGTCGCGACGTCGCCCGCAATTCTCAAGGCACCCAAGTTCCGCAAACTATCTCTTCTTTAGTATCGGATTTCTACTTTTACCCAACACGCCCGCGAAACAGCGCCCAATCCCTGCAAAACGCACTCCTGCACAGTGGTTTTGGTGAAAAACCGATTTTGACGAAAATCGCGTCCGGCGTAGATACCCCAAATGTAGCCACTCCTCCCATAACACCCCTAGACGCCAAAAACGCTATCCTACGCGATGTTCTTTGTGCAAAACTATCGCCACCACGTCCCTCGATTTGTCAAAAATAGGGCTCAAATCACCACAAAACTCTGACCTCAGGTCGGAAAAATACGCAAATCTCGGCTAAATACCGCCAAAGCCCATAAAAATAAGGCTGTATTTGCATTTTTCGCTTGGACTTTTGATATTTTACACACAATATGTGCCACACAAAGACGTTACAAATAGAATATTTTGTATCCATTCATGCAGCAGAGGAGCAGCAAATGTCTCAGAAACCAATGACAAAAACACAATTGGTCGCATCACTGGCAGAAGCCTGTGGTTCAGATAAAGCAACAGCAAACCAAACGTTAGAAGCACTAGCGGGCATCGTTTCACAAGAAGTTGCAGCAGGCGGCGCAGTAACGCTTCCAGGGCTTGGCAAATTTCAATGCCGCGCACGTCCAGAACGTATGGTTCGCAACCCAGCAACAGGCGAACAATTCATGAAGCCAGCTGACCGCGTAGCAAAAGTAACAATTGCAAAAGCACTTAAAGACGTGATTAACGATTAATTTCGCGCCGTAGGAATTTCCCCTCGACGTAAATCATGACATGTTTAAGGTCGCCCGTAATGGGCGACCTTTTTCTTTGGGACACAGTGCATGGATATTAAATCTACCCTAATGGGTCTCACCTTTGCGTTAATCTGGTCCAGCGCATTCACTTCTGCACGCATCATTGTTCAGATTGCACCACCACTTTCCGTTTCTGCGCTTCGTTTCCTAATTGCAGGGTTCATTGCTTGTGGTATCGCTTACGCTTTGGGCCAGCGTCCAAAGTTCACCCGTCAACAATGGCGTGGTATCATTATCTTCGGCGTGTGCCAAAACGCAATTTATCTCGGGTTTTTCTTCGTTGCCATGACAAGACTAGAAGCATCGTTTGCATCCATCCTCGCATCCACAATGCCACTCTTGGTGGCTTTGGCACTCATCACAGTCTTTCGTGAAAAATTACCCCCTATGGGAACCATCGGTTTGATTGTGGGTTTCGCAGGCGTCACATTAATCATGGGAACGCGTATTACAGGCGGCGTAGACTTAATTGGCGTTGCGCTGTGCGCAATTGGTGTCATTGCACTAGCGATAGCTACGTTATCAGTGCGATCAGCATCCACAGGTGGCAATCTATTTATGGTGGTCGGCATGCAAATGCTTGTTGGCTCTGCCGCCCTGTCTATCCCTGCACTGACGTTGGAAACGTGGAATGTGACTTGGACACCGGTTGCGGCTTGGGCCTTCGCCTACACCATCATCGTACCAGGGATTATCGCCACTTATATCTGGTTTTTACTTGTTGGGCGCATTGGCGCAACAAAATCTGCCACATTCCATTTCCTAAACCCATTCTTTGGCGTAGCAATCGCAGCACTTTTGTTAGGAGAAACCTTAACAATAATCGACATCGTTGGCGTCGCCATTATCATGCTGGGAATTTTCGTAGTTCAACGGTCAAGAATAACCTCATAATCCACGCGCCCTTAAGGGCGCATGGAAATATGCCACAGGCGTTCCATTAACCAATAACGCCTTGGTTTTCACCAACCTGTCCACGATGCAACAACAGGTGATCCAAAATCACACAGGCCATCATCGCCTCGCCCACTGGTACGGCGCGAATTCCAACACATGGGTCGTGACGCCCTTTGGTAATAATCGTCGTATCCTCACCAGCCTTGGTAATCGTAGCCCGCTCTTTCAAAATCGATGATGTCGGCTTCACTGCAAAACGGCAAACCAAATCTTGGCCCGTGGAAATCCCACCTAACGCACCGCCTGCATGGTTCGAATTATAAACGGGCGCACCATCAACAAACGAAATCTCATCCGCATTATCTTCGCCCGTCAGTTCAGCCGAACCAAACCCAGCCCCAATCTCAACACCTTTCACAGCATTGATCGACATCATCGCGGTGGCAATGTCCGTATCGATCTTACCATAGACAGGCGCGCCCAAACCTGCGGGAACACCGCTAGCAACAACCTCAATCACCGCACCAACTGAATTGCCCGACTTACGCAACCCATCCAAATACCCTGCCCACATTTCGGCGGCGTCCGCGTCAGGTGTCCAAAACGGATTATTCTCAATCTCGCCTAAATCAATCTTGGTGCGATCAATCTTATGTGGCCCCATTTGAACCATGTATCCGGTAACCTTAATCTCTGGTGCCAACGCATTCAAAACTTCACGCGCAACACCACCGGCCGCAACTCGCGCCGCCGTTTCACGTGCACTGGACCGTCCACCACCACGATAATCACGAATGCCGTATTTCTGCCAATACGTGATATCCGCATGACCGGGGCGAAACTTTTCCATAATTTCGGAATAGTCTTTGGAACGTTGATCGGTATTTTCAATCATCAACTGAATCGGATGGCCTGTGGTTTTACCCTCAAACATCCCCGACAAGATTTTCACCTGATCTGGCTCTTGGCGCTGTGTGGTGTACTTATTTTGGCCCGGCTTACGCTTGTCCAACCACCGCTGCAAATCGCTCGCATCTAACGCTACATTCGGTGGGCATCCATCCACAGTAGCACCCAACGCTGGCCCGTGGCTCTCACCCCAAGTCGTCACTGTAAACATCCGTCCAAATGAATTCGTTGCCATGCGCCTATCTCCGATATCTGATTGATCAATAAACCACCCAACACACAAAAGAAAACCCATCCTTGCTTATTTTTTATGCGCCCCCTAAGAATGATCACACCTCGGGGGGCCATATGGCTGAGATGCGCTTGCGCGAACCCGTCGAACCTGAACCG
>DKMK01000009.1:0-6478 GCA_002469545.1 Rhodobacterales bacterium UBA7416 | reverse complement strand
CCCCCTTACGCTTGTAGCAATTGGAGTATTGAAATGACTAAATTCATCACCCTTGCTGCGGGCCTAACACTGGCACTTGCCACAACAGCCCACGCACAAGATAAACCAGAACTCATCGTATACACCTACGACAGCTTCGTTTCCGATTGGGGCCCAGGCCCATCCGTCGAACAAGCGTTCGAGGAAACCTGTGAATGCGATCTGAAATTGATTGGTGCGGGCGACGGTGCCGCATTGCTAACACGCATTCAACTCGAAGGGTCGCGTACAGATGCCGACATCGTTTTGGGCTTGGATACAAATTTAACTGAACGCGCGGCGGCGACGGGCTTGTTTGCACCATATGCGAACAATCCAATCGCCTTGGATGTACCAACCGAATGGACAGATACAACATTTCTACCTTACGACTGGGGTTATTTCGCATTTGTGTATGACAACACAAAGCTGAAAAACGTACCAACCAGCTTTGAAACCATGATCGCAATGCCAGACGATTTCAAAATTGTCATCCAAGATCCACGTTCATCCACACCCGGCCTTGGCCTTCTGCTTTGGGTGAAAGAGGCTTACGGCGACCGCGCACCAGAAATTTGGGCCGGCTTAGCACCAAAAATCCTCACGGTGACCAAAGGCTGGTCAGAGGCATATGGCATGTTCACCGCAGGTGAAGCAGATATGGTTCTGTCCTACACAACATCACCAGCATACCACATCATCGCTGAAGACGACAAAACCAAATCCGCTGCGTCATTCACCGAAGGCCACTATATGCAAATCGAAGTGGCAGGAAAATTGGCGGCCTCAGATCAGCCAGAATTGGCCGATGCATTTTTGGACTTCATGACATCCGAAGGTTTTCAGTCTATTATCCCAACAACCAACTGGATGTACCCAGCTGTGTTTCCATCCGATGGTTTGCCCGCTGGTTTTGAACAACTCATTACGCCGATCGACAGCCTAATCATCCCAGCGGATAAGGCTCAGCAGGCACGCGACAAGGCACTTGCCGAATGGCTCACAGCACTCAGCCGATAAGGCCAATACACTTTCTCCTTGGTGGCAGCGCATTCGCGCTGCTGCTTTTGCTTACGCTTGGCACAGTTGGTGCATTGTGGTGGCGTGCTGAAATCACATCATCGCTGTCCCCCGCTGATTGGTCGGCCATCCGTTTTACCATTCTACAGGCCTTGGCTTCTGCGGTAATTTCAATACTCATCGCCATTCCCACCGCACGTGCATTGGCAAGGCGCAATTTTCGCGGTCGCAAATTCATCCTGACACTGATGGGTGCCCCATTCATCCTGCCCGCCATCGTCGCCGTTTTGGGCATTTTGGCGGTTTGGGGACGCTCTGGTTATATCTCTGATCTCATCGCCAGCTTCGGTCTTGGACCGTTAAACATCTACGGCTTTGGCGGCGTTGTCCTTGCTCACGTATTCTTCAATATCCCCCTCGCCACACGCCTTTTGGTTCAAGGCTGGTCAGCGATCCCTGTTGAACATTTCCGCCTATCAGCCCAGCTCGGCATGAACACCAATGACATCGTACGCCACCTTGAGCGCCCAATGCTGCGCGCCGTCGTCCCGGGCGCATTCCTCCTTATCTTCTTGTTATGTATTTCCAGCTTTGCAGTCGCTCTCGCACTTGGCGGCGGCCCTAAAGCGACAACAATCGAACTCGCAATTTACCAAGCAATCCGTTTCGATTTCAACTTAGCCAAGGCATCACAATTGGCCATGATCCAATTCACCTTATGTGCGGCCATTGGGGCCGTAACAATCCTCATTGCTCAACCAATGCACTTCTCCAAGGGCTTAGATCGAAAATCTGAACGCTGGGACGGTCGCGAGACACGTTATCGCGTTATCGACACGCTGGTTCTCACACTCGTTTGTCTGTTTCTATTCCTACCACTAGCATCAGTTTTGATACGCGGTTTCATCCCATTGTTTACATTACCCATAACAGTATGGGTCGCTGCATTCAATTCTGTCACCGTTGCCGTCCTTTCCGCGATCCTATCCGTTTGCATGTCCATCGCCATGTCTGCATTCATGATCCGCATCGCCCGCAAACGTAAAACCGTGTCCCAAGTAATGGAGGTCGTTGGTTTTCTCACTCTCGCCGCATCTCCATTCGTTATCGGCACGGGGTTATTCGTCATGACCTTCCCCTTCGTTTCCCCCTTCGCCATCGCACTACCAATTACCGCATTGGTCAACGCTGCCATGTCGCTGCCGTTTTCGCTGCGCGTTATCTTACCGGCAATGACTCGCGCCGAAGATAACTATGGCCGCCTCGCAGACAGCCTTGGCATGCGCACGTGGAGTCGTTTTCGCCTCGCCATATGGCCGCGCCTAAAACGCCCTGTCGGTTTTTCCGCTGGCCTCGCCGCCGCCCTCTCAATGGGTGATCTCGGCGTCATCACATTATTTGCCCCACCTGACGTGGCCACTTTGCCACTGATGATGTACCGTATGATGTCCACTTACCAACTCGGCGCTGCCGCAGGTGTTGCCTTACTACTAGTCACCCTATCAGTTGCCCTATTCTGGATTTTCGACCAAGGAGGTCGCCTTGAGCATAACGTTAGATAACATCGAACTCAGCCACGGATCATTCACCCTATCTGCTGACTTTAAAATCGAAGAGGGCCACAAAATCGCCCTCCTCGGCCCGTCAGGTGGCGGTAAGTCAACACTGTTGTCGGCAATTGCAGGTTTTAAAGCACCAGACCAGGGTCGTATTTTGTACAACGAAACTGACATCACAAACACGCCACCTGCCGAACGGCCCATCGCGTTGTTGTTCCAAGATCACAACCTATTCCCACACCTATCCGTGGAAAAAAACATCGCCCTAGGCCTGCACCCAAACCTTCGATTGTCAGACGCCGAACATGAAATCGTCCAAGACGCGCTGCGTCGCGTTGGCCTCAATAACCAAGGCAAAAAAATACCTGCGGAACTGTCAGGCGGTCAACAACAACGAGTAGCTCTGGCGCGTTGTCTACTGCGCGACCGTCCCGTATTATGTCTTGATGAACCCTTCGCCGCCCTTGGCCCAGCCCTAAAACATGAAATGCTGGATTTAGTTGCTGAAATCGTAGACGGATCAAACGCGACCTTATTGATGGTCACCCACCAACCAGAAGACGCCGCATATATCACAGATCAAACCGTACTTATCGCAGATGGTCAGGCCCACCCACCCAAAGACACTGCCGAACTACTGGCCAACCCTCCCATTGCACTGGCGCGATACTTGGGTACTTAAACGTCGTAATCTTCACGTTCATAGAGATGTTCTGATCCAATGGCGCTGGGCTTGCCGATAAATGCAGCCCAAACGCCACCGGGGCGCCATATGCTATCCATCCGCGCATGCGCAACAACACTATCGCCCTGCTCTTTTGCAAGCACATAGAAAAACGCAGACACACGTGCATTGTAAATACAGTGGACATGGGCCGCATCACCCCGTGACTCCTTCAAGGCTTCTCGAAACGCCTCAAAATCAGCCCGCGTTGGTGCTTCAAAATCCACAGGGATATAAATATACTTCATCCCTAAAGCTGTCACCGATGAGGTCTCATCAGGCAACGCACCCTTGTTCCAATGCGGTCCAAGATTAATTATCGTTTTCACGCCCGCATCTGCCAACAGAACCAACTCTGCTTCGGACGGCTGTCCAGACGTTGTCACTTGCGCATCAATACGCCGCCAATTCAAAATATCCATGCAATCACCCTATCGTTTCTGACACCCTACCCCAAAAACGAAAAAGGGCGCTGAAATTCATCAGCGCCCTTCAAAAATCTTATGCGTGGAACTTAACTCTTGCGTTTAATATCACGCCACAGTTTTTTATTGGTCAGGTACAATAAAATACCCAACAACATCAGCATGCCAACAGACACCAAACCAATACGCTGACGCGCCATCATTTTTGGCTCCGCAGTCCACATCAAGAATGCAGAAACATCTTGTGCCATGTGGCGTACATCGTTTGAATGTTTATCCGCGAATTCCACGGCTTCGTCTTCCAATGGCGGTGCCATTGCAATCCAACCACCAGGGAAGGCTGTGTTTTCATAAAACGTTGTGCCAGCTTGCTCTTTTTCGTGGCCAGTATAACCAGTCAAGATAGACGCAATGTATTCCGCACCACCCATGCCTTTTACGATTTGGTTGATACCCAAACCGTTCGGGCCATGGAAACCAGCGCGTGCTTTGGCCATCAAGGACAAGTCAGGTGCATTTTCCAACCCAGAGCGTGGGAATTTGTCTGATGGTGTTGCAGCACGATCATCATCCAATTCCGCATCAAACACAGTGAACTCAGCCGCATATGCCTTAACTGTTTCCGCATCCAGATGTGGACCACCTTCGTCACCCAATGTACGGAACGCAACGTGACGCAAACCGTGACATGCAGAACAAACTTCAGTGTAAACCTGCATACCGCGTTGCAACTGGTATTGGTCAAATTTACCAAATGGTCCCTCAAAAGAGAACGCGAAATCTTCGATGTGCGTTTCGCCGACTTCCGCCGAAACAGACGTGGCCAAACCCAATGCGATGACAGTCGAAAGAAGTAGTTTTTTCATTTTATCAATCCTCTTTCTATTATTTCGCTGAACCAGATTTTGGCGGGTAATGCGCATCAAAATCGGCTTCGATTGTTTCAGGAACAGGCAGCGTCTTTTCAGTCCAACCCAATACGGGCAAGATGACCAAGAAGTATCCAAACCAGTAGATAGTACCAATCAGTGACCATGTAGAGATTTTCAAACCAAGCAACACAGTGTCAGGGTTTTGCGCACCCATCCACATCAAGAACATGAAGTTGAAGCCCAATACCCAAAACGCAATCTTAAACGTTGGACGGTAACGACCAGAGCGAACCGGTGATGTGTCTGTCCAAGGTGCCAAAGCCATTACAGCGATTGAACCAAACATAGCCAACACTCCCAGGAATTTCGCTTCCAAGAACCAAATATCAAACGTAATCGCACGCAGGATCGCGTAGAAAGGCAGGTAATACCATTCTGGCACAATGTGTGCAGGCGTCGATAATGCATTCGCAGGAACATAGTTATCCGGGTGACCAAGGTAGTTTGGCATAAAGCCAACGATCGCCATGAAGATAATCAAGATCACAACCAATGCGAACAAATCTTTGATCACATAGTATGGCCAGAACGGAACCGTATCTTTCGCAGCTTCCGCTTTCGACTTACGACGAACCTCAACACCGGTTGGGTTGTTGTTGCCAGTCGTGTGGAATGCCCAAATGTGAATGGCAACTAAACCAACAATTACGAACGGAAGAAGATAGTGAAGTGAGAAGAAACGGTTCAACGTGGCATTATCCACAGCCGGTCCACCCAACAACCATTCTTGCAAAATGGAACCAACACCGGGGATCGCACCGAATAGGCCGGTAATAACAGTCGCACCCCAGAATGACATTTGACCCCAAGGCAAAACATAGCCCAAGAAACCAGTTGCCATCATCATAAGGTAAATCAACATGCCAATAATCCACGTGATTTCACGTGGTGCCTTGTATGACCCGTAATACAAACCACGGAAGATATGCGCGTATACAGCAATAAAGAACAACGACGCGCCATTCGCATGCAGATAACGGAACGCCCAACCGCCGTTCACATCACGCATGATGTGCTCAACAGAATCAAACGCCAAATCAACATGCGGCGTGTAATGCATAACCAAGATGATACCGGTCACAATTTGAAGTCCCAAACAGAACGTCAAAACGATACCCCAGATCCACATCCAATTCAAATTCTTGGGTGTAGGCAGCATCAGAACATCATAAACAAGTGCAACAACGGGCAAACGCTCGTGAAGCCATTTTTCTACGCCAGTTTTTGGTTCGTAGTGATCGTGTGGAATTCCAGCCATGATCTGTCCCCTAACCTAATCTAATTGTGTTGGCGTCGATGAACGACGCAACAGGTACAGGCAAATTCTCTGGCGCTGGACCCTTACGGATACGGCCAGCCGTGTCATAGTGTGAACCGTGACATGGGCAGAACCAACCACCAAAATCGCCTGCATCGCCTAATGGAACACAGCCAAGGTGCGTACAAACGCCCATCATGACCAACCATTCGCCGTCTGCATCCAACGTACGATTTGCATCCACCGCAAATGCTTCGGTTTCACCTGCCGCTGGTGTTGCATTCGCATTACGCGCTGCATCATCTGGCAATTCATCCAACGTCACGGCGCGTGCCGCAGCTATTTCCTCGGCTGTACGACGACGTATGAAAACAGGCTTGCCGCGCCACTTTACAGTGATCTGCGTGCCTGGCTCTACGCCTGAAACGTCAACTTCGATGGATGAAAGCGCTTGAACATCAGCACTTGGATTCATTTGGTTGATCATCGGCCATACAGCCGCGCCACCTATAACTGCACCAGTACCTGCAGTTGCCACGTAT
>DKMK01000017.1 GCA_002469545.1 Rhodobacterales bacterium UBA7416 | reverse complement strand
TGCTTTCTGGCACTGGCGGAAAAATATGGCCTTGGGCATACTTGGTCGTCGTTGTCGGCTCTTTGTCACTTTGGTATCAAATGCCCGCACGTTTGGATCGCAACTGGGTTCCTGAACTGGTTCATACGGTTACAGGCACGGTGGATGATCGCATTGTGACATTACACAATGTGCGCGACTTTAATTGGGCGACTGGGAACGAGGCATGGATTGATCGCCGTTTCGATTTGGATAAACTCCAAGGCCTTGATGTCATCTTATCATATTGGGGCAGCCCCAATATTGCCCATGCCATTATTTCATTCCGTTTTGATGATGTTGAACCTGTGGCATTTTCTGTCGAAGTCAGAAAACAAGTGGGCGACAAATACTCACCCACCAGTGGGTTTTTCAAAACTTACGAACAGGCGTTTATTGCCGCCAATGAATCCGATATTGTGGCACTGCGCACCAATCACCGCGATCCGTTCGAAGATGTGTATTTGTATCCATTAAAAACCAAACTTCCCGAAGTCGAAGCATTGTTTCTGGGCTATGTGAAACGCGCGAATGTTTTGGCCGAAAATCCGGCGTGGTATCACACGATTACGGCAAACTGTACGACTGTGGTTTTCGATCTGGTACGTAGTTTTAGAAAAGACCTGAAATTTGACAAACGCATATTGATGTCTGGGCTGTTACCCGATCTGTTTGCTGAACGTGGCGTGATTGATCGCGCACAACCTTACGGCGATTACCGCGCGGCAGCGGCGATCACCGCCAAGGGGCAGGCGATGTTGCCCAATGACAGCTACAGCACCATCATTCGCAAGTAGCAGTGCACAGGTTGTGTACGGTTTGTGTACGCGATGTGTATTGCAATTTTGTCTTCATTTCGAAAAACAGGGCTTTCCTTTTTGCTAAACCCATGTGATAGGACAACGGCAACACCTACAACTCTTGGAGAGACCAATGGAGATTCGTGAAGCGCTAACTTTCGATGATGTTTTACTCGTACCTGGTGCGTCAAATGTTTTGCCATCTGACGCCCAACTGGCCACAAATGTGACCAAAACAATTGGGTTAAACATACCGATTTTAAGTTCCGCAATGGACACAGTAACCGAAGCACGCATGGCCATCGCACTGGCACAGGCAGGCGGAATGGGTGTTATCCACCGCAACCTCACCGATGATGAACAGGCATCCCATGTGCGCCGCGTTAAACGGTTTGTTTCCGGTACTGTAGATAACCCAGTCACGTTGCGCCCCGAACAAACATTGGCTGATGCCAAGGCATTGGCCACACAATATCGGATTACAGGTTTCCCTGTTGTTGGTTCTGATGGCAAGGTTTTGGGAATTCTAACAAACCGCGATATGCGTTTCGTGGCGGAAGATAAAACGCCTGTTTCTGTGATGATGACCACCGAAAGTTTGGCAATCGTCCAAGAGCCAATCAAGTTGGAAGAAGCCAGATCACTGATGCACGCGCGTCGCATTGAAAAGCTTTTGGTTGTTGATACTGAAAACCGTCTGACTGGTCTGTTGACGATCAAAGATTTGGAACAAGCGGTTCTAAACCCAATCGCGTGTAAAGACGACAAAGGCCGCCTACGTGTTGCCGCCGCTTCTACCGTTGGTGACAAGGGTTTTGAACGCTCTATGCAGTTGATTGATGCAGGTGTTGATCTGTTGGTTATCGACACGGCACACGGGCATTCAATATCCGTCAGCCAAGCCGTAGAACGCATCAAAGCCGAACATCCAGATGCACAAATCGTTGCTGGCAACGTCGCAACCGCAGAAGCAACCAAGGCCTTAATCGGCGCGGGCGCTGACGCGGTCAAAGTTGGCATTGGACCAGGCTCAATCTGTACAACACGGATCGTTGCTGGTGTTGGTGTTCCACAATTAACCGCAATCAACGACGCGGCAGAAGAAGGTGCAAAATCAGGCATCCCGATTATCGCTGATGGTGGCATTAAATTCTCTGGCGACTTTGCCAAGGCAATTGCAGGTGGTGCCAGTTGCGCCATGGTTGGCTCGATGTTGGCCGGAACCGACGAAGCACCTGGTGAAATCATTTTGTACCAAGGGCGCTCGTTTAAATCTTACCGTGGCATGGGATCTGTTGCCGCGATGGCGCAGGGTTCTGCCGATCGCTATTTCCAAAAAGAGGCAAGTTCAGACAAGCTAGTACCAGAAGGTATCGAGGGACAAGTGCCCTATAAAGGCCCTGCATCCAATGTGTTACACCAAATGGTTGGCGGCTTGCGGGCGGCGATGGGGTACACTGGAAACTTGACAGTACCCGATATGCGCAACAGCTGTAAGTTTGTGAAAATCTCAGGCGCGGGCTTAAAAGAAAGCCATGTGCATGATGTTCAAATCACGCGCGAGAGCCCAAATTACCGCATTGGATAAGTAATGACACCTGCCGCACGATATGCAGCTGCGATTGAAATTTTGGATCGCGCAATGGCGGGTGCACCTGCTGAACGTGAACTGACCAGTTGGTCGCGTTCAAATCGTTATGCGGGCTCCAAAGATCGCGCAGCCATCCGAGACATCGTTTTCGATGGGCTGCGCAATCTGCGTAGCTTTGCACATCTCAGCGGGCTGAATGGCGCACGAGGTGTTTTAGTCGGGCGCCTGTTGGCAAATGATGACGATGTGACAGATGTTTTTAGTGGTCAAGGCTATGCGCCGGCACCACTAAGCGACGAAGAAATGACGACTGTCCAATCAACAAAACCCAAAATGTCACGGGCAGTGGCCTTGGACATTCCTGATTGGTTGGATGATGCGTTCAATGGTGATGATGATTATGCACGACTAAAAGAGCGTGCACCGATTGATTTACGTGTGAATTTAAAAAAATCCAATCTGTCAAAAGCAACCCGATCGTTAGCATTGGATGGGATCGAAGTTGACCCCGTTGAAGCATCAACAACAGCCCTGCGTGTGCGAGGCGAAACGCGAAAAATCCCACAAACGGCCAGTTACCTTAATGGTTCAATCGAGCTGCAAGATGCCGGATCACAAGCATTAATCGACGCTATTTCATTACCTGAAAAAGGGCGTGTATTGGATTATTGTGCAGGTGGCGGTGGAAAAACATTAGCAATGGCTGGACGTGCGAATGCGGGTGTTGAATTTTCGGCCTATGACATTGATCCAGACCGCCTAAAGGGCCTGCGCGAGCGTGCAACGCGCGCTGGTGTTTCTGTGAAGTTGCTCCGCAGTGATCCAGTTAAGTCCGCGGATTTATATGATTTGGTGGTTTTGGATGTTCCCTGTTCGGGCAGTGGCTCTTGGCGTCGTAGTCCAGATGCAAAATGGAAGCTTGATCAAACCAGACTGGATGTACTTGTGCAAACCCAAGCACAGATATTGAATCAAAGTAAAAATTTGGTTGGGCCAGGTGGTACGTTGGCATATATGACGTGCTCTTTGTTTGCGTGCGAAAACATGAACCAGATCAACACGTTCTTACAAAGTAATCCAGAATGGCATTTGGATTTACATCAGACAATCCAACTTGCGCAAGGTTGTGATGGTTTTTTTGTGGCTATTTTGAAAAAGTAATACAACTTTAACCAGTATTACGTTTAGGTTAATCTTGATTGAGTAACTAAACAGTGGTGCCCCAATGATGCAGATCGTAAAAAGCTTGGCAGAGTATCCAA
Organism: Rhodobacterales bacterium UBA7416; assembly: GCA_002469545.1. Lineage (GTDB taxonomy): Bacteria > Pseudomonadota > Alphaproteobacteria > Rhodobacterales > Rhodobacteraceae > Amylibacter. The sequence continues at coordinate 5,543 of DKMK01000017.1, read as the reverse complement.
GAGCAATTGCACTGTCTGCTATATTGTTCTGCATAACCCTTTTGGCCTTTTTATTAGTTTTAGATCAGATAACCATCTTTGCGGAAATCATACTTGTGCTATTCGCATTTTTTTTGGTTGGAAACTATTTGGGTAAATTGCCCAAAATCAAATTTGATTTCAACGCCATTTCAGCCAAAAAAATAACATTTCCGTTTAAAAAAGATTCAAGCGCAAGCTTTGAATTTGACACGATTCCTATCGCGGTTATGCGGTTATCCCGAGAGGGCATGGTTTTAAAATCGAATAAGGCCGCGCAAAACCTTCTGAAAATTGAACCAGGTGAGAGGCCATATTTCAGCGAATTGGTCGAAGGAATGGGGCGATCTGTTTCTCAGTGGGTGAAAAATGCGAACCAACGTCAAGGATGGCAAAAATCCGAATTTGGTATGGCCAAACGCCGCGAAGCCGACGTTTATCTGCGTATTCAATTGGGGGTAGTTGGAGATTCAAGTTCTCATCACACCACCGCAGTCATTAGTGATACTACAGAGCTAAAATCCTTAGAAGCGCAGTTTGTTCAAAGCCAAAAAATGCAAGCCATCGGGCAATTGGCTGGCGGTATTGCACATGATTTCAATAACTTACTAACGGCTATTTCGGGCTATTGCGATCTGTTGATGCTGCGTCACGAAAAGGGCGATGCGGATTTTGGCGATCTCATTCAAATTAGTTCGAACGCAAATCGAGCCGCTGCTTTGGTCGGTCAATTGTTGGCCTATTCCCGTAAACAAACGTTGAAACCAAGCGCGTTGCAAGTCAATGAATCTTTGTCGGATTTGACGCATTTACTGAACCGATTGGTTGGGGAAACAATCACGTTACGCCTGTTACAAGAAAAAGATTTGCCCCTAGCGTTTGTCGATGGGCGGCAATTAGAACAGGTTTTAATGAACTTGGTCGTAAATGCGCGTGATGCGATGCCGAAAGGCGGGCAAATATTTTTACGCAGTAAAGCAATGCACTATAAGGACGATGTTCCCAAATCTGGCGCCATTATTTTGGCCGGCAAATATGTTTCAATTGAGGTTGAAGACGAAGGTGACGGCATTTCCCCGAATTTGCTTGGGAAAATATTCGAACCTTTCTTTTCAACAAAAGAAGTGGGCAAAGGAACTGGGCTTGGGCTTTCTATGGCTTACGGGATAATCAAACAGACGGGGGGGTATATTTTCGTAGACAGCGAAGTTGATCACGGGACATTATTCACCATTCTATTGCCAGTAGCTGAAAATATGCAATTGGTGGAACAACCCAAAGCTGTACCAGACAGACAGCGATCCAATAGCCTGAAGGGAGTACGCGTTTTGTTAGTAGAGGACGAAGATCCTGTGCGCGCCGTTTCGCAACGTGCCTTACAAAGTCAGGGTGTTATTTTACATGCCGCAAGTGGTGGGGAAGAAGCACTTGAAATTCTTTCACAAGTTGAAATCGATTTTGATGTCATCGTTACGGACGTGGTTATGCCAGATATCGACGGCCCAACTTGGGTGCGCAAAGCACAAGAGCAAGGCAACAGAGCAAGAATTGTTTTTGTTTCAGGCTATGCAGAAGAGAGTTTTTCGGACGATTTAGAAAGCTTTGATAGCGCTGTTTTCTTGCCTAAACCATACAGTTTACAACAGCTAATCTCTATGGTTGGTAAAATGGTAGAGGATGGAAATACGTAGGTTTTGTTATCCACCAATTGCATTCTCATACAGATCAAAATCCTTTTGAAAGTGACTTTGCAAAGTACGGTTGTTTTCCGGCGATAAAGACAACGCGCGTTTAGGTGATACGTTCACTTGTTCCAGTTTGAAATTGAATCCAAGTTGTAATCTTAGATACAATGTTAGGTCATCAATTGCGGTGTAGCGCCAAAGCTGTGTCACGAGTGGTTTATCCCCGCCGCCTGTTATGAACTGAGCCTGTTGGCCTACATTTGCATATTTAGGACGATCATTGCCAAGGTATGCTTCTACAAATTCGTCAAAGGAAACATCCGCAGTTGAACTGGACGTATTTAGGTTTTCGCCGCGCTGGCGGTAACGATACCAACTTCCTAACCATTCTATGGGTTCCCTGATAAGTGCGATCGAATTTACAGGCTCAGACATAAGAGGGCGCACGTATGGTGCAATCATTTTGTTAAACCGCTTTGGCGCAATGTGTGTAACACGTGGATTTTTAGTAAACAAAATATCAGCTTTCGAACCGAATGCTTTGTGAAAAGCTGTCGACCCTGTCTTGGGTGTTGCGAAAAACACCAAGCTTTTATCTAGGAAAATCATCATCTTATAGTCACCCTCGGTGCTGATAATTCATTTTACTCAAAACTTTACCTTTTCGAAAGGGTCTTGATCGAAAGTGGGAATATAAAATTTATCTTGTAATGTTCTCTTTTTGGTCCCATAACCCAGATAAGAGAACAACAGGCGAACATCCGCGAAATTAGATTGCGGAAGATGTGAAATAAGGAGATAACTCATGGCATCGACTCTATTAGATTTCAGTGGAAAGAAAAGCATGGACAAAGAAAAGGCCTTAGAATCTGCCTTGAGCCAAATTGAACGACAGTTCGGCAAAGGCTCGATCATGAAATTGGGCGACGATAGTGCGCGTTTGGATATCGAGGCGACATCGACAGGTTCGATCGGTTTGGATATTGCACTTGGTATTGGTGGATTGCCCAAGGGACGTATCATTGAGATTTATGGCCCAGAGAGTTCGGGTAAAACCACGCTAACATTGCATGCAATTGCGGAAGAACAGAAAAAGGGCGGTGTTTGTGCGTTTGTTGACGCCGAACACGCATTGGATCCGACTTATGCCAAAAAATTGGGCGTGAATATTGATGAATTATTGATTTCACAACCTGATGCCGGTGAACAAGCGTTAGAAATTACAGACACGTTGGTCCGTTCGGGCGCTGTTTCCATGGTTGTTGTTGATTCTGTTGCGGCATTGACGCCGCGTGCGGAACTTGAAGGCGATATGGGTGATCACCAAGTTGGTGCACAGGCACGTTTGATGAGCCAAGCGATGCGAAAGCTAACGGGTTCTATCTCTAAGTCTGGTTGTATGGTTATTTTCATCAACCAAATTCGTATGAAAATTGGCGTGATGTTTGGCTCACCTGAAACGACGTCTGGTGGGAATGCGTTGAAATTCTATTCCTCTGTGCGCCTGGATATTCGCCGCATAGGCGCGATCAAGGATCGCGACGAAATTGTAGGCAACCAAACACGTGTAAAAGTTGTGAAAAACAAAGTGTCACCACCATTCAAACAAGTCGAGTTTGATATTATGTATGGTGAAGGTATTTCCAAACGTGGCGAATTGATCGATTTGGGCGTTAAGTTGGGCTTTATTGCGAAGTCCGGCTCATGGTTCTCTTACGGTGATGAACGCATTGGGCAAGGGCGTGAGAATGCCAAGACCTATATGAAAGATAACCCAAAGATGGCTTACGAGATCGAAGATAAAATTCGTGCTGCACATGGTTTGGATTTCGATATGCCACCACCAAACGATACGCCTGACAAAGACGATGCAGTCGTCGAAGAATAGGTTACATAAAGTGATGTAAAGGCTGGGTAATTCCCAGCCTTTTTATTTTGGGCTGTGGACAGTTTTTAAAAGGCTCGGTAAACCTGTTTGAAACAGCATTCACAGGATAATCCGATGGCAAGCGTTAACGACATTCGATCCACATTTTTGGATTTCTTTGATAACAATGGACACCAAGTGGTGGACAGCTCGCCTTTGGTGCCGCGCAACGATCCAACATTAATGTTTACGAACTCTGGAATGGTTCAGTTCAAAAACCAATTCCTAGGTCAGGAAACACGCGATTATACCCGCGCTACGACAGCTCAAAAATGTGTGCGTGCTGGTGGTAAACATAACGATCTTGATAACGTTGGGTACACAGCGCGCCATCATACGTTTTTTGAAATGTTGGGAAACTTTTCCTTTGGTGACTATTTCAAAGAAGAGGCCATCAAATACGCATGGGATTTGATCACAAAAGAATTCGGAATTGATAAAAACCGTCTTTATGTCACAGTTTATCATACGGATGACGAGGCCGCTAATATTTGGAAAAAATATGCGGGGCTATCCGATGATCGCATTATTCGCATTGCGACCGATGACAATTTCTGGCGGATGGGTCCAACTGGTCCGTGTGGTCCCTGTACTGAGATATTCTATGATCATGGTGACAAAATCTGGGGTGGTCCTCCTGGTTCTGCTGAGGAAGATGGTGATCGCTTCATTGAGATTTGGAATGTGGTGTTCATGCAAAACGAACAGTTTGCAGATGGAACACTGAAGCCGTTGAATATGCAATCAATTGATACCGGCATGGGGCTGGAACGGATTGCGGCACTTCTACAAGGAAGTCACGATAATTACGATACTGATTTGATGCGTGATTTGATCGAAGCATCGGCGCAAGCAACTGGTGTTGATCCGTATGGTGATCAAAATGTGCATCACCGTGTGATTGCAGATCACTTACGTTCGACGTCGTTTTTGATTGCAGACGGTATTTTGCCATCAAACGAAGGTCGTGGATATGTGCTGCGTCGCATTATGCGCCGTGCCATGCGCCACGCTCATCAAATGGGTGCAAAAGATCCCGTAATGCATCAAATGGTGCCAGCGTTGGTGAAACAGATGGGCCAAGCTTATCCAGAACTTGGTCATGCACAAAGCTTGATCGAAGAGAGTTTGTTGCTGGAAGAAACGCGTTTCAAAACGACATTGGATCGTGGCTTGAAATTACTGGACGACGAGCTGGCGAGCATGGACGAGGGTGCGCCACTGTCAGGTACGGCAGCGTTTAAATTGTATGATACATATGGTTTCCCATTGGATTTGACTCAGGATGCGTTGCGCGAAAAAGGTGTGGAAGTCGATACCGATGGTTTTGATTCTGCTATGGCTGAACAAAAGGCAAAGGCGCGCGCGGCATGGTCTGGTTCTGGTGAAGCAGCGGATGAAACAATTTGGTTCGATATAGCAGACGAGCACGGCACGACCGATTTTCTGGGGTATGATACAGAAATCGCCGAAGGTCAGATCGTTGCATTAGTCAAAGATGGCATGATTGCCGATAAGGCCAGTGCAGATGAAGAGGTGATGATCGTTCTTAATCAAACACCATTTTATGCGGAAAGCGGCGGCCAAATCGGTGATGCGGGCGTTTTGCGTGTTGATGGCGGCGAAGTCGCAGTGCGCGACGTTAAGAAAAAGGGCAACGTGTTTGTTCACATCGGATCGGTTACTTCTGGTTCGATAAAGAGCGGTGACAATGCAGAACTGATTGTTGATCATTCAATGCGCTCTGGTATCCGTAACAGCCATTCGGCGACCCATCTGTTGAACGAAGCACTGCGTGCGACGTTGGGCGATCATGTTGCGCAGCGTGGTTCGTTGAATGCATCTGATCGGCTTCGGTTCGATTTTAGTCATGCAAAGGCAATGACTGCCCAAGAGTTGGCGGCGGTTGAACG
>DKMK01000020.1 GCA_002469545.1 Rhodobacterales bacterium UBA7416 | reverse complement strand
TATGCAGGCGCGGGGAATGAATTTGATATCGCCATTTTGGGCGTGCCACACAGCGCGGTGCAATTGGCAGAAGCGCCATTTGATCCCAAGGGCGAAAGGTTGCGCGCATAATGGCGAATGTTGGGTTTATCGGAACTGGTGAAATTGCAGCGGCCATGGTGTGTGGCCTGACCGGGCAAGGGCATGTAATTTCTGTGTCGGCGCGTGGTGCCGCGATGGCCGCTGAATTGACGGCGTTTGATGATGTTGAAATTGCGCCCAACCAAAGTGTGATCGATGTCAGTGATATTGTGGTTTTGTGCCTGCTAAAGGATGTGGCGCATGCGATATTACCAACCCTGAAATTTCGCGCGGATCAGCGTATTATTTCGGTGATGGTTGATGTGTCTTTGGCGGATTTGAATACACTTTGTGCGCCGGTAACCGATGTTGAAATAACAATTCCTTTGCCGTTTGTGGCGACAGGTGGATGTCCGTTGCCGGTCTATCCAAAGGCAGTGACTGTGGATACGCTGTTTGGTGCGAAAAACCCTGTTTTTGCTGTGAAAACCGAAGTGGGATTAAACGCGCATTTTGCGGCGACAGCAATGGCATCTGTGACGTTTGCCCAAGCACAACATGCCAGCGAATGGTTGGGCGAATTAACCGATGATCCCCATGCCGCGGAACAATATGTAGTTGCGATGTTGGGCGGTTTTTTACAAGGCTTGCCCCAAGATGGGCAGGGACGTTTAGCAGACGCATTGGCCGCACTGAATACAGAGGGTGGATTGAACCAAACGCTACGCCAGCACATGGAAGATCGTGATGTTTTGGGTGACTTAAGCGGTGGTTTGGATGGGTTTCGTGGGCGTTTGGGTTTGCCGCCAATTTAGTCGCTGACTTATGATGTCAAGATTTCAGACACTTTGAGGGCACGGGTTGATGAACCTTCGACTTTTAGCTTGCCCGTCATGAACGCCATTGCTGGGTTTTGATCGCCTGACAGGATGTTGCGAAAGACGTCTTCGGATGCGATCAAGGTGACATCGGCGTCTTCGTCACCTGCGCGTGCGCCAGTGTCGTCCAGCATTAAAGAGCCTTCATCGGTGATGACCAGTTTGGCGGTGCCTTGTAGTGTGTTCGCAACCTTTGGCGTTAGGTTGTCGATAAATTCTTGGACGATTGTGGACATGGTCGTTTCCTTTGCGTTTGAGCGACCATGTCTTAATTAGCACCAGACTGCAATTGTGACGGTACGGCTATTCTTCGTCCCAAGATTCTTGGCCGTAACCCAATTTTGTGGCGGCGGTGCGTTCATTGTCTGATAGTTCAGACCAATCTTTGCTTTCTGAGGGTGGGCCATCTTCGGAGTCCCAATTTTCGGCGCTCCAACCGAGTTTGCCCCATATTTTTTTGTCGGCGTCAGGCAATACGTTCCAGCGAAATTGATTCCACCACATATTTGGTTGAACGCAAATGCAGGGCAGCGTGTAAATTATTCTGGTATAAGTCGTATTGTAGGGGAAGTGGGCCCACTGTTCCAATTCTTGGATGGCGACTGTTGGGAAGCATTTAAAAGGTGGCGGGCATTGACCGTCGCAATTATTACGCAATCTGATTGCTTCTGTCCAAGCGGTATCAATTGCTTCTTGCATGCTGTCTTTGCGTCCGGCCCAATTATCAACCGTGTGTTCGCGAATGCCTGTCGCCATCAATTTTGAGAGCTTGCCTTTTGAGCAGGGAGCGCCGAATGCGGAACCTGAATCAATTTCCTGATTGAGTTCGTCATAAATACGATATGTCATGACTCCGATGGACAAAAGGAGAAATAGCGCTGCTCCAAGTGTCATTGCGCCCGCGGTACCACCAGCAGCGGCGCCGGTTGTACCTGTCGTTGCGCCGCCGCCTGCGATGGTCGTGCCAGAAGCGGCGAACCAAGAACTGGGCGCTGCGATACCAATGCTGCGCAAGATCATTGCAAGGGCGCGTAGGATTTTACCTGCAGAGCCGTGATTACGCGCCCATTCGATGATCATTCTTGCGAGAACTTTTTTCTCGGATTTTGAGTAGGCCCCGTGTAAGATTTTCATCAATTGTGCGTAAACTTCGGGGGCTTCGAGTGCGAGCTCTCGCAATAAAGCTTGTAGTGCTGCATCCATTGTAAATATCTCCCATTTTTGATCGAAAAATTGACTTTGTGTTTTGATTTTTCTTTGATCAGCTTCAGCCATTTGCGTGCGGATTATTTGAATCCACGCGTAATTTGTTTTTGGGTGAAATTAAGCCCATTGCTTTGAACCGTCAAAAATATTGGTAATTACTTGAATTGACTCGTGATTTAGGGAACAACACTACAGTAATTTTATTCAAAATCAAGATTTCTGGGGAATTGCATGATTTATGACCCGTCGCATCGAATTAACCGTGACCATACGACAGGTGATTTTTTTAATTTATTTAACTACTTAGCGCGATACAATTTGTGACATGCGGCGCATGAACCGCCGACCTTACCCATTGCGGATTGTAGGCTGGCTAAATCTGTACCAGCTGCGGTGTTCATCAATTCTGCGGCTTCAATCAATGCTTTGCTGCTGTCCAGAACCGCTGGAAAGGTTGTCCAAATTTCTGCCTTGGCACCTGTTTTTCCAACCATGGTAACGTTGTCTGAACCCTGTGGCCACATAACGCTTTGGTCAAATGATGCGGCTGCTAATAAGCGCGCGGCGGCAGCGGATGC
>DKMK01000066.1:12138-23033 GCA_002469545.1 Rhodobacterales bacterium UBA7416 | reverse complement strand
GCCGCGATCCACCAAAAATGTCGTGATCCGTTTCTTCGGCCCACGCGGTGTTTCATCCACGCCAGTAGCCACAAACACGATAAAGAAATCAGCATGTTCTGCACCAGAAATAAAGTGCTTAGACCCATTGATAACCCAATCGGTACCATCTTGAACCGCACTGCATTTCATTCCGCGTACATCACTTCCCGCATCGGGTTCCGTCATCGCCAAGGCATCCATGCGTTCACCACGCACAGCCGGCAAAAGGTAACGTTCAATCTGTTCACCTTGACACGCCATCAAAATGTTCTGTGGACGCCCAAAGAAGTGGGTCAGCGCCATCGAACCACGCCCCAACTCACGTTCAACAAGCGTAAAATCAACATGGCTTAACCCCGCACCACCCACACTTTCGGGAAAGTTGCAGGCGTAAAACCCAAGGTCGATCACCTTCTGTTTGATTGACTGTCCCAACTCATGTGGCACCTGTCCCGTACGCTCAACCTCGGCCTCGTGTGGATAGATTTCTTTCTCAACGAAATCACGCACCGTGTCGGCAATCATCTGTTGTTCTTGGCTTAATCCAAAATCCATCATTACACTCCACGTGGGTCGGGCAGGGCGCTGTGCGCCGCCGCGATTGCTTCTAGTTTCGCCAACACATCCGCACGTGGATCACAGGCGCGCCGCGTCTCCAAACTGACATGGATTAACATCTGTTCACCCGTTGCCATCAACGTGCCATCCTCACCAAACATCTGATGGAACAACCGCATCTTTTTGCCTTCACCAACCAACACATATGATTGCACATTCACACGCGCACCCGCATGGGTTTCCGCTAAAAACTTGATCTGAATGTCCACAGTGAAATAGCTTAGACCAGCCGCAATATAATCGGCGTCCGCACCGACGGTCTGCATCACGATATCCGCCGCATCAGAAAACACTTGCCCATAACGGCTCTCGTTCATGTGCCCGTTGTAATCCGTCCAATCCGTGGGGATCACACGTTCAATTGTCGTCATTGCACCATCGATTGCACCTGGCAGGGCGGGTCTGATGGTTGCCTCATGCGCATTGATCAACGCACCTGCGGCGGCATCTTCGCCCTTCAATGCGCGCAACATCGCAATCAAATTATTATCACGCAAGCGCTCCAATTGGCGGATGGACAAATGCCCTGATTGCGCATCTGATTGATCGGCAATCTGCGCGATCAATTCATCCGTCAATTCAGGCACATCCATCAACTTGGTCCATGGCCATTGCAAACACGGGCCAAACTGCGCAATGAAATGCGCCATGCCCTCTTCGCCACCTGCGATGCGGTATGTTTCAAACAACCCCATCTGCGCCCAGCGCAAACCAAAACCATACCGAATTGCATCGTCAATTTCCTGTGTCGTGGCTATGCCGTCCTTAATCAACCACAACCCTTCACGCCAAACGGCCTCTAGGAAACGATCGGCAATATGCGCATCAATTTCGCGGCGTACATGCAGTGGGAACATACCCAATGATGTCAGAATTTCCTTGGCGCGTTCAATCACCGAAACGGGATTTGCAGGGGATGGAACCAATTCAATCAATGGCAACAAATACACAGGGTTAAACGGATGGGTAACAACAACCGCATCGGGGCGATCCAATCCCTGTTGTAATTCGGATGGTTTGAACCCTGATGTAGACGATCCAATAACGGCATCCGCAGGTGCATGGGCCACGATATCCGCGAACACCTTGTGCTTTAAATCCAACCGCTCAGGCACGCTTTCTTGCACCCAATCCACGCCTGAAACAGCCTGTTCAATCGTTGTGCAAACTGTCAATGTGCCCTCAGCGGGCAACGCGACATCATACAACATCGGCAAGGCATGGCGCGCGTTTTCCAACACGGCGGCAATCTTGCGTTCTGCTTCTGGATCTGGGTCAAACAGATTTACGTTCCAGCCATTAAGAAGGAACCGTGCCAACCAGCCTCCGCCAATAACGCCGCCACCAATAATTGCCGCTGTTTGTGTCATGATATTCCCTTGTGGTTAGCAGACCGCGATCAATTCGGGGCCAATATAAACACCGCGCGCATCCAAGCGTTTCACAGTGCGTTTGTTGAAGTATTTTAGATGATAGGTTTCGACCAATTGTAACTTTGGTAATTTTTCCAACACAGAAATATCGCGAATTTTGAGATCGCCCAAATTCAGCCGTTGCAGGTTCTGCAGTGGTGCAAGGAATTGAAGGTTTTTGACACCCGTCTCGGACAATGCGAGTTCGTGTAATTTCGCAAACCCAGATACAGGAGTGAAATCGGTTATTTTAGTTCCCCAAAGGTGCAACAACTCCAGATCGGTCATCCCGGAAATCGGGGTGATATCCGTCACCTTGGTATGCCCGATGTGCAATTGTTTCATCCCCGTCAGTCCCGCAATCGGCGTCAGATCGGACACATCAGTATAGCTTAGAAGTAATGTTTCCAAATGATCCATGTTGGACAGCGCCGTCAGGTCGGTAATAGGCAGGTAACGCAGATCCAAATACGCGCATTTTTCACGCTTACATTTGCGTAGGCTTTTGCGCAGTTTACGCAGCTTACCCTCGGGCGTTAATTCGGCATTTGTGGCACCGGCCACTAAACCCGCGCGTGCCATTTTACTGGCGGGTTTACGTGGCGCCATATCGGCCAATGCAATGCTGCCAAAAATTGCCAATACGGTGGTCGCAATTGCCATGTTTCTGATAATCATAACTGTATCCTTTTCAAACATTGGATACAGTCTACTCGCCCCTGAAATTGGGCCAAGCATTTCGCCTGTGCAACAGATTTTGGGCGAATAACTGTCATTACGAAATCGATTCCGTATGACCATCAACTGACAATGCTTGCCCTGAAATTTTCACACCCGCAGGGCTGTCCAGAAAATGAACCATGTTGGCAATATCATCTGCTGTCACCCATGTCTTCAACGAAACGGCGGACACATAATCATCGCGCACAACCTGTTCATCGACACCACGCGCACGGGCCTCGTTTGCCACAACGCGATCCATGCGATCACCTTCTACTGCACCGGGACAGATACAGTTCACACGGATACCATCACCGCCCATTTCCATGGCCAATGTCTTGGTTAACCCAACAATACCCCATTTCGCGGTGGCATAGGCGCTACGATACGGATAGCCGAACAAACCAGCCGTCGAAGACAGCAAAACAATCAACCCAGATTTTTGCGCACGCATATGTTTCGCGGCCCAACGTGTAGACAGGAATGTGCCATCCAAGGTGGTCGATAATGTGGCTTTCCAATCCGCGTAATCCAAATCTTCGATCAAGGCCGCTGGTCCACCAATACCCGCCGTGGAAATCATCACATCCACACCGCCCAGATGTTCATCACATGCCGCAAAAAACGCATCCATATCTGCCTGGCTCGTCACATCAGCTTGCATCGCCAATGCATCGGGATGGGCCGCGCGAAAAGCATCCAATGCGGCAACATCCAAATCACAAATCGCAACCTTTGCACCGGCCGCCAGATAGGCTTGCACAATCCGCAATCCAATCCCCGCGGCACCTGCCGTTACAACAACGCGCTTCATTTCGGCATACGCTTCGTCAGGCCCAGTTTTTCACGCACTTCGGCAGGCCCCATGATGGAACTGCCCATTGCTTCGATGATCGTAACCGCGCGTGACACCAATGCCTCGTTCGTCGCCAACTCGCCCTTAGCCAACCACAGATTATCCTCCAGCCCGACACGCACATTGCCGCCTGCCAAAACAGCCGCCGCAACATATGCCATCTCATCACGCCCAATTGAAAACGCAGACCAGTTCCAATCGTGTGGCACATTATTCACCATTGCCATGAACGTATTCAGATCATTTGGCGCACCCCATGGAATACCCATGCATAATTGAACAAGGGCTGGGGATTTCAAAATACCCTTTTCGACCAAGTTCTTTGCCAACCAAAGATGCCCAGTATCAAACGCCTCAATTTCCGGTTTCACACCTAATTCTTCCATCATGGAACCCATGGCTTCCAACATGCCTGGCGTGTTTGTCATCACATAATCAGCCTCGGCGAAATTCATTGTGCCACAATCCAACGTGCAAATTTCGGGCAAGCATTCTGCAACATGGGCGACACGTTCTGTGGCGCCAACCATATCGGTTGCATTGCTCAACGGCAGGGGACTTTCAGGATTTCCAAAAATCATGTCACCACCCATGCCCGCGGTCAGGTTCAACACCATGTCCACATCAGATGCGCGAATGCGATCTGTCACCTCGCGGTACAGCTTTGGATCACGGCTGGGCACACCTGTTTCAGGATCGCGCACATGGCAATGCACAATCGCTGCACCCGCCTTAGCCGCCGCAATCGCACTGTTGGCGATTTGCTCTGGGCTGCGCGGTACATGTGGGCTACGATCTTGAGAGCTCCCTGAACCCGTAACGGCGCAGGTGATAAAAACTTTGTTGTTCATGGTAAGTGGCATGTGATTATCCTTTTGATTAAGATCGATGCTATTGTGCTTGCAAATTATGCATGTGCAGTATTAGACATTTAATATGCAAAATTCACCAAATGCGACAACAATTGATTTTCTTGTTTTTGATCAGTTTTCCAACCACTGTATGGCAAACTGTTTGGAACCATTTCGCGCGGCGAACACATTGGCCGCCAAAGAGTTATATCGCTGGAATATTGTGACAATCGATGGCCAACCCGTGGCCTCGTCCAGCGATCTGTGCTTGATGCCGGATCAACCGCTTCAAAATACACAACGCGCTGACTATTTGTTTGTCATTGCCTCATACGATTTTCGTCAACGCGACACGGTTCACACACGCCGCGCTCTGCGCAGCGCGCGGACACGGTACAAAACCATTGTCGGCTTGGATGCAGGGCCGTGGTTGATGGCGTCTGCTGGGCTGTTAGATGACCATCGTTGCACAGTCCATTGGGATATCATCGACGAATTTTCCGAAGGCTTTCCAGCTTTGGATGTTGAACGCACGCGGTTCATTTGGGACGGGGCGGTTGCAACCTGCGGCGGCGCAATGGCCGCGTTTGATCTTAGCCTTGATTTGATACGCGAACAAAATGGTGCAACTTTGGCAATGGATGTCGCCTCAATCTTCATGAGCATGAGCAACCCCACACCACGTTTCAGCCCCAACCCCTTGTGCAAAATTCCCATGGTCCAAGATGCGATTGATCTGATGCAAGGACACCTCGAAGACACCCTTACGATCCCCGATATCGCAGGCCTTTTGGGCACGACAGCCAAAGAGTTACACCGGGCATTCGTCAAAGATATCGCGCAATCCCCCCAAGAAACTTATCGCAATCTGCGTCTGTCATTTGCGCGACATCTCCTTCACACAACACAACAACCGATCCAAGAGGTTGTCGTTCGGACTGGATACCAAGACCAAAGCGCGTTTTCACGCGCGTTTAAATCCCGCTTTAATCAAACACCCTTGGCGTATCGACGTAATGTTAATACAAAGATATAAATAATGGCCCAAGATGCGTAAAAATAAAGAAAACAAAACCAATGCTTTCCATTTTACGTAAAATCAGTATTCTGCCGTTAGCGCTAACAGGAGTCAAATTATGACATCGTCAACAGATACACAGTGGCAGGCATTACAGGCTGATTGGGATCGTCTGCGCAACGTGCATCTACGCGATATGTTCGCAGACCAAGGTGATGATCGTTTTAATGCGCTCAGCAGAACCATGGACGACTTGACAATAGATTTTTCCTGTGAACGGATTGACGTTGCTGCACTGGACAACTTGTTGGCCTTGGCGGCGGCGTGTGACGTAACGGGTGCGCGCGACGCGATGTATAATGGCGACGTTATCAATACGACAGAAGGGCGCGAAGTTTTGCACGTGGCCCTGCGCGCTGAACGCAGTGACGGTTACATGGTTGATGGCGCACCAACCGCGGATTTGGTTGATCCAGAACGCGATCGTTTTTTACAATTCGCCGATGATGTGCGGGATGGAAAATACACCAACGCACAAGGTGCGCGTTTTACTGATATTATCAACATTGGTATCGGTGGCTCTGATCTGGGTCCGGTTATGGCTGTGCGTGCCCTGTCTGAATTTCGTGGCGATGGACCAAACGTGCATTTCGTGTCGAATATCGATGGTGCTCATCTGACGGACGTAACACGTGGTTTAAATCGTTCCACCACAATGATTTTGATTGCTTCTAAAACGTTCACAACAATCGAAACGATTACCAATGCACAGGCGGCCAAGGCGTGGTTGCTGGTAGAACTATCAAGCGCAGACGCGGATCAAAATTTGGCGGCATTATCCACAAACTTGGACGCAACTGCAGAATTTGGTATTGCCGCCGAACGCGTGTTTGGATTTTGGGATTGGGTTGGCGGACGTTATTCCGTTTGTTCGTCAATTGGCTTGTCTGTTGCTTTGTCCGTAGGCGGCAAAAACTTCCGAGAATTTCTGGCGGGGTTTCGCGCCATGGATCAGCATTTCAAAACGGCACCAATGGCGCAAAACTTGCCGGTGCTACTCGCCTTGATCGGAATTTGGCGCCGTAACATCATGGATTGCCTAACTGTCGCTTTGTTGCCTTATAACCAACGACTGGAACATTTCTCTGATTATGTTCAACAAATGGATATGGAAAGTAATGGCAAAGGCGTGACGAAATCTGGCGATGCGCTTACTCGTTCATCTGCGCCGATTATTTGGGGAACACCCGGTACAAACTCACAACATTCCTATTTTCAATTATTGCACCAAGGCACGGATATCATTCCTGTTGATTTCATTCTGACCGCAAATGCGACGTCACCTTTGGATTACCAGCATAAATTATTGACCGCGAATTTTCTGGCACAATCGCGTGCTTTGGCATTTGGAAAAACACCCGACGAAGTCCGCGCCGAAATGACAGCATCCGGCGCCAGCGAGGAACAGATCACAGATTTAGTTCCCCATCGAACGTTCCACGGAAACCGGCCCAGCACATCAATTGTGTATCGTGACCACACGCCATTTTCATTGGGCCGCCTGATCGCATTGTATGAACACAAAGTTTTCGTCCAAGGTGTAATCTGGGGTGTAAATTCATTTGATCAATGGGGTGTAGAGTTGGGCAAGGTTTTGGCGCGCCAGATCGAACCGATGTTGGACGATGGTCAAGATTTATCTTCCTTACACGCCAACACGCGCGGATTGATAAATCGTATCCATGATTTGAAATCTAAATGATTTGGCTTTTCACGCCTTGCCATGCAGGGCGTGCATAACGGGAATACCCACATGGTGCTTGTCCCATATCCGCATTAGGTCCATTTTATCAGCAACAATTCGGTTGACCCAAAAGGATACGCGCAATGGCACATACACAAAACACAAACTTGTTTTACACAATAAACACTTATGTTTTTGGCACAGCCGTTGCATTGTTCAACGGGTTCGCGAATGTATTTAACGGGGTATCACTGGCGCGGACACGCTCAAATATGTTTCAGACAATGAACACGATGTCAGACGTGCAATTGCAGGCGAAATATGGCATCGATCGCGATCAAGTCGTTGACTATATTTTCGCTGAAAAATAGCAGCCCGCAAAGCACGTTCTTTACTTAAAATCTTTGGGCCGAATCTCATATCGGGTCAAACGGTCATAAAACGTTTTACGCGGTAGCCCCAATTGCTCTGCGGCTTGGGCCGCCTTTCCACCAGTGTTGCGCAATGTTTCTACTAACAAAAATTTCTCATAGTTTTCCATCCGCTGTGACAGCGTCAATTGTGCGGTCAACGATACGTCTTTGCTCAATGCATCTATAAAACTTTTGGCGAACTCACGCAGCTCGATCAAATTCCCACCCCAATCGCGTGACGATAACTGCGTGTATATATCGTCTGGAACATTGGGCATGTCCAAGTCTAGGTTCCGCACCATTTGGCGCAGAACTTGTTCAAATATGATGGGCAAATCTTTACGTCTTGCACGCAAAGAGGGTAATGTAATTTCGTCGAATTCAGGTGTGATAAAAAACGACCCAGCGGCATTGGAATTCGTGAATTCACCACGGCCAGAAACAAGTAATCTTAATTCTGCATTTTGCTTTCGCTTTTCGGCCAACCACTCCAAATCTTGCGCTTTGGCTAGATGCGCAGACTTAACAGAAAAATTCACCATTCCAGAAGGAATTGTGCATTCGCGAATTGACGATGTTGCATTTGCGAAATTGTAACCAACAAATTTCGCACCCTCCGCCCCCAATTCATGCAACGTGTAAGCCGCCAATTTTTTACCTGTTCCCTCGTCTCCCTTGATGATGACGTTGGTGGATGCATTTGCCAGACGACGTAGTTCGGATTGAATTGATCTCGTGGCATCACTGCGGCCCGGAAAATGAAGCGCGGCTGGGTCATTGCGTTTGATTTCGCGTTCCAACTGACGCTTTTGCAACACGACATCACGAAAGCTTAGGGCGCGATCTAACACTTCTAACAATGTGTCGCTTAAACACGGCTTCTCTAAAAAATCATATGCCCCTTCCTTCATCGCGCGCAATGCCATTGGCACATCTGCTTCGCCAGTTAACATCACGACGGGCAGATCAGTATCGACGGACTTCACATGTGCTAAAACGGCGAAACCATCGTCGTGTGGCATGCGAATATCGGACAAGATAATACCAGAAAAGTTCGCGCGAATTGCACGGCGTGCCTGCGATAAACCATTCGCAACAATCACTGTGATACCCTCCAGGTCCAGAGTTTGTGCCAGCGAAGCACGCATTGCATCATCGTCTTCGATTAACAAAACTTGTTTTTTCATGGTGTAGCCATCTGCAATTCAACTTTAAATTCGGCGCCGCCGTCAGGGTGATTTCGACATGTCATTTCACCGCCAAAACTCCCAACAATCCCGTATGAAATCGACAACCCAAGACCCATACCCTTGCTAGAACCAATGTCCTTTGTGGAATAAAATGGATCAAAAACACGCGCAGGATCTTCCAAGCCTTGGCCCGTATCGCGAATGGTCAATGCTGACGTCGTGGAATCATGTGTAAGATCGATAAAAATGCGCTTTTCGCTACCATCTTCAACAGCATCCAACGCGTTTGTCAGTAAATTAATGATAACTTGTTGCAGACGTACATGCCCGCCTTTGACCATAATGGACGCCATCCCCGTGCGACACTGAACGTCAACACTTGCCGCCTTGATCCGGGATTGCGCAAGGTTAAGAGAGTCCTTGATAACTTCCTGCAAGTCCACTGGACCAATCGTTTCTTTTTCGCGTCGTGCAAAGGCGCGCAACGAACTGATGATACGTGTGGCCCGATTGATCTGCACGTTGATTAACCCAAAATTCTCTTTGGCCTCTTCTATACGATCTCGATCCAGTAACTTGGCACCATTTTCAGCATAATTTTGCATGGCTGCCAGTGGTTGGTTCAATTCATGACTGATCCCCGCAGACATTTCACCCAATGCGGTCAGCTTTCCCGCTTGTACCAACTGATACTGCGCCTTTTTCAACTGCTGTGTGCGTTTTTCTACGCGTGCCTCAAGCGATGTGTTCGCCGCCTCTTCGATTGCCAATTGTTCAATCAGGTTTTTACGCCGTTGCATCAAGGCCCATAAAACAACACCCAATGCAAACAAGATGGCCGCCACCAATGCGGCCTGCAAACTTGCCGCAGTTTTTGCCGCTTGCGTGGGCAAAAATACACGTGCGGTCATGTCTAATCGTGGGATGAATTTCGATTTGACCAATGCCTCTGGCGGCAACTCTTTGTTGACCGCGAACCGCCACAAGGCATGGCCAAACTGGTTCCCTTCACTATGGCCAAAAAATGGACGTAGCTGTGAAATAGTATAGCTGCGATCATCCTTTAATGGCTTGTCCACTTCACTCATACGGCGCAATGCCAAATTGGATCTGTTGGTGATAAAGGCGACGTCATTTATATCAAAAAACGCCAACGCCTCTTCATCGACGTGCCATTCAAATTCAAGTGCAGCAATATCAACAGACACGACGACAATGCCCTTTAAAATGTTTGGCTTTGTGATGCTAGCGCGTGCAATAAAGATCGTCCGCGCGCCAGTGTCTGCATCCAACGTCGCAAAAATACCCAAACGCCCATTCAGTGCCGCCCGCAGATAAGGTTGATTTGCAACGTCCAATCCCAATGTCGCATCTTTATGCGATTGGGCAATTATTTCGCCGTTGGGATCAACGATGAAAATCTCTCTGGCCCCAGACAAAAGAGCCGTATTCGCCAAAAATCCGTTTACGGTTTCGATATCGGTTGTTTGATCAAACGCCTGCGAAACGATGGGGTGGCGCGCCAATATATTGGGCAATTGCTTAAAGCTGGATAATTGACCCAACAAGCGGTCGCTGGATTGATCAATCCGAACACGACCAGTCTGCGCTAACCGATCCAAGCCTGTCTGTAGGGAATAGAAATACATCCCAACCACCAAAATGGCGCTCAGCAACATATATACCAAAAGATATCGTAAACGGGGCATTTAGAATCGTCATTTCGTTTAATCAAAGGTTAAGCCGTGTCTACGCGATCTATCAATAAGAATGTGCGATTTTCCGCACAATATGAAAATTCAAGCCAAAGAGTGGAATTAATGCACTGATTTTTATCACTAAAATAAATTGTACGAAAAGTATTTGCAAAAAAGACTCGGCACACGATGACTGTTTGGTACGCGGAAAGTCCGCAAAGTTCCAAAAGGGAGAAAAACATGAAAACAATTATGAAAGCTGCATGTGTTGCAGCGGTTGCATTGGTACCATCAGTTGCTGCTGCATCTTGTGATGACGGCGAAGTGGTCATCAAGTTCAGCCACGTAACAAACA
>DKMK01000066.1:0-12029 GCA_002469545.1 Rhodobacterales bacterium UBA7416 | reverse complement strand
TGGCCGCACCATCACTGTCAAAATTCGAAAAATTCACCAAGCAATTCCGCATTTTCGATCTACCATTCATGTTTAAAAACATCGATGCGGTCGAAGGCTTCCAAGGTTCCGAAGCTGGCCAAGCAATGCTGGACAGCATGCAAAAACGCGGCCTTCAAGGTTTGGGTTACTGGCACAATGGCATGAAACAAATGTCAGCAAACGTGCCATTGATCGCGCCATCAGATGCAAACGGTTTGAAATTCCGCGTGCAATCATCTGACGTTTTGGTTGCTCAAATGGAAGCAATGGGTGCAAGCCCACAGAAGATGGCATTCTCCGAAGTATACGGTGGCCTACAGCAAAAAGTTGTCGATGGTCAGGAAAACACTTGGTCAAACATCTTTGGTAAAAAGTTCTTCGAAGTCCAAGACGGTACAACAGAAACCGATCACGGTATCTTGGATTACTTGTTGGTGACAAACATCGATTGGTTGAATGGTTTGGACGCAGAAGTACGCGATCAGTTCCTTACGATCGTTGCCGAAGTGACTGAAACACGTAACAAAGAATCCACAAAAGTGAACGCAGCAGCCAAAGCATCTGTTATCGCCGCTGGTGGTGTTGTGCGTGAATTGACTGCTGAACAGCGTCAAGTTTGGGTCGACACAATGAAACCAGTTTGGGCACAGTTCGAAGGTGACGTAGGTGCGGATAACATCGCAGCTGCACAAAAAATCAACGAAATGAACTAAACACTTCTGGCGCGCCCGTATTGGGCGCGCCAACACACTCGAAATTCAGGGGGACGTCATGGGACAGGACAGCTCAAGACTTGACCGGATCGAGGAAAATCTCATTGCAGTACTTTTGGGCATTATGACCCTTTTGACATTCGCGAATGTGGTTGCTCGGTACGTTTTTAATTCAAATATTTTCTGGGCGCTGGAACTGACTGTGTTCATGTTCGCGTGGCTGGTATTATTGGGGGCATCTTACGCCGTCAAAAAAACCGCACACCTCGGCGTGGACGCTTTAGTCAACACCATGGCTCCAAAAGGACGCCGTTTCGCCGCATTATTTGTGGCCGCGATGTGCATCTTTTACGCCTTCCTTTTGCTAAAAGGTTCGTGGGATTACTGGGCGCCCTATGCAAACTTACCCCCAACCGAGGGCCGCTGGTTCCCCACAGGTTTCGTGGATAAATTCCGTGGCAACGGTTGGTACGAAACCCAAGATATCCCTGTTCCATTTTTCATGCGCTGGCTCGAAGTGGTCTTCAACGAAGGCGACGCATACGAAAAAATGCCCAAAGTTGTCCCGTATCTGGTCATGCCACTGTCTATGGCACTCTTATTGTACCGCTTTATTCAAGCAGGCATTGCCGTCTGGAAAGGTCAAATCGACATGATGATCGTCAGCCACGAAGCAGAAGACGACGTCGAAGCAGCTGGGGCCGCAATGGCCCGCTCGGAGGAAAAATAATGGAACTCTTACTCCTCTTCACGATGGTCATCGGCCTGATGCTGATCGGCGTACCAATCGCCGTATCCCTTGGCCTCTCGTCAATCCTCTTCTTGCTGATCTTCTCTGACAGCTCGCTGGCATCCGTCGCCCAAACCCTGTTCGAAGCCTTCGAGGGCCACTCAACACTATTGGCCATCCCATTCTTCATCCTCGCGTCGTCATTCATGTCGACGGGCGGCGTGGCTAAACGCATCATCCGCTTTTCTATCGCTCTTGTGGGTCACTTTCGCGGTGGCTTGGCGATTGCGGGTGTTCTGGCCTGTATGATCTTCGCGGCCTTGTCAGGTTCATCCCCTGCCACAGTAGTCGCCATCGGCTCCATCGTCATCGCAGCAATGCGTCAGGTCGGCTACACCAAAGAGTTCGCCGCAGGCGTAATCTGTAACGCGGGTACGTTGGGTATCTTGATACCACCTTCAATCGTGATGGTGGTCTACGCCGCTGCGGTCGAAGTATCGGTTGGCCGCATGTTCCTCGCTGGCGTCATTCCGGGTTTGCTCGCGGGTACAATGCTGATGATCGGCATCTACGTCATGGCACGTGTGAAAAATATGCCCAAGGGCGATTGGGCTGGCTGGAGCGAAGTTTTCGCCAGCTTCCGCGATGCGGTTTGGGGCTTGATGTTGATCGCAATTATCATGATCGGTATCTACGGCATCCCAGGTGTCACAGGCGCTATATTTACGCCAACAGAAGCAGCGGCCGTTGCATCCATCTACGCCTTCTTGGTCGCCAGCTTTATCTATCGCGACATGGGGCCATTGGCGAATGCTGACGGAACGCGAACATCGCTGATGAAACGCCCATACGCTTTGCTGACTGCCTTCTGGCACGAGGACACCCGTCGCACACTGTTCGATGCAGGTAAATTGGTCGTCACCTTAATGTTTGTGATCGCCAACGCACTGATCCTAAAACACGTGATTACAGACGAACAACTGCCTCAAAAAATCACCGAAGTCATGATCTCCTACGGCTTTGGCCCTGTCATGTTCCTGATCATCGTCAACATAATCCTCTTAATTGGTGGTCAGTTTATGGAACCATCTGGCCTACTGGTCATCGTGGCCCCATTGGTGTTCCCGATTGCAATGGAACTCGGCATCGACCCAATCCACCTAGGGATAATCATGGTGGTAAACATGGAAATCGGCATGATCACACCACCCGTTGGTCTGAACCTGTTCGTGACCGCAGGGGTGGCCAATATGTCGATGATGGGCGTGGTACGTGCCGCGTTGCCATTCTTGGCAATTATGTTCGTGTTCCTCATAATGATTACCTACATTCCATGGATTTCAACCGTGCTACCAAACGCGGTCATGGGCCCCGAAGTCATTACAAATTAAAACATATAAACGCCGCCCTTTTAAACGGGCGGCGTTTTCACAAGCACTGTCGAAAAAATGCTATGCAGATTTCGTCTTTCCCCCTAGTGTCCCACTGAAATTAAATAGGTGAGACCATGGAACGCATCCAAAACCCACACTTTATGACGGGCCTGCAATTGGCTGACATCCCAATGCCCAGCACTGACAGCGCGCGCCCAACAGCTATGTTGAAAAACTGCCCTGCACATGCGCCCACACCTTTGGTGAATGCGGATGCACTGGCACAGGATCTCAACATCGCATCATGCTATGTAAAAGACGAACGCAACCGCATGAACCTTGGCAGTTTCAAAGCGCTGGGCGCGGCTTATGTCATCGCCTCAGATGCCGCGGAACGTGACGTTTCAAAAATCACATATGTATCATCATCCGCCGGCAACCACGGCCTTTCCATCGCCGCCGGCGCGGCAGCATTTGGTGCCAGCGCAGTCATCTACCTCTCTGCCACAGTCCCCGAAGATTTCGCAAAACGCCTCCGCGATATTGGCGCAACGGTTGTCCGCCACGGCGACAATTACGAAGCATCAATGGAAGGCGCAATCGCCGCTGCCGCAGATAACGGCTGGGTTCTTTTGTCAGACAGCTCATGGGAAGGTTACACAGACATCCCTTGGCGTTTGATGGAAGGGTACACCGCCATGGGCGCCGAAATCATCGCCGAAATCGAAACCGTCCCAACCCACATTTTCCTACAGGCAGGCGTTGGCGGCTTGGCCGGCGCAATGGCCGCATGTTTTCGCGCCGCATGGGGCGAAGCACCTGAAATCGTGGTCGTCGAACCCGCATTTGCACCTGCAATCATCGACAGCATCCGCGCAGGAAAATTCGTCACAACACAGGGCCCCGTTTCCGACATGGGCCGCCTTGATTGCAAAGAGGCATCATTGATCGCACTCAACGGCCTGTCACGCGACGCCAACACATTCGTGACCTTAACCGAAGACGAATGCCTCACCGCAATCGCACAACTCCCTGCACATGATTTGGCAACATCCTCATCAGGTGGCGCAGGGATCGCGGCGGCAATGCTGTCAAATCTGCCATCCGATGCACGTGTGTTGTGTATCTTATCCGAAGGACCGGACGCATAATGGAACGCGGGTTCGGACAGGCTGAATTCGCAACGCGCACCAAACGCGCACAGGCGTTGATGGCAAAACACGACATCAGCGCACTGTTGCTAACCACCGAACCCGACGTACGCTATTTCACAGGTTTCCTGACACAATTTTGGCAAAGCCCGACACGCCCATGGTTTGTCATCATCCCCGCATCTGGCAAACCCATCGCGGTCATTCCTGCCATTGGTCAGGCCCTAATGAACGCCACATGGATCGACGATATCCGTACATGGGCATCGCCTGATTTGATGGACGATGGTGTCACGTTGCTTGGCGATACGCTGACAGAAATCGCAGGGCAGGGACGCATTGCCGTCCCCGACGGTCACGAAAGCCACATCCGCATGCCATACGCTGATGTTAAAAAATTGGCCACGCACCACAGCTTAACGTCCGATATGGGCATTATGCGCGCCTTGCGCATGGTAAAATCAGAGGCCGAAATCGATAAAATCCGCCATGCGTGCACCATCGCAGGAACGGCATTTGATGCGGTGAAATCATTCGCCCACGTCGGCATGACTCAATCCCAAATCAACCGCCAATTCCAATCTGCCTGTCTGGATGCAGGCGCGGATAATGTCCCCTATGTCGCCATGGGCCTCGGCCCTTGCGGCTATTTCGATGTCATATCACCCGCAGGCGATATCACCGCACAAACAGGCGACATTCTTATGCTGGATACAGGATTAATGTGGGACGGATATTTCTGCGACTATGATCGTAACTTCTCTTTCGGCACACCTGATCCACGCGCGGTATCTGCCTATGATCGCTTGATTGATGCCGCGCGCGCTGGCCTGGATGCCGCCCGTCCTGGTGCCGCCGCCGCTGATCTATTCCACGCCATGGCAAAAATCACAGGTGCAGGCAAAGCAATGGAAGCAGGGCGTTTTGGCCACGGCCTTGGCACCCAACTCACCGAATGGCCATCATTCATTCCAACGGATCACACGGAAATCACCGAAGGCATGGTTTTAACGTTGGAACCATCCATTGAAACAATCGATGGGCGCATTTTGGTCCACGAAGAAAACATCGTAATCCGTGCAAACGGCGCTGAAAAATTATCCCCCTTTGCAACTGAATTGGTGGTGATCCCATGACAACATTTTCCTATGACCTTGACCAATCCACCACCCCAACATTGGGCATGGTGGTTTTGCAAACAGACGAACGCATCGAATCCGATATGCGCCAATTACTGTCACCCGATATAAACCTGCACATCACCCGCATTCCATCAGGTGCAACCGTTACCACAGACACCCTGTCCCAAATGGAAAACGATCTTCCAGCCGCCGCCGCATTACTGCCACGCGCCGCAAAATTCGCGGCAGTCGGATACGGTTGCACATCAGGCACATCCGTCATCGGTGCACCACGCATTGCAGAATTGGTGCGCGGCAGTTGCGAAACCACCCATGTGTCCGAACCCGTCAGCGCATTGATTGCGGCGTGCAAGCACCTCGGGATTACCCGCATTGCATTCCTGTCACCCTACGTTGAACACGTCAGCCAAGCCCTGCGCGATACATTGGCCGTCGCAGGTATTCAAACCCCAGTGTTCGGCAGTTTCGACGAAGCATCCGAAGAACGCGTCGTACGCATCGCAACCCAATCTACCCGCGACAGCGCCATCGCGTTAAACACCGACGACGTGGATGCCGTATTCCTGTCATGCACCAATCTAAACACGCTACCAGTGATCGAGCAGATCGAAGCCGCAATCAACAAACCAGTGCTCTCCAGCAACCAAGTCCTCGCATGGCACATGTCACAATTGGCGGGTATCCCAACAGGAACGCCAGTCGGTCGGTTGATGAATTCAGGCTGACAGCTTTTGCATCAAACTTGAAATCAATGTTTTGTTTGCCAGTAGATCACGTTCAATACGTTGTTCGATCAATCCAACGGACCCGATGCCCGTGGTGCTGGTAAACACCTGCGCGGCCGCCGCACTCAGATCACGGGTGTCAAAACTCTCGACCCCTAACAGACGCTTCAAGTGTTCGATCTTGGAAAACAAATTCAACGACGTCGTCAAACGATCCGCATCATCAGGCGTTAACGCGCCCTGCGCCAAGGCATGACGCAATTGATCCAACGGCCTGCGATTATCGCCATTATCCAACAGGCTTAACGACTGCGCCAATAACTCGATATCCAACACGCCACCCAATGGCTTTTTCACGGGCCAAGAAAGTGGCTTTTCAATCTTCAACTGTGCAATCCGATCGCGCATTTCACTAACCTCTTTGGCAATGCTTGAACGATCTTGGGGCTTGTTTAAAACGTCACGACGCACGGCCGCGATCCGATCACATAAATCAACATCCCCCGCCACAACGCGCGCGCGCGTCAGCGCCAAATGTTCCCACACCCATGCTTTGTTGTGCTGATAATCCGCAAACCCGTCCAAACTGGTGGCAACTGTCCCCGCACGCCCTGACGGACGCAAACGCATGTCCACCTCGTACAGTCGCCCATACGTCATGGATGATGAAACGGCAGAAACCAACGTGCGCGTCACGCGCTGGTAATACGTGCGAATGTCCAAATCCTTTTTGTCAGAAACCGCATCTGGATCGCCATCATAAATTACAATCACATCTAAATCAGAATTAGCAGTCATCTGACGCGATCCCATCTTGCCCATCGCCAAAACCGCAACCGAACTGCCCTCAATCACTCCCCATCGGCGCACAGCCTCGGACACGGATTGATCCAAACAAACCTGCAAACAGACCTGCGCCAAATCAGAATATGCCTCTTCGGCGCGCTTGGTCGAAATCAACTGCGTCAGCTGTGCATAAATAATCTTAAATTGCTCTTCGGATTTATACGCACGCAATTCAATCAACACCGTTTCAAAATCCGCACCCTCGGGTAAACGCGCGGCAAATTCCGCGTGATACGCATCCGCATCAGCTGCAATCGCATCCGGCCCCGTATCCGCCAACCCGTCCAATACTGAAACCTGTTTTGCCAACGTCCCGCCCAGCTGTTTGGATAGGCTGGTCACATGGAAAACTTGTTGCAACACATCTGGTCGGCGCTCAAACAGTGAAAAAAGCTGAACACCAGACGTTAATCCTGACAGAAAGTTCTCAAAATACTCCAACGCCTGCTCTGGTGCGGCCGTTGCTTGTGCCAGTTCCCAAATTTGCGACAATTGCGCCTCAAACAACTCAACTGAACGCTCATTTCGAAATGCGGGTAAACTGCGCCACTGATCGAAACGATCTATCTGCACTTGCGTGGGCGTGGCTCCGTGTTCAACCGTCGGCGTCAACGTATCCGTCGCATCGCGTGTAATCTGAAGCTGGGCCACGACATCGTCACCAAAGGCATCCAATGTCTCGTAACCAGACAACGCATACAGCCGTTCCAATTCTTCGGCGTTGCTTGGAATCGAATGGGTTTGCGCATCGCGGATCATCTGTATGCGGTGTTCAATCTTTCGATGATGTCGCAGTGCGGCAATCAACACCGTCACCTTTTCATCCGAAATACGCCCCTGTGCGGCCAATGCACGTAACGCACCCTGCGTCGAAATCTCGCGCAACTCGCGATGGCGCCCACCAAATATCATTTGATGCGCTTGCGCGAAAAACTCGATCTCTCGAATACCACCGCGCCCTAACTTCATATTATGACCCTGCAACGTCACAGGCCCAGTCAGTCCTTTGTGTTCACGCGACTGGATCAACAATCCTTCGATCTCGCCCAATGCCGCGAAATCCAAATGACGCCGCCAAATGAAATTCTGCATACGCTCTAAAAACCCAGCACCCGCCGCCTTATCACCCGCACAAACCCGCGCTTTGATAAATGCAGCACGCTCCCATGTGCGCCCCTCGCGGATGTAATACGCCTCTGTCGCACGCATCGCAGGACATACCACAGTGACCGATGGATTGGGCCGCAGACGCAAATCCGTGCGAAACACATAACCATCAACCGTCGCCTTGGATAACAGTGCAAAAACCTTCTGCGTGACTTTGACGAAAATCGAGCGATATTGGGCCACTTCGTCCACTGCAAACCGCGTGTCATCAAACAGGAATATCAAATCAATATCGGACGAATAATTCAACTCATGGGCACCCATTTTGCCCATCGCCAAAACAAACACACCGGCTGCCGCACCATCATTCAACCATGTGCGATCAATCTGTCCACGATCCGCCGCCGCGCGTAATTCGAAATCCAACGCCTCTTCCACCGCGAAATCGGCAAATTCAGTCAACTTTTCCGTCACCCACTCCATGGGCCGTATTTCGGACAAATCACAGAACGCTAACACCAGTGCAACGCGCGCCTTGGCGGTGCGCAACGCCGGACTAATATCACCCTCTAAAACCATCGCCGCCGCAACCGCCTCATCAGGGGAAACGCTGGCATGTGCCAACACCCAATCCACATGCTTTTCCAACAATCGACACAGGTACGGGCTGCTGCCTGCAATACCCGCAATCAATCGTTGCGCATCGGGATGTAAAACATCATATAAACTTGAAACTTGCGCGCCCAAGTCGGGCTCATATGCAACGGGGAAATGGTCGATTTTTTCATTAAATATCATCCCTTAATCTTGGAACCGCAAAGACGTGCGGTCAATGCAAAAAACTGCACCATTTGCGTTGACTCTGTCGCACCGACCGCTATAAGCCGCCCATCGCCTGAATTCAGGTGACCATATTGGTGTTTGTGGCCTTCGTAAGAAGTTGCCTGTCGCCCAAAGCAGTTCTGCCGCGGGAAAGGAAAGCGCCCTTATCTTAAATAAGGAGTCCAGCTATGACTAAACGTACAGCTGCCAAACATAAACTAGACCGCCGCATGGGTGAAAACATCTGGGGCCGTCCAAAGTCACCAGTAAATCGCCGTGAATACGGACCAGGTCAACACGGTCAACGTCGTAAGCAAAAACTGTCCGATTTCGGTATCCAGTTGCGCGCTAAGCAAAAGCTTAAAGGTTACTACGGCGACGTGACAGAAAAACAATTCCGTCGTGTATACGCAGAAGCTGTTCGCGTGAACGGTGATACAGGTGAAAACTTGATCGGTTTGCTAGAACGTCGTTTGGACGCGGTTGTTTACCGTTCAAAATTCGTACCAACAGTATTTGCTGCACGTCAGTTCGTTAACCACGGCCATGTAACAGTAAACGGCAAGAAGGTTAACATCCCTTCATACCGCGTTAAAGAAGGCGACATCATCGAAGTTCGCGAAAAATCACGTCAAATGGCGTTGGTTATCGAAGCATTGGCATCAGCCGAGCGCGATTTCGCAGAATACATCAACGTTGACGCTTCTAAAATGAAAGCTGAATTCGTACGCACACCAACATTGGCAGACGTACCATACCCAGTAATCATGGAACCAAACTTGGTTGTGGAATATTACGCCAAAAA
Source organism: Rhodobacterales bacterium UBA7416 (assembly GCA_002469545.1). Lineage (GTDB taxonomy): Bacteria > Pseudomonadota > Alphaproteobacteria > Rhodobacterales > Rhodobacteraceae > Amylibacter. The sequence goes on along the minus strand of DKMK01000066.1, from coordinate 2,594 downwards.
CTAATCCTCGCGATTAGGTTCGAAATTAGAAAAGCCGCTCCATTTGGGGCGGCTTTTTGCTGTTTGGGGCATTTTATGGACGCCAAGTATCTATAGTTTTCCCGAAGAATTTTGATCCAAAATGGAAAACTGATCCGAGTTGCACATGGTGCGAAGGTCTGCTTAGAGCCCAAAGCGATCGCTAGCGCTTTAGCTATGATGATGGGGGCGCTATGGCTCCCACCATTCTTAAAGTGTGTATTTTAATATGAAGCCGACAACTGTTAAAACAACAGCTACGACCTCAATCAAATTAATGATATGGTTCGTCATTGCGATATTCCACAAATAAATTTTCAGGATGATCGCCGAGCGGTAGCGGTGTTTGTCTCGCTCTTGGCCCCGTGGCGTGCCCTAGAAAGTCTCACGGATCTCAATTAAATCGAGGAGAGAAAATACCTCGCAGGCGCCGGAACCCAAAATACTCGGCTGTCTTAATGTATTAAATATTCTTTTGATTCGGTCAACCGCAAAACCATTATAAGAAAGCAGCCAGAATGCCTCCATCAAATTGCCTCCATTTGTGTGAGGTCATTATAAACATGCCTGTAAGTGTCTTGGTAAACCCACACGAACTGCACAATTGATTGACAACAACGCCGCCGCAAAACTTACACACCTGCACTCTCAGTTTTGCTGAGATCATCATTTTCTACAGATACCTGCTCACGGCAGTAATCTATAGACGCCAGCCAAGCGAACCGTGCGGCGTGAGTTTCAGGGCAAAAAAATCTACCAGACTCTGGACACTGACGCATGTCCATCTGGTTGGAATTTGCCCACGTCTCAAACGCTAAATCTTCTTTTAAGTCAAAACGCTTTGGCATCGCCATATCATCACCCCTTAATATTCCTCAAACTTTCAAGGATATTAGCAGTTAGAACTTAACTTACCAATATCCGCTTTGTCCGCAAAGCTGACCTTGGCATAAATATGATTTAGCTCAAAAACATCTGACATGGCATCCAATATTGGGCGACACCATCATTGCATGGATACAAGAAATTCACTGTTTCGGGCCAACGCTGGGCGACATCTCACAAATTTCGACTTCGATCTACCGGTGCACAGTTTGTGTACATGTTGTGCACGGATTGTGTACGCCGATTTGGGCTTTCGAAACCCGACTTTTGTCGTTAGCGTCCGCGTATGATTTCAAACAGTATATCTACAAATGACGCGCATAAACTGCCGCGTTGGCGTCATCCAGTTGTGTTGCTGGGCTTGATGGCTTTTGCCATGCAAATGGGCTTCGCGACATGGTCTGCACTGCTCAATAATTTCGTTCATGAACGCGCTGGTTTTGACGGTTCAGACCTCGGCTGGCTCCAAAGTATCCGCGAGGTTCCGGGCTTTTTCGCCGTGGCTGTTATCGTCGTTCTTTGGTTCATGCGCGAACAGATGTTGGCGATGGTTTCCTTGGTCATGTTGGGCCTTGCCGTGGGCGTCACAGCGTGGTTTCCCACCTTTGGTGGATTGCTGCTGACAACCTTCATTTCAAGCCTTGGTTTCCACTACTACGAGACGGTAAAACAAAGCCTTGAATTACAATGGATTCCCAAGGATCGCGCACCGCAAACGCTTGGTTGGTTGTTGTCCGTTGGGTCGGCTGGATCGCTGATTGCCTATGGCGGTATTATGATCGCATGGCGCTTTTTTTGGTGGGATTACAATGCGTTATACATGATGGGCGGGGGCGTTTGTGTCGCTGTGGCCCTGTTCGGATTCTTCGCATACCCACGGTTCCACGGGCCAACCCCTCAGAACACAAAATTCGTGATGCGCAAACGGTATTGGCTGTTCTATGTGTTGCAATTCATGGCAGGTGCACGGCGTCAAATTTTTCTCGTTTTTGCCGCCTTTATGATGGTCGAACGTTTTGGTTTTCAGGTCCACGAAGTCACCGCCTTGTTCTTGATAAACTACGTCGCCAACATGTTTTTAGGCCCCATCATCGGCGGCGTCATCGGGCGTTTTGGCGAACGCAATGCCTTGGTGTTCGAATACATCGGATTGACAGCAATCTTCCTTGCATATGGCGGCATCTATGTCTTTGGTTGGGGCGTAACTTTGGCGGCTGGATTGTACGTTCTAGACCACATGTTTTTCGGCCTTTCAATCGCACAAAAAACCTACTTCCAAAAAATAGCAGACCCCGCAGATATCGCCCCCACAGCCGCCGTGGCCTTCACAATCAACCACATCGGCGCGGTCGTACTTCCAGCGATCTTGGGTTACCTATGGCTGACCTCCCCCGCCTCTGTATTCGGGGTGGCCGCTTTTATCGCATTGATTTCGTTGCTTTTATCACTATGTATTCCACGTCATCCAGCACCAGACTTCGAAACAGTTTTCGCAAAACCTCATTGAATAGGCCCATCAAATGAAACGCCAAGCACGCTTTGTAACGGGTTCGACCATGCGCCACGTGGCCGTGATGACATCCACAGGAATGATAGGTTTAACCTTCATGTTCTTGGTTGATGCCATCACGTTGTTCTGGGTGTCAAAACTGGACAACGAGAGCTTTATGGCCGCGATGGGATTTGCATGG
>DKMK01000003.1 GCA_002469545.1 Rhodobacterales bacterium UBA7416 | reverse complement strand
TGTGAAAACTGACGGATGGATTCGAAGAAGGGTAATCCTTCGATATCGCCAACTGTGCCGCCAATTTCACACAGCATGAAATCAACTTCGTCATCGCCGATTTCAATGAAATCTTTGATTTCGTTTGTTACATGTGGGATCACTTGGATGGTTTTGCCCAGATAATCGCCACGACGTTCCTTTTCCAACACGGTTGTATAAACGCGACCTGATGAAATGCTGTCGGTTTGACGTGCCGCAACACCGGTGAAGCGTTCATAGTGGCCCAGATCCAAATCGGTTTCTGCGCCATCGTCGGTAACAAAAACCTCTCCGTGTTCAAACGGGGACATAGTACCTGGATCGACGTTTAAATACGGATCCAATTTGCGCAAACGGACAGAATAGCCACGCGCCTGTAACAAGGCGCCAAGTGCAGCGGATGCCAAACCTTTGCCAAGTGAGGAAACAACGCCGCCTGTAATGAAAATGTAACGTGCCATAATGGTGGCGACCCCCGTGATTATTGTCGTTTTATCGTTGGCTTTAAGGGTTAAAAAACCCTGTACTCACGGGATTTGAGATATACGAGATTCGTCCGATTCTGGCAAGAAGAAAGAGGCTTATTTTGTGTGTAATCTGACGTTAAGGAACAATATATGTACTTTTCAGAGGGTTACGGATTTATCCACAGGCCAAGCTGTTGGCGTAAAAAAGCGCCTGAAATCCGTAGGATTTAGGCGCTTAATAAGAGCATTGATTGTAATGCGAAATGGTTATTCTGGTTTAGGTGGCAATGCTGGTTCATCCGCTGCGGATGGTGGCAACAAGTTGCCGTCCAGTGCTGTTGGCAATTCCGGTGCAGCTGGTTCTGATGCGGTGAAACCGTCAACGACAGATCCAACATTTGCTTCGCGGGCTGCGATATATGTCAAAGAGATCGATGTGATCAAAAAGCCGATTGCGATGATCCATGTGACCTTTGCCAATGGCGATGCTTTGGGGCGTCCGCCGCCGCCATTGCCGCCACCGCCGCCAATGCCCAACCCGCCGCCTTCGGAGCGTTGCAACAAAACAATCCCAATCATTGCGACTGAAAGAATAAGATGGATGACAAGAACTACGTTTTGCATAAGGCCAGCCTTTTAGCGGTTTAACTTTGCGCTTTTTAGGGCAAAGGTCGGGGGCTGTCGATGGGTTTTTTCCCCCATTGTGCGACCGAATGGTGGTCAATGTAAAAACTGTGGCAAATTGGGTGTTTCACGCGGGCAGATGCGTCTGTATAGAGGGCATGGGATTCTAACACAGCAGAAAGAGAACCTTATGGCTAATGTTGTCGTCGTCGGCGCCCAGTGGGGTGATGAAGGTAAAGGTAAGATCGTTGATTGGCTGTCTGAACGCGCCGATGTTGTCGCGCGTTTTCAAGGGGGCCATAATGCAGGCCACACGTTGGTTATCGACGGTAAGGTTTACAAATTACACGCGTTGCCATCTGGTGTTGTACGTGGCGGCAAGTTGTCTGTTATTGGTAACGGCGTTGTTTTAGACCCGTGGCACCTGTTAGGTGAAATCGAGACGATCCAAGCGCAAGGCGTTGATATCAGCCCTGAAAACTTGATGATTGCCGAGAATACGCCGCTAATTTTGCCATTACACGGTGAATTGGATCGTTTGCGTGAAGAAGCAGCCAGTAAGGGTACCAAAATTGGGACAACTGGTCGTGGCATCGGCCCAGCATATGAAGATAAAGTTGGACGTCGTTCCATTCGCGTCGCGGATTTGGCAGACATTGCAACATTAGAAGCACGCGTTGATCGTGCATTGCAGCACCATAACCCACTGCGCAAAGGACTGGGTTACGATGAAATCGATCGTGATGCATTGTTGGATGAATTAAAAGCGGTTGCACCAAAAATTCTGCCATTTGCAGCACCAGTTTGGAAAGTTCTGAACGAAAAGCGCAAAGCGGGTAAGCGTATTTTGTTTGAAGGTGCGCAAGGCGCATTGTTGGATATCGATTTTGGTACATATCCATTCGTGACATCATCAAACGTTATTGCTGGTCAAGCGGCCACTGGTGTGGGTTTAGGCCCGACAGCGATTGATTATGTATTGGGTATCGTCAAAGCATACACAACACGCGTGGGCGAGGGACCGTTTCCAACAGAGTTGGATGACGATGATGGTCAACGTTTGGGCGAACGTGGACATGAGTTTGGAACCACTACTGGACGTAAGCGTCGTTGTGGTTGGTTTGACGCGGCATTGTTGCGCCAAACATGTGCAACATCTGGCATCACCGGCATTTGTTTGACTAAGCTTGATGTATTGGATGGCTTTGAGACGCTGAAAATTTGTGTGGCTTATGATTTGGACGGAAAGCGTTTGGATTATCTGCCAACGGCGGCTGAAGAGCAGGCACGTTGTGTGCCGATTTACGAAGAAATGCCAGGTTGGAGCGAGAGCACCGAAGGTGCGCGGTCATGGAATGATTTGCCAGCCGCTGCGATTAAATATGTCCGTCGCATCGAAGAGCTGATTGATTGCCCTGCTGCATTGGTGTCCACAAGCCCAGAACGTGAAGACACGATTTTGGTCACTGACCCGTTTGCTGACTGATGGCGCTGTCATACAAAGCAAGACGTCGGTTGTCGCTGGTTGTGTTATTGGTGGTGATGCCGCTGTATATCATAATCGCGGCGGCGATTATGTCGCGTGCCGGTTATTGGTTCATTGACCTTGGCTGGTTTGGCAAAGTTCTGCAATTTTGCATCTACGTTATATTGGGTGTTGCCTGGATTTTCCCATTCAAGAGCGTGTTTATGGGGGTTGGCCAAGCCGATCCAGACGCGGAAGAAGAACAATAAAAAAAGGCGCCCAATGTGGCGCCTTTTTAATGTCTGATGTTTTGGGTTAACCGTGTTCGGCGCTGAGTTTACGGTATGTGTGTATGATATCGTCTTCAGGTTCTTCCAGAACTGGTGCGGTTGCTTTTGGTTCAGCGACGCGTTTTGGGAACTTGCGAAACGGGTTCACTGCTATTGCTGGCGGAGGTGTGGTTTCCGCAACCTTTTCCAATTGTTCCGGCTCTTCGTAAACGTATTCGTTACGAATGATCCGCAGTTTGTTTTTCTCTACTGGGTCTTGACTGTTTAAATCGGCAGCTAAGTCAGCAGCAAGTTCACTTGTTTTTGGTAACTCGATTGTTTCTTCGACAATTGGGAGTTCTAAAGCAGGTGTTTCGATTACACGTTCTTCTATGACGGGTTGATCGGCAACGTTCGTCATTGAGAATTTGGTAATCAATGCTTTGATTTCGTCTTCTGACTCTTGTCCGATTTGCGCGGCTGTCTGCACGGGAGGTGTGGGTTCAGCAGATACTGGATCAAAGTCGTCTACGCTGAGCGAACGATAGGCACGTGGTGTAACCGTTTCGGTCATTTCCTGCACAATTTCAACTGCGGTTGTTTCGATTATTGGTGCAGATTCTGGCTGTGCAATTTCCAAGCTTTCATTGCTTAAAACGTCAGTGATATCCTGTTGTAGTGTGGATGCTGATGCGATTTTTGCCAATGTTGCCTCAAGATCAATTGTTTGTTCTTGGTCAATGCTTGGCGCGGCGATTGGCTCTTCTAACGCTTGTCTTTGGTTTTCGGTGCGTACGAATGGCATTTCTTCGTGATTATGAGCCATTTCGCGCAGATCAAGCGGTGTTTTTGATAACGCAATTTGCTGTTCTGCACCCAAATCTAAAAGTGTGTTTTCGGCTGGTGTTGCGGTTTCAGTTACTGGCGCTAAGTCGGTGTTATCCAGCTTGAAAATATCGTGTGCGAGGTCTGCCTGGGATTCCTTAGGACGTAGAGTTATAGTCGATCCTTGTGTATCCAAAGACACGTCGTCATTGAAAACGGCAGTTTCAATTGCTTCGAGAACAGACAGGTCTTCGATGAGTGGTTTTTGACCAAAGCTGGGATCAAGTGCAGCAACGGAGCGGAAATATTCAGTTACGCGTCGCATGATCGCGAATGGATCGTCGAAACCTTCTAATTTTACAGAAAAACTTCCGTACGAAACGGACAGCACGCGGCTTTCGATAGCAGTCATTTTTTTACACCCTTTAGTAAACATAGCACATTACAGAACATGCTAGACCTTGCGGTCATCTATGATTCCTTAAGATATAAATAAAAACTATGGCAATATTTAGAAGTTATCCGAATGTCCAAGAATGCATCGCATCTAGTGACATTTGAATTTAACTACGGCCTGGTCGACGCAAAGGGAAGTGGCGGAAAGGATAGTTGCTAGTCAAGAATTTGCTACGTGGGTTTGTTTGTTCTGGTGTGGTGTCAGGTGCAAGTTCTGGGGCCGAGAGGGCCTGGTCAGCGGCAGCAATTAATGTTTCTTCTGCGGATGTAGCTGATTTTAACGGTGCGTTCAAAACAAGTGGTTCGCCATCATATGCTTTAAGTGGCTCCTGCCATAAGTTGTCTGTGTTTTCTTCTGCTTCGCCGTTTGATTGTGCGGTGTTGATGGTTTCTTGTTTACTATCAACGGCTTGCGTTGGTGTTTTTTGGCTGAGTTCAGGTGTGATAGCCGTAGAAGCTTCCATCGTTGAAACCATTGGCATTGCGCCAAAGTTAGGATTGCTGATGGCAAGGTGACTGTAATAGTCGGTGACTTGCTTTAATAGCTCGAACGGTTTTTCGTGGCCAGACAAAGTCACGGAAAAACTACCGTAGCTAACGGTAATGGCATTGTTATTTGT
>DKMK01000053.1 GCA_002469545.1 Rhodobacterales bacterium UBA7416 | reverse complement strand
CTTTTAAGAAGCGTAATCGGAATTTTCACTGTCTAGGATCGCCTTAAGCTCTGAGAGATGCTTTTCGGCTTGGCCTGGATACTCTTCCAGTTCTTGGGCAGTTTTTTCCGCAATTGCATCGGATAAAACGCGTAGTTTTTGCCCTGTTTGCAACGCACGAATATAAGTTTCGGCAGCGCGTTCAAAATAGTACATCCGATTGAATGTTTCCGCGACGGTATCCCCAATCACCATAACACCGTGGTTGCCCATGATCATGACAGTCTTTTTGGGATCTTGAAACTGTTGTGCACAGCGCTCACCCTCTTCTTCGAACGCCAATCCACCGAACTGATCGTCGATCACATACCTATTGTAAAAAGTTGCGGTGTTTTGATCGATGGGTGGCAAAGTGCTGTCAGCAAGACAGGCCAACACAGTTGCGTGAATTGAATGAACATGAATTGCACACCGCGCATGTGGGCAATGGCGATGGATCGCACCGTGCAAACCCCATGCCGTTGGATCAGGTGCATTTGGGCCACTTAATGTGTCAGGGTCATTGGCGTCGATAAACAACATGTCGCTGGCTTTGATCCGTTCAAAATGCATTTGATTTGGGTTCATCAGAAACTGTGTTCCGTCATCATTCACGGCCAATGAAAAATGGTTTGCAACGCCTTCGTGCATATTCAAGCGTGCGGTCCAACGAAATGCGGCCGCAAGATCTGTGCGTTGTTCTAAGTATTGCAAGTTGGGAAGGCTGGTAACAGTTTGTGACATGATGAGTTCTCCTGCGTTCACTGAATGACAAAAGTAACAACTTTGCAAACAAAAAAACCGGCCCTAAGGCCGGCTCCCGTAGCTGTCTAACGAGCGTTATTTTAGGATATCATATGCTGGCATACCTAATTCGGATATGTCCAAGCCTGTGATTTCATCTTCTTCGCTTACGCGAATGCCTGTGGCGGCTTTTAAAATGAACCACAACAGCGCGGAGAAAACGAATGTGAATGCGCCGACTATGATGATTGAATACAATTGCGTCATTAACGACGCGTCTGAATTTGTGAAAACAACCGCAATTGTACCCCAGATACCGCTCATTAAGTGAACAGGGATGGCGCCTACAACATCGTCAATTTTCAAACGATCCAGCAATGGAACGCCGAACACGACGATCGCACCACCAATGGCACCAATCAAGGACGCTTGGCCGATTGACGGTGTCAAAGGTTCTGCAGTGATTGCAACCAAGCCCGCCAATGCGCCATTCAAGATCATTGTTAAGTCAGGCTTCTTGTAGATCAGCTGTGTCAAGATCAGCGCGGTAATTAAGCCAGCCGCTGCAGCGGCATTGGTATTCACAAAGACACGTGAAATATCAGCAACATCGCCAATTGTACCCATGGCTAATTGTGAACCGCCGTTAAATCCAAACCAACCCATCCACAAAATGAACGTACCCAATGTCGCCAACGGCAAGTTAGATGCCATGAATGGAACTGTGCGCCCGTCCTTGGTATATTTACCAATGCGTGGACCCAAAATCAAAGCACCAGCCAAGGCAGCCCAACCACCAACAGAGTGTACAACCGTAGAGCCCGCGAAATCCAAGAACCCCATTTGGTCCAAGAAACCACCACCCCATTTCCATGATGCTTGTACTGGGTAGATGACACCCGTCAAAATGATCGTAAAGATCAAGAAAGGCCACAATTTGATGCGTTCAGCCAAGGCGCCAGAAACAATAGACGCCGTCGCAGCGCAGAACATAAGCTGGAAAAAGAAATCCGAACCGGTTGCAGCATATGAATAGTCGTCAGCGCTAGCGGCATCGATACCAACCGCTTCCATAACGGCCACGCTCCATACACCAGACAGAACACCATCGACGGCCCATGTTCCCAATGGATACATCAGATTATATCCGATCAGATAGTAAGCAATACAAGCAAAGCCAAACAGGCCCATGTTTTTCGTTAGCTGCATAGTAACGTTTTTAGAACGCACCAAGCCTGCTTCGAGCATCGAGAATCCAGCGGCCATCCAAAAGACCAGAAAGCCACCAATCAAAAAGAGAAGGGAGTTTAGAATAAAGACTGAATCGGTGGGCACAGTTACGGCCGCATCTTGGGCAATCGCGCTGCTTGCGATTGATGTTGCAACAGCACTTAATATTAGAAATCGTAGTTTCATTGGTTTTCCTTTCGGCGCTTAAACAGCGTCAGTACCGGTTTCGCCGGTGCGTACACGCACGGCCTGTTCCACATTTGTGACAAAGATTTTTCCGTCACCGATCTTGCCTGTTTTTGCAGTGGCTTGAATGGTGTCCAAAATCGGATCGACGTCGGCGTCTTGGGCGACAATATCCAAGCGTATTTTTGGGACGAAATTCACGGCATATTCAGCGCCTCGGTATATTTCTGTATGACCGGATTGTGCACCGTAACCTTTGATTTCTGTGACCATCATCCCCGTAACACCAACATCGCTCAGCGCTTGGCGAACTTCCTCTAACTTAAAGGGTTTGATTGTTGCGATTATCAGTTTCATATTGACCTCTTTCCAGACGACGTTGGGCCGCCGTGTGGGCTCAGAGGATTAAAGTTCTATAGAATACTCAAGAAATCAGGATAGGAAACTCGCAAGATTTCACGAATTTGCATAAAATTTAAACATGGAAATGATTTTGTTTAAAAATTAAGCAGTAAACGCGGCGAATTACCTGATAATCAGTACTCCACAAATGCAAGAAGAATGCGTATCCTAACGATAACGAACCGCAAAGGTCAGACAGGCAAATGGCAGACAATCCAAAAAAGCGCACTCCTTTAGTCGCGCCGAAACGCAATTTTTCAGAATCAAAACCTAAGGCAAAACCGAAGGTGAAAAAAACAGCGGCGCCAAAGCCCGCGAGAAAAAAAGTTGCGCGTAAGGCCGGCCGGTCGAAACAAAAACATAGCAATCCAATTGTGCGTTTTGTTAAGGGTTTCTTTCGTATGATTTTTCGCGTCTTGTGGTTGTCGTTCTCCACTGTGACAATCATGGGTTTGATCGTTTTGGGAACGGCAATCTTTATTGATTTTGGAAAGCTCCCGGATGTGTCCGTTTTAATGGATGATCGGCAAAAGGGCTCGGTCACTATGCTGGATGCAAAGGGTGATGTCTTTGCGTGGCGCGGTGATCAGTTCGGCGGCGAAGTTACCGCCAGCACGGTTTCCCCGCATCTAAAGAACGCAATCATCGCGACCGAAGACAAACGGTTCTACGGCCATTGGGGCATCAGTCCACGCGGCATAGCGGGTGCTGTTCGGATCAATATACGTGCTGGGCGCAAACCTTGGGAAGGTAACGGCGGTTCTACGATCACTCAACAGTTGGCCAAGGATATCTATTTTAAAGATTTGCCATCCAAGATCCGCAAATTGAAAGAGGTTCCAATGGCAATGGCTATGGAACTGAAATACACAAAAGATGAAATATTGACAATTTACTTGAACCGCGCATTCTTGGGTTCCGGCGCCTATGGCTTTGAGGCCGCCAGCCAACGATACTTTGGTAAATCGGCGCGTACAGTAACACCTGCAGAAAGTGCAATGCTGGCTGGATTGTTAAAAGCGCCGTCTGCATCGAATCCAATTCGTAATTTGGATCGCGCACAAAAGCGTGCCAACCTGATTATCAGCTTGATGGAAAATCAAGGTTATTTGACGCAACCACAAGCATCAAATGCCCGTACCAACCCAGCACAACTGTCCCAAGTAGCAGCGGACAAAGCAGGCGGCGCATTCGCTGATTGGGTTTTGGGCACGGCGCCTGAATTCATTATTAAGGATGCTAATGCTGACGTCATCATCCATACAACGTTTGACAAGCGCATTCAAAAATCGGCCGAAGATGCGCTGGATGTTGTATTTCAAAAACTAAAAGCTGGCTCAAATGCACAAGGCGCAATTGTTGTCATGTCACGTGACGGTGCCGTTCGTGCCATGGTGGGTGGGCGTAAAACGGGATTGGCGGGATCGTTCAATCGCGCGACACAGGCTCTGCGCCAAACAGGGTCTGCTTTCAAACCCTTTGTTTATGCGGCCGCACTGGAAAGTGGCTTTCGATATGACAGCATCTTAACAGACGAACCAGTCAGCATTTCAACACCCAGTGGCCCTTGGGAGCCCAAAAACTATAATCGCAGATTCGAAGGCGACGTGACACTGACCTATGCGTTGGCGAAATCTATCAATACAATCGCCGTCAAAGTTAGCGAAGAAACTGGCCGTGAACGTGTGCGTGCATTGGCAACTGATCTTGGCATAACAACAGAGATCCCACTGGTGCCTGCAATGGCGTTGGGTGCAGGCGAAAGTACCCTTTTGGAAATGACAGGGGCGTATGCTGGTATTCTAAATGGTGGCGTGTCCGCACGACCCTATGCCTTGTCTTCGCTGACATTGCAGGGCGATCAGGAACCTTTACTGCGTCATGAAACAGGCCAAGGCTTACGTGTGATAAACCCCGAAGCAGCCAGTCAACTCACCTATATGATGCACCAAGTAGTTAAGCAGGGTACTGGTGGGCGCGCTGATCTGGGCGAACGCCAAGCGGCTGGCAAAACGGGAACCACACAAGGTGCTCGCGATGCGTGGTTCATTGGATTTACGGCGGATTATGTGGCGGGTGTTTGGATGGGATACGACGACAACCGTAAACTGTCAGGCGTAACAGGGGGCGGATTGCCAGCAGAGATATGGCGCGAAACAATGCTACGCGTTCACGAAGGCCTGCCATTGACGCCGCTGTCGATGCAGGTGCCACAGCCATTCGCGCCAAATGATGCCACAACAGGTACGAATGCAATCGAAGATGCGTTCAAATCAATTGAAAATGAAATTGAGCAATTACAGGATCAAATCAAGAAGGACACGCAACAAACCAAAACTGATATTGGCAGTTTGTTTAAAAAACTGTTCGGTAAAAAGTAACGGGTGATCAGCCAGCTGTGCGCAAATGCGCAGTCAGCTTATCAACGGAACCACCACGTTTGTCCAACATTGATCCGATTTGAACTCGCACGTCAGATAAAACGCTGACGCCCTCAAGGAACAAGTTGTACATCAGCGTCTTGCCACGTGCATCAATCACATGCCACTGCGCTTTGAATGCGGACGATCCGCGCAATTTTATGTTTGTATCAACCAAATATCCACCAGGTGTTTTACGTGATTTTTTTACGGTTATTTTTGATCCAATAAACTCTTCAAAACGCTTGCCGTAATACCGCGCCATATATCCGCGAAATGCTGCAACATATGCGCGTCGTTGAGTGGGGCTGGCTGTGCGCCATGTCGTGCCTAACGCTTTTTGTGCAATCAAAGGTACATCTGCATAACGTGCGAATATACCTTCGAAATCCTTGAACATCGCAGCATTTGATTTTCCAGCGTTGATGGTATCCAGAACTTCCGATGTCAGTTTGTTGATGAGGGCCTCGGCCTCTGTTTTGGTCAAAGCCATGGCTGGAGCACTTGTCGCAAACGTTGCTGTACATGCTAAACCGGCCAATGTTTTCCGGCGGGTCAAAGTAGGATTATTCAACATCGTAAGGGTTCTCCAAATCTGCATCAGAAATTTCGCCACCACTCAGAAAAAAGCGGCGATTTTGTAAATAGTATAGTCGCTGCGACGCATAGCTATCTTCGGTTGCGTATAAGACACCATCAATAACCTCACTGTATTCGTCACGATCGCCTGCCAATTCAACAAGCTTCACTGCTGTTGTGTGTGGCTTGTATTTGGACGGTATAACCTGATCCATCGGATCGGTAACAAAATCAACAAGAATACCCACTGTATCACGCGTTGTTGATCCGCCGTAAAACGGTAATTCAACATATGCTCCTTCGCCGACACCCCAAACATGCAAGGTTTCACCAAAGTCAGATTCATCGCGTTCCATGCCAAAATCTTCTGCCGCATTTGTTATGCCGGCCATCCCTACCGTTGAATTAACGGCAAAGCGGATTGTAGATTTGGTTGCGCGGATTAAGCGGCCCTGCAAAATTTGATTCACAATGGTTGATGGCTCGGACATGTTGGATGAAAAATTATTAATAATTTCGTCGCCAACATCGCCAATCACTGCACCATATGCATTGCCAGCTGGGCGCAATAGAGCCTTATCCAACTTCTTGTTCAAAGAATGCGTCTTACGGTTCATTTTTTCCATGGGATCGTGAAATCCATCACCCGACGGAGTGGCACAGGCAGACAGTTGCAATGCAAGCAGCAAAAACAAGGGAATTGCCAAAAGGCGTTTAAATTTATTAGTCATAAAATAAGTCCAACTGGGAGTAGTCGCCGATTTATGCGATTTCAAAAGCGAAGTCCACAGACGCATAGGGAAAACCATATTATGGCGGGAAATGGGACACAGTTGTAAACAAAGGGGTACTATTTCGTTGTTCCAATATACATTAACGTGTCAAAAGGGAAAGAATGTTAGGGTGATTGCCCAAGAATCGAGAATTTAATGCAAGCAAGAAATATTTACCCCAAAGGCCGCGCAGAGCTGCGCAATGCACGCAAGCAGAGTACGATTCTCTTTGTCGCAGTGTTTATTTTTTCTATTTTTGTAAACCTTCTGATGCTTACCGGCCCTTTGTACATGTTACAGGTTTATGACCGCGTTTTATCCAGCCGTTCGGTCGAAACTTTAACTGCACTGACGATATTGGTAATGTTGCTGTATGTGATGATGGGGTTTTTGGACTGGGCGCGGGGCCGCGTTATGGCGCGTGTCGGTGCGCGTATACACTCGATCCTCAGCAAACGTGTATTCTTTGCCGTGCTGGAAACAGCAAAACAACCACATTTTGGAAATAAATCCATCAGTGGTGTCAGCGATTTGGCAACCGTGCAAAAGGTGTTTTCGTCCAACGCTTTATTTAGTCTTTTTGATATGCCTTGGACGCCAATCTTTGCAGCAGCAATTTTCATTTTCCACCCAATGATGGGGTGGCTGGGGCTGATCGGTGGCGTGTCCTTGATCATCCTTTCTTTGATCAATCAATTGATGACACGACGAAACACGATTGGCGCTCAACATAAACTGGCGCAAGCCAACCAAATGGCCCAATCCATCAGAGCCGAAAGTGAAGCAGTCGAAGGTTTAGGCATGCGCCACGACGTTCTGTCACGCTGGAAAGACCAAAGCGACGAAGCGTTACAGCATGATATCGCTGCGAGTGATCAGACAGGCATGTTTTCCGCATTCACGAAGTCATTTAGATTGTTTTTACAGTCGGCAATGTTGGGTTTGGGTGCCTATTTGGTTTTGCAGGGTGAATTATCGCCAGGTGCGATGATCGCCAGCTCAATCATGTTGGGACGGGCTTTGGCACCAGTGGAACAGGCTGTATCGCAATGGCCGCACATTCAACAATCCGTTTCCGCTTGGCATTCGCTCAGTGAGCTTTTGGAACGCTCACCATTGCAAGCTAAACAGGTGGCCTTGCCAACACCGATTGCCTCTCTTGAGGCTAAGAATTTGACAACTGTACCACCAGGCAGCGCGACGCCATGCTTGCGTGGTGTTTCTTTCATTGTTGAGCCCGGACAGGCCATGGGTGTCATTGGACAATCTGCCAGTGGTAAATCTTCGTTGGCGCGCGTGATTTCAGGTTACTGGCCGATCGTCAGTGGATCATTGCGTTTAGGCGGCGCCACGCTGGATCAATATGATCCTGACACTTTGGGGAAATACATTGGTTACCTTCCACAATCCGTGACGTTATTTCCCGCGACGATTGCTGAAAACATTGCGCGCATGAGCCAAAATCCAGACGAAGAAATGGTTGTTGCAGCCGCTAAACGCGCAGGTGCACATGAACTTATCTTGGAACAGCCAGATGGTTATAATACAGTCATTTCTGCGCACAGTGGTGCGCTATCTGGCGGGCAACGCCAACGTATTGGGTTGGCGCGTGCATTGTACGGCGATCCGATCTTGCTGGTGTTGGACGAACCCAATTCGGCACTCGATTCTGTTGGTTCGGCTGCGCTGAATACGGCCATTTCACAAATGAAGGCAGAAAATAAATCCGTCATTATCATGGCGCATCGCCCCTCTGCTATCCAATCATGCGATACGTTATTGATACTGGAAAACGGGATGCCCAAGGCCTTTGGTCTGCGTGATGACGTTTTGGCGAAATTTGTCAAAAATGCCTCTCAGATAAAATCAAGTCTGGGTGGTCCTGGATCTGTTCAGGCCAACTATACGCTTGGAAAACAAAAATGACGACGCAGCAGGATATGAAAAAATGGTCAGCGCGCGTGCCAATTTTAATCGGTGTTTTGGCTTTGATCGCATTGATTGGCGGAATTGGCGTTTGGGGTAGCATGACGCGTATAGCAGGCGCAATTGTTGCATCGGGGACAATCCAAGTCGAAAGTTTGCGCCAAGTGGTACAACATCCAGATGGCGGTGTAGTCGGCGAAATTTTGGCACGAGATGGTCAACGTGTTGTCGCGGGCGATATTGTTTTGCGTTTTGATGATAATTTTCTGAAGTCTCAAGAGTCCGTTTTGGATGGTCAACTGTCTGAGTATGCAGGGCGACGTGCAAGATTACGCGCCGAACGCGATGACTCTGAAGTGTTGAAATTCGATCTAATCTTCGAAGAACGCGCGAAATCGGACCCAAAGCTTCGTGAAATATTAGTGACTCAAACCAGCTTGTTTAAAGCGCGTTTAGAAACCTATGAACGCACATTGGCGCAGCTGGCAGAACGCAAATCGCAAATCGAGTTGCAAATCACTGGGCGCGAACAGCAGGTCAAATCTTTGGACCGGCAAATTGAGTTGATCGCAAAAGAGCGCGTTGACCAAGAGGGCCTATTGGCCAAAGGTTTGGCGCAAGCCAGTCGCGTTTTATCGCTACAGCGCGAAGAAGCAAATTTACAAGGCGAACGCGGTGAAATTTTGGCCGGCATTGCCTCCAATGGCGCGCAAATTATAGAAACCGAATTAGAAGCATTGCGCATGGGATCAGAACGCCGCGAACAAGCGGAAACTGATTTGCAGGATATAGAGACGAACGAGATAGAACTATTGGAGCGCCTGTTGGTCGCCAAAGAAACACTAAAACGTTTGGACGTCCGCGCACCAGTTGCGGGCATTGTTTATGGCATGCAAGTACACGCGTTACGGTCTGTTGTACGACCAGCTGATCCAATTTTGTATATCATTCCACAAGACCAACCTTTGGTCGTTCAAGCCCGTATTGAAACAATTCATGTGGATCAAGTTTCTGTTGGGCAACCTGCGAGCCTGCGGTTTTCGACGTTTGATTTGCGTACAACGCCTGAAATTTTTGGTACCGTATCCAAAGTGTCTGCCGACGTTTTTACCGACGAAGTGACTGGCGAGCAATTTTATACCGCTGAATTGGTGCCAAATATTGGCGAAATTGAGCGACTTGGTCAGGTTGAATTGTTGCCTGGTATGCCTGTAGAAACTTTCATTAAAACAGGTGATCGGACGCCGCTAAATTATTTGGTGAAACCCTTTGCTGATTATTTCAATCGGGCGTTTCGTGAATAAGCGATTTTGGCTTGCCAAAATTTGCAAAGACACTAGCCTTTTGTAAAAACTAAAAGGAAATGAAATGTCTGGAAAATACGAAACACGGCTTGCCGAATTGGGCGTAACTTTACCCGATGCACCTGCACCTGCCGCGAACTATGTACCCTATGTCATTGTTGGTGATATGGTTTATGTATCGGGTCAAATTTCGGGCGACGCGAATGGGCGTATTAACGGAAAACTTGGCGCGGACTTCACCGTTGAACAAGGTAAGTTAGCTGCAAAAACATGTGCCATAAGCCTTATCGCACAAGTGAAATCAGCATGTGGTGGTGATTTGGATCGTTTGGTGCAGGTTGTGAAATTGGGTGGTTTTGTGAATTGCACACCTGATTTCTTAGACCATCCACAGGTCATCAATGGCGCGTCCGATTTCATTGGCGCCGTGTTCGGCGACGCTGGAAAACATGCGCGTGCCGCTGTTGGTTCCAGCAGTCTTCCTTTGGGCGTTGCCGTCGAGATTGAAGGCATCTTTCAAATCAAATGAATCCACTCCAGCCCTTCATTGACGGCCCCATTGCACACCGTACATTGCACAATAAAAATGCAGGCCGCCCAGAAAATTCTTACGAAGGGTTGGACGCCGCTATTGCCCTTGGCATTGCCGTAGAAATCGATTTGCAATTATCACGTGACGGTGTGCCAATGGTTTTCCACGACTACGAATTGGACCGCTTAACTAGCAAAACTGGATTAGTTGCAAACTATGATGCGGACACCCTTCAGGCAATTTCTTTGACTGGTGGTGAACAAGGTATCCCGCGTTTCGATGAATTCATGAAATATGTGGATGGTCGAATTCCAGTGTTGATTGAACTCAAAGACCAAGATGGCGCTTTGGGGTCAAAGCTGTCCAACCTAGAAGCTGCCACCTGCGTGGTAATGCGCGACTACAATGGCTCAATTGCCGTGATGTCGTTCAATCCTGAAATGATCGCGCGTTGTGCCATGCTTGCACCAAATATTCCACGTGGACTTGTCACTGATGCCTATGTCGCCAAAGATTGGCCGAATGTTCCAGCGCAACGCTGCGCGGAATTGGCAAAAATTCCGCATTATGATCTGATTGGTGCCAGCTTCATTTCCCATAATCGTGCGGATTTATCAGCCCCACGCGTTGCTGATTTGAAATCACAAGGCGCTGCAATTTTCTGCTGGACGGTGCGAACGCCAGATCAAGAAGATCAGGCACGTAAGATCGTTGATTCCATCACGTTCGAGGGATACATGCCCAAAGACATCATATGAACGACCCCGCCCCAATTGAGGTTTCTGTTCATGCCAGTATCACGGATATTGGTCAATTCGATTGGGATGCTTGTGCGTGCCCAGAAGCCGCAGAAACGCGCGCCATCGATCCATTCACAACTTATCGATTTCTAAAAGCATTAGAGGACAGCGGTTCGGTGGGCCAAGGAACTGGCTGGGTTCCCCAATACATTGCTGCGCGTAAAGATGGCCATGTCATTGCGGTCATGCCCAGCTATGCCAAAGGCCATTCACAGGGTGAATATATTTTCGATCATAATTGGGCGCATGCATTTGAAAATGCAGGCGGGCGGTATTACCCAAAATTACAAATCGCGGCACCCTTTACGCCAGCCACTGGGCGGCGGTTTTTGACCCATCCCGATTACACAGACTTCGGGCGATCTGCGCTCATCCAAGGTATGAAATCTGTTGTGTCGCAACAGGGATGGTCATCTGCGCATGTCACATTTTGCACGGCAGATGAATTTAACGCGGGGCCAGAATTGGGGCTTTTGCAACGGATTGGTCAACAGTTCCATTGGCAAAATTCGGATTACAGTTCGTTCGGTGATTTCATGGCGCAGCTCTCATCGCGCAAACGAAAGAACCTGCGCAAAGAACGCGCTACAGCGGCGGATTTCGGCGGAACATTTCATCAATTCACAGGTGGCGAAATTCAACCTGAACATTGGGATGCCTTTTGGAAATTCTATACAGATACGGGTGCGCGAAAGTGGGGAACTCCCTATTTAACGCGTGAATTTTTTGCCCGTGCCCATAAAACCCTTCGCGATGATATTGTTTTGTTTCTGTGCGAACGCGATGGCCGCTGGGTCGCGGGGGCACTGAATTTTATTGGCCGTGATACACTTTATGGCCGTTATTGGGGCTGCGTCGAAGATCATCCATGTCTGCATTTTGAACTATGCTACTATCGCGCTATTGATTATGCGATTGAACATGGGTTGCAATGCGTAGAAGCTGGTGCTCAAGGCGAACATAAATTGGCTCGTGGATATTTACCGACACCGACATATTCATTGCATTGGTTCGCGAACGCCGGGTTTTCCGATGCAGTACAAACGTATTTAAACGCAGAACGTGACGCGGTGGACGAGGAAATTGAAGTCCTTACATCCTATGGTCCGTTTCGCAAAACGAAAGGTGAATAAATGCCGGATTTACTAACTCAGAAACAGCGTGCCGAACAGTTGCCAGCATTAACCGCCTCGGGTTGGGCGATGGTTGATGGTCGCGATGCGATTCACAAGGAATATAAATTCAAAACATTTGTACGAGCATTTGGATGGATGTCATCGGTGGCAATTTTGTCGGAAAAAATGGATCACCATCCGGAATGGTCTAACGTGTATAACCGTGTTTCCGTCACCCTTACGACGCATTCTGCCGACGGGTTGACGGAATTAGATATTAAATTGGCCACTAAAATGGATGTTCTTTACAGCTGATCCAGAATGGTTTCGCCTCCGGAAATATCACAAACGCCTGGATTTTTCTCTTCGTTTAGGGCAGTCACTACGCCATCTTCTACGATCATAGAATATCGTTTTGAGCGACCGATCAATCCAACAGGAAGGGCGCTAAAGTCGAATCCGATTTCCGCAGTGTACGATCCATCGCCATCAGATAGCATAGAAATACCAGCGGTGTCGGCTTCTAATTCCTTGGCCCAAGACTGCATAACGAAGATATCGTTTACGGCCAGACAATAAATTCCGTTTACGCCTTTGGCACGAATGGCATCTGCATTACGCACAAAACTAGGCATATGAGCCGTTGAGCACGTTCCTGTATATGCACCTGGTAATGCAAAAATAACAATTTTTTTCCCAGTTGTTAGGTCTGAAGTGCTGTGACTGGCAGGCCCGTCTTCGCTCATATATCGAAATGTTGCTGCTGGTAACTTGTCGCCCACTGAAATCGTCATAATTCGTCCTTTTCATTTTTGAAATTTTCGTAATAAGTATATGTTGTTCGAAACAAACGCCATCAGGGAAATACCATGTCACATGTCGTCGTCGTAGGTGCAGGCCAAGCAGGTTCATCCGCAGTTGTTAAATTGCGTAATTCTGGGTTTGAAGGTGACATAACCCTGATTGGCGCTGAAAAATCACCGCCATATCAACGCCCACCACTTTCCAAAAAATATCTGCTGGGTGAAATGGATGTAGAGCGTTTGTATTTACGCCCATTGGATTTCTATGGTGAGCAGAATATCAATCTTCGATTGGGCGAAACAGTCACAAACGTAGATGCATTGGCGAAAACAATTACCGTTGGCGACGATACATTAAATTATGATGAACTGGTTATTACAACAGGTTCTGACCCACGTCGGTTACCTGCCGCAGTCGGTGGCGATTTGGATGGCGTTTATGTTGTGCGCGGACTGGATGACGTCAATGCAATGGAGCCAGAATTCAAACCAAAACAACACGTCCTTATTATCGGTGGCGGTTACATTGGATTAGAGGCAGCCGCCGTCGCATCCAAATTGGGCCTTCGCGTGACCCTTGTCGAAATGGCGAATCGTATTTTACAACGTGTTGCCAGCACTGAGACATCGGACTATTTTCGCACATTACACACATCTCACGGTGTCGACATTCGCGAAGGTGTCGGCCTGTCGAAACTAACAGGTACGGGACGTGTTTCAGGCGCAGAACTAACCGACGGCAGCACTCTGGACGTTGATTTCGTCATCGCGGGTGTCGGGATCACTCCGTCGATTGCACTGGCTGAAATGGCAGGTTGTGATATTGAAAATGGCATTAAAACAGACGCGCATGGGCGCACCTCTGTTGATGGAATTTGGGCTGCAGGCGATTGCGCATCATTCCCTTATCGCGGTGGTCGAATCCGACTTGAAAGTGTACCAAACGCCATTGATCAAGCGGAATTGGTAGCCGCCAATATTATGGGTGGTGACAATGAATATATTGCCAAGCCTTGGTTCTGGTCGGATCAATTTGACATCAAACTTCAAATCGCAGGTCTGAATATTGGTTTTGATAATGTTGTGTCACGGATAACGGAAGCGACGACATCGTTTTGGTATTATAAGGGCGAAACACTACTGGCAGTTGACGCTATGAATGATCCGCGCGGTTATATGATCGGTAAACGCCTGATCGAAGCAGGAAGATCACCCGATCGGTCAGTTATTACCGATCCAGAAACTGACCTAAAGTCACTTTTGTAATGCGGATCATTGCGGGTAATTTTCGTGGAACCGCTTTGGCATCATTGGGCAGTGGTGACACAGGCGCGCATTTGCGCCCAACCACAGATCGGGTGCGCGAAAGCATTTTTAATCTGTTGATTAACGGGGGTTACGGAGATCCCGTTACCGACGCGCGCGTGCTGGACCTTTTCGCTGGTACGGGCGCCTTGGGATTCGAGGCATTGTCGCGTGGTGCCGCGCATGTTTTGTTCGTTGATGATGGGATCAAGGCGCGTGCCTTGATCCGGGAAAATACGGATATCCTTCGCGCTATTGGTCAAACAAAACTGTTCCGGCGCGATGCCACAAAAATGGGGCCTGTAAATGGCGCGCCATATAACCTCGTCTTCCTAGACCCGCCATATGGCAAAGCAATGGGCCAAACTGCACTAACCGCCTGTCTAGAAGGCGGCTGGTTAACCGATGATGCGCTGTGCATATGGGAAGAGAATGCGCGCCAAATTGCGCCTTCTGGCTTCACCATGCTGGATGCGCGCAAATATGGCGATACATGGGTGCATATTTTGGAAACGACAGCGTAATCCATGCTATGATACTGCCAGCCACGAAAGGGTTGGTTTGTACAGAAGCGGTATCACATTTATCAAAACACATTGGACAGGGCGAACCGATTTTATCTGGCTGGTCGTGGTGAATCTTTTTTGTGTACGGCTTGTGATCCATTTGATCGGTATTAATCTGATAAATGCACCAGCTGGAATATGGTACGTTTTATTCCCATTTATGGTGCTGGCTTTGATTTGGCAAATCATCGGCACAGCGCGTGCCGCTAAATCGGGCCTGGATCAACCAGACGGCATCTTTAAAATCATTGCCCTGTTTGTGGCCATAATGGCGGTCATCATCACAACGTCTTGGCAAATGATAGATCAGTATCATTACCTTTTTGATCCTGAACCAGAACCATTTGTTGACCCTGCTATAATCACGTTGGCGCGTTCAAACGACGGGCATGTGCTATTTATTTCGGGGCCGATTACATTGAAACAATACAATGCTTTTCGCGATTTGGATGACATAAACACGCTTCGCCAAGTTACATTGGACAGCACAGGCGGAAACATATTTGCAGCGCGCGGTTTTTATCGTTTGATCCGCGAGCGTGGCTTGAACACTCATGTGGACGGTAAATGCTATTCCGCCTGCACTGTCATCTTTGTCGCGGGGAATTCGCGCACCGCCGATCCATTTGCGAATTTTGGATTTCACGGCTACGCATATAATCACGAACACACTGGTCAATCCATTGACGTCGCAGCACAACAACGTGCAGACGTTGAACTGTTCACACAGCAAGGCATTCCAATCAGTTTCGTGAACAAGATTTTCGCAACGCCATCCATTGAAATGTGGCACCCAACACGAGTTGAATTGTTGACGTCAAAGGTTCTAAATTGAAACAGCTCTTGTCCACTGAATCGCAATATGTGATTGATGTGTTCAACAAAATTCAACAGGAACTAAATGCCCGCTGATCTATTGAAATCAGTCTTCGGTCACGATGCATACCGCGATGGCCAATCCGAAATTGTGGATGCTGTGACTGCGGGCCAAGACGTCCTTGCGATCATGCCCACAGGCGGCGGTAAATCCCTGTGTTTTCAATTGCCGGCACTTGCACGCGACGGCGTGGCATTGGTTGTTTCTCCTTTGATCGCGTTAATGCGAGATCAAGTTTCCGCTTTAAAAGCACTGGGGGTAAACGCAGGTGCATTAACCAGTGGCAATACAGACGAAGAAACCGAAGAAGTGTTTCAAGCACTTGAAGATGGCGCGTTGAAACTGCTTTATGTGGCACCCGAACGTTTGGCCAACTTGGGAACACAGCGCATGTTATCCAACCTGCCGATCAGCTTTATTGCAGTGGACGAAGCACACTGTGTGTCACAATGGGGCCACGATTTTCGTCCCGACTATTTGCGCATTGGCGAATTACGCGAACGCCTCAATGTGCCGCTGGCCGCATTTACAGCCACGGCCGACCCTGAAACCCAAGATGAAATCGTTGAACGCTTGTTCAAAGATCGCGACCCAAAGATTTTCCTTCAGGGGTTTGATCGGCCCAATATTCATTTGGCCTTTGCCGCCAAAAACACGCCACGCCAACAGGTTCTGAACTTCACGGCGTCACGGCAAGGGCAATCGGGGATCATTTACTGTGGCTCACGGGCGAAATGTGAAACGCTGGCACAGGCATTGCGTACTGCGGGTCACGCAGCAATTCATTACCACGCGGGAATGGACGCCGATGATCGTCGGATCGCTGAGCGTCGCTTCCAGCTCGAAGATGGTTTGATCGTCGTGGCAACAGTTGCCTTTGGAATGGGAATTGATAAACCCGATATTCGATACGTCATTCACGCTGATTTACCCAAATCAATCGAAAGTTATTACCAAGAAATTGGTCGCGCTGGACGTGATGGGGAACCCGCCGAAACGCTAACGTTATACGGATCGGATGATATCCGATTACGCCGATCTCAAATCGACGAAGGCTTTGCCCCCGCTGATCGCAAACAGGCAGACCACGGACGCTTAAACGCATTACTTGGCTTGGCAGAAGCACGACGTTGCCGTCGTCGCGTTCTGTTGCGTTACTTTGGCGATGATATAGAAAGTTGCGGCAATTGCGATTTATGCGACAGTCCACCAGAACTGTTTGATGGAACCACCCACGTCCGCATGGCGCTATCCGCTATCTTGCGCACGGATGAACGATTTGGCGCTGGGCATTTGATTGATATCTTGCGGGGTCAATCTACGGATAAAACGCGCCAACATGGCCACGAAAGCCTTCCAACATTTGGTGTTGGCAAAGACTATTCAAAATCAGAATGGCAGGCTGTGTTTCGCCAAATGATGGGTTACGATTTGATCCGCCCTGATATGGAACGGTTCGGTGCTTTTCGCATGACCCATGCGGCACGACCAATCTTGCGCGACGAAGAAAAAATCGAATTACGCCGTGACACGATTGTCAAAGAAAAGCGCAAGGTCAAAGTAAAATCATTGGTCGCAGAGGAAGATGAAACGTTGTTCTCCGCCCTTAAATCCAAACGGCGCGCTTTGGCAGAGGCATTGAATGCACCTGCTTATGTTGTTTTTGCCGATGCCGTTTTGATGGAAATGGCACGAACCCGCCCAGCCAACTTAGATGACTTCGCCCGCCTTTCAGGGGTAGGAGCGGTAAAACTTGAGCGCTACGGTACAGCATTCTTAGAGGTCATCAATGATAGCGTCCAAGAACAACACCCATCACGTCGTCGCCTTGCGGGTCGGGATGCGGGTGATGTGTTCGATCGGCTTCAAGCCGCGCAATTGGAATTGATGACTGGCCCTCATGGCCACGATAAACCAATGGCGTGTTCTGCCAGCCTGTTGGCAAAATGCGCTGAATCTAAGCCCCGCGACATGGCGTCATTGGAACGTTTGTTGGGCGAGAAGAAGGCCGAACGCTTCGGTGATGCGTTCTTGGAAATACTCGAAACAGAATAGACTTGGCCTCTGCTATTTCCCTGTTATAAATTAGAATAGTTCTAAAGAGGTGTTCACATGCTTGCCGTTATTTCCCCTGCTAAGAAAATGGATTTCAAACCTGTTGAGGGTCTTAATTCATCCACACCCGATTTTGTATCGGATGCAAATACTTTGGCAAAACACGCGCGCAAATTATCGGTGTCCGACTTGCGTGCTATGATGAAAATTTCTGAAGATTTGGCAAAGTTGAACCGGGAACGTTTCCAAGCATTCTCTGAGTCTCCAGATGATCGCGCCACCAAACAGGCGGCATTCGCATTCGCGGGTGACACTTACATGGGGCTTCAGGCCGCGAACTTATCGACGGATGACTTGGCTTATGCACAAGAGCATTTGCGCATTCTTTCTGGGCTTTACGGCGTGTTGCGTCCACTTGACCGTATTCAACCATATCGCCTTGAAATGGGTCGCAAGTTGGCAACAAAATCAGGCAACACGCTTTATGCTTATTGGAACGATCGTATTGGTGCGGCGCTGGACCACGCTGCTGATGGGGTGATCGTTAACTTAGCCTCGAACGAGTATTTCAAAGCTGCAGGAAAAAAGATGGCTAGCCGTGTCATTACCCCAGCGTTCAAAGAAGAACGTGAAGACGGCTTAAAAATGATCGGTCTTTTTGCCAAAAAAGCACGCGGCGCGATGGCCCGGTTTATTGTGCAAAACCGCATTGAAACGGTTGATGGTCTTAAAGATTTCAATACTGACGGATACGGATTCCGCACGGATCTGTCTGGCGAAAATGACTGGGTGTTTTCACGGGTCACTCCGAGGGCCTAACTGTTAACCAAAATAACCATGGCAAAACCAGCCACCGGTTTGTGCGTTGCCATGTGCTTGATACAACCACAACTTAGCACCAGCATCAGTGGTCACTGTCCAATAATCCCGCGTACCGGTGCGCCACGCAGACAAGTCCAACCACCACGCGGGTGCAATCCTTTCTGGTCCTGCATATGATATGGTTTTAAAAACTCGTCGCCGCCAGCGGAACGCCAGCGGTGGGCGACCATCATCAACCATGCTAATGGGTTCGACAGGGAACATGATGGATGGGCGCTTGGTGACGGGTACATTCCAACCCTCTGCTGATTTGCTGAATGCCGCAGGCATGGGGCGCTGTGTATTGTCAGGCAAATGGCTGTCCGACGGGTGCAAAATTTGTAATGCCTCCAACCCAATTCGTGCGCCCACTCGTCCCAATAAATCGCTGTGATCCGTCCCATCGCGGTTCTGTGCAGCGGCCAAGGCTTCGGCGTGGCCTACGTGCTGTTGATCGCGAATTGGTTCAACTTTAACGGCTTCAAGGCGCACCATATCAATGCCAAACTGAGGGTCAATTTTCGGTATATGTAAGGTTAGTAACGGTGTAATACGGTCGGGGTTATGCGCTGGGCGCGCCAAATCTACTTGGATCACTTGCACGGTGCTATCTGTTCGATGCAGCGTTAAACTCAAACTGCGTGCGCCCAAACCCGCACTGCGCAACTTGCGACATAAGGGTGGGATTATTCGTGAAATTGCCGCCTCTATGTCGCCTGCTAAACCAATCGGATCTGGCAACGACAATCGCGTTGCAAAATTACGCATAGGCTCGGCGGGACAGACTGGTTCTGGTTGTGCGCCTAATGCCTGATCCAGCCGCAATAATGTATCAGCGCCAAATCGCCGCGCCAAAGATGCTCGTGGCAAAGCAGCAAGATCACCAATCTGGCGCAGGCCCAAACGATTTAACTTTGTTGAAACGTCGATGGGTAATCGCAATGCATCAAGTGGCAATTTTCGAATGGATTCAAATGTTTCTCCTACAGAGGAGATGTAATAGTTTTCATGGTGATGCACCTGAAGGGGCGTTGTACCACCGCGTTCCCTGCCACGGCGTTTGGACGCACGCGATCGTGTGGCGCGGGCCTCTTGGTCGATGGCATCGCCTGATCGAACTGGGCCGGATCGCTGCCCTGCAAAATGGGCCAATGCCCAGGCAGCCCCCACGGTATCTGCAATGCCGATCTGCACCGACAAGCGAAGCCGCGCACAATCTTCGCTGATAAGTGTGACTAATGCTTCTTCACCACCAAACAGATGCGCACAGCCGCTGATATCTAACATTAAAGATGCGGGTTGATGGACAGCCACCCATGGCGTAAATTTCCCCGCCCACCTGTGTAAACGTGTCAAGAACTGCGTTTCGCTCAATGGATCATTTTCTTGTGTAATCAAATGATTACACAATGCACGGGCATCCGATATCGATTGCCCTACAGACAAACCTTGCGAGCGTGCCTGTGGGCAAAGGGATGTCAGGCTCTGTGCATTTTGCTGTGTTTTCACGATGGCAAAAGGCGCATCAATATGGCGAGTACGCAACACGTGCTCTGCAGCAAGGTTGGGAAACCACAAAGAAATGATTCGGCGCTTTGGCATGTGTTCGCTTTTTGTTCTAATCTATCACACCAAAAGGCAAAGTCGAGTCACCCTACAGGTCAAAATGAGTGTATAATCGCACTGTTTTGGATGGGGAAACTCATAGAATTTGCTAATCAGATACACAGGGAAACGCCATGTCGTCACAGATTCAACAAGCACTCTCAGCTTGCGCAGCCTTAGCCATAACCGTCACAACAGCGGTCGCAAACCCAACCGCTGGGCCATTACCATCACCAGATGGTTCTGTCGTTGCGGCATGGGCACAAGTCGTGCCAAATCCTGTTGGAACAGGTATTGCTCAACCATCCATTGATCTTCGATTTGTTATTGAAAACAGTATGTTAATTAACGAAGATACCGCTTGTGCTGCTTTCGCAATCCAAGGGAGTGTTCAAGGTGAATCATTGATAACACCAACCCCACGTGCCAATCCCAAAACAACGGATACGACAACGGGTTCTCCAAGTTTTCCTGTCACATTGTGCCGAGCAACATTATTGGAACACTGGACAGATGCCTCTTTGATAAAGACAAACGGTAACACAGCCGTCGAAATTCAATACCAAGGTCAAGCAACAGGAAAATTCGTGACAGTATCTGGGCCCGCAAAAATCG
Source organism: Rhodobacterales bacterium UBA7416 (assembly GCA_002469545.1). GTDB lineage: Bacteria > Pseudomonadota > Alphaproteobacteria > Rhodobacterales > Rhodobacteraceae > Amylibacter. The sequence goes on along the minus strand of DKMK01000053.1, from coordinate 6,088 downwards.
GCCGCCAATACATAGACGGTGCTGGCAATGATGAGCTTCGCATTGTGACATTGGGTGATACCGGTTGTAAGGGACAAGATGGCCAAAACTGTACAGTCCTTACACGAGATTCCTTATGGCCATTGAACACAAAAAACTGGCCCTTCCATCTAATCTTGGACGCCGCGACCCCTACAGCATCGCCTCCTGACTTGGCCATCCATGTTGGTGATTATCGATATTACTATGAGCCCGGATCATTTCCCGCCACCCCAGATTCATGGGCCTATTGGTTGCTGGATTTCTTCAACCCAGCACGCGACGGGCTGTTGAACGCACCGTGGGCATTGTCGCGCGGCAACCATGAAATCTGCCCGTTTGGCAACGAGGAATGGTATGGGGTAGGTTATGAATACCTTATGGGTACACAACCACCTGCAACATCAGGGGCACCCTATTGTTCTGGCGTATCATTAGAACAAACATGGTCATTTGATATTGCCCCTGGTGGCATTGTGAATGCACAGGCAAATGATCCACATCGCATGGTTATGATCGACAGCTCGCTGGATCGATCGGGTCATTTACAATCACGGTTCGAACGCGCAATCGAGCTGTCCGACGTTGATAGTGTTTGGTGGGTCTCTCATATTCCAGCCGTTAACCTCTACAACGGCCACGGTGGTCTTGGCGACAAACGCGTGCGGGCTGCCTTAGAAGGTGCATTAGTTTCCAAGGGGACTGCAGGCCAACCATTAAACTTGTGCGCGGGATCGACTTGTAAGCCAAGCGCATTGATTTTGGGACATGATCATCTGACTCAGAAAATCGAATTTTTCAAAGCGAACCACAGGGGAAATGGATATCTTTTCCCAATGACCTATATCGTTGGGCACAGCGGCGTCGATCTGCGCAGCGCAGGTTTGAACAGAACGTCCAGCACATGCAGTTTCAAACAATCTGGTTATCCAATCCAAGGCGTCGGCCCGTCGGACAATCCATACACCGCCCAGATCAGCTGGAAAGCAGAATTCGGCTATGTCGCGTGGACCCGATCATCCACAACAGCTGTAGGCAATACAGGCTGGAAGGATCATCCCAAGGGAATGACCGGCGATCCAATGACGTTTGACGCATATGATTCCACAGTTAAATGCATGGGACACTAATCATTTACATCCTTCAGTTTAGCACGTTAACACTGTGCTAAACTGGAAAGGTGGCAAATGGCCAAAACACGCGTAGCCGTTGAATTCGGTATGGGAACATCCTTGCGCCGTAGGGATTATACAAAAGCAGCTAAAAGTGCATTGAAAGATGCGCTATGGCACAACTCATTAACAATGGCACAGGCATTCGGATTTGATAAATCTGCCATGATCGTTGATGTCGAGGTGGCTGTTCAACAGCCGGACCTTGTTGATTTGGATGCACTTCGTGACGTCCTGCCGTACGGTCGAGGCTCATTTAAGGCCTTGCATGGCGGACTGGATATTCCCAAACCAGATGACGGTGTAACCGTCATCGCAAATGCCGCAGTCATTGTTTCCTTTGATATGGAGCCAGCCACATGAAACGTCTTATTCTTGAAATGGGTATGGGAAATGATCTGTACGGCATGGATTATACCAAGGCGGCTAAACGCGCTGTCGAAGATGCATTCCGTCATTCAACGCTCAGCGTTTTCCAGTCCCTTAATCTGGATGCCGCACAAATGCAGGTTCGTGTAACCGTTGGTGTCGCACAGCCAGAGTTGGTGGATTGCGATGCCGTGGCGGCAACGCTACCGCGTGGGGTTGCAACGGTAACAGCAGTTAAGGGCGGTCAAAACGTACAGGATCCAAAAAACGGAACCTACCACGTGGTTGCCACTGCCGCAGTCGAAGCATTGTATCCAATCGATTCCGTCGATTGGAAGCTAAGTTAGGAAGAGTGAACAAAAGCGCGTAGGGTTTCCACGCTTGGAATCTCCAACGCCCGCTTTTGACGCGCCAATAAACCCATTTTGCGCATGCGGCCCATTTCACGGGCCACGCTTTCACGTGATGAAAATATAAATGCGGCCAGCTCGGATTGTGTTGGTGGGCGGGGAATTAGAACTGAATCTTCATCACCATGTTGATATTTCTCAGCCAATTCCAACAACGCATCATGCAGACGCTCGTCGGCATTTTTAGCATTAAAATCGACTACACGCTTAGACAGGTCACGTAGGTGCCCGATTAAGATATTCAGCAATGAAAACGTCATGTCCGAATGGCTTTTCATCAATTGGATATAATTTGCTTGATCAATGCGCGCGGCTAAACATTCCTCTGCTGCGACGACAGATGCAGAACGCGGACTGTCATCCAGAGCGGAAAACTCTCCAAAGCAATCACCAGTTCCAACCGTAATAAATGAAACCTCGCGGCCACTATCGGTATAGATTGTTGCCTTGGCGGATCCCCGTAATACGAAAAACACATCGCGGTTGTTGTCGTCGGCGTTAATTAAAAACTGACCCGACTTGTATAACTGCGTACGCCAGCGCGAAGACAGCAAATCCCAGCTGTCTTGATTAATTTGACCCAAGAAACTTTTGGATGGAAAAGTGAGTTCATTACGTAACATGGTGGTATCCTAACGCGATTTCACTTAAATTAAGTGATAAAAATCACTATAATCAAATTTAATAGCGCGTACAACAAGGAAAAAACGACCTCTGCATGTCGTAAGTTGGCTTGAACGAATCGTAAAACCGTGAAAAAAATGATTAAAATTTCACGACGACTGGAACAAAATGCTTCAAGAAATGACAAATTCGCCAAAAACATTGGGAGCTGACTTACGCGCATTACGTAAATCACGCGGCCTAACGTTGACGCATTTGTCTGAAATTCTGGGTCGTTCTGTCGGATGGTTAAGCCAAGTCGAACGCGACATCTCTTCACCAACGATCGAAGAGTTGCGCAAAATGGCGGAAACCTTGAATGTCCCAGTATCGTTGTTTTTTGGCCAATCAGACGCCAAGGCAGACGAAGTAGGTCGTATCGTTCGTAAATCTGGACGTCGCAAAATTGGTGGGGGTGATGTCGGCTTGGTCGAAGAGCTGTTGTCGCCTGACTTAACCGATGAATTTGAAGTTCTGCGATCTGTCTTCGCGCCAAATGCAAAGCTGTCCAGCTTCGTTACCCGCCCAACCCAAGAGGTAGGCTATGTGATTTCAGGCAGCCTGAATTTATGGATAGCGACAGATAAATTCGAACTGACGGCGGGCGACAGCTTTCGTATTCGCGGCGAACAATTCAAATGGGCGAACCCTGCCAAAACCGATGCGGTTGTGATCTGGGTGATCGCGCCACCAATCTACTAGGAGATGTTATGAAAACTGGATCTTGTGAATGTGGTGCCGTGGCATTTGAAGCACACGGTGAAATGCGCCCATCGGTGGCGTGTCATTGTACGCAATGCCGCAAAACCAGTGGCCACTATTGGTCAGCGACACAGGTGCCAAATGAAAGCCTGAAAATTATTGTGGACAAAGGTTTGAAATGGTTTCGCTCATCCAATTGGGCGCGCCGTGGATTTTGCACAGAATGCGGGTCATCGCTATTTTGGCAAATGGACGGCGAAGGCACCACATCGATTGGATCGGGTACGTTGGACGGTGAAACTGGCTTAAAAACAGAAAAACACATCTGCGTGGCAGATAAAGGCGACTATTACGATATTTCGGATGGCCTGCCGCAATTGGATAAATGGTAATGTTGGATACACTGGCAGCAATGGAATGGGTAACGATTGCATCCTTTATGGGTGCAGCTGTTATTCTATATCTTACACCTGGCGCAGATATGATGTTCACGTTGGCAACTGGAATTTCCAGCGGACCGCGCGCCGGTCTGGCCGCCGCCATGGGTATTTCGGCGGGTGTTTTGGTTCATGTTTCGATGGCGGCGTTGGGTTTGGCTGTATTGTTATTGACCTACCCGGCCGCATACTCTGTGATCAAATATCTGGGCGCTGCTTATCTGGTGTTCTTAGCAATCCAAAGCTGGCGTGCTGGTGACGATTTACGAACAGGCAATGGTGCCTCAGGAACATGGCGCGCATTTCGCCGCGGGTTCATAACAAACATCCTTAACCCCAAAGTGGCATTGTTCGTTTTGGCATTCCTACCGCAATTTACTGACCCTTCAATTGGACCCGTGTGGCACCAGATCATTTTGTTGGGTCTTATGTTGGCAACGGGTGGCGTGATTGCGGATGGTGCATTTGGTATTTTTGCAGGCGTCATGGCAACGCGACTACGCACAATGACTGGTGCCATGAATAAATTTGCCGCTTTGGTATTTGGCAGCCTGGCAGCCAAGCTGGTGGTGAATTAATGGGAGACGCTATGAAAACATATGCCGGTTCCTGCCTCTGCAAGGGTGTGACGTTCGAAGTCACGGGTCCTCTACAGGATTTCCAAACGTGCCATTGCATTCAATGCCGTAAAACATCAGGACACTATGCGGCTAATGTAACAGTATCTTCACTTCAGATGGAATTACTGCGTTACGATTCTTTGAAATGGTTCACTTCGATGGATCAGGTCGAAAAGGGCTTTTGCAGCGATTGTGGTTCCAGCCTTTTCTGGAGCTTTGCTGGGCGTGACGGATGGAACGTTGCCGCTGGCGTATTCGACGATCAGCTTGATGCAAAAATAAGTCACCACAGCTTTACCGCAGAAAAATCAGATTACTACACTTTGGATGATGGCCTGCCGCAGGCACCATTATTTGATTTAGAGGTATCAGTGAAGCCAAGTTTTTACCCGAAACCAAAACCCACACATAAAACAGACAACGAACAATAAGGACGCAACGATGTCAGATTTCCCTACAACGGCCCGCGTGGTCATTATCGGTGGCGGTGTTATCGGCACCTCTACGCTCTATCACTTGGCCAAAGCAGGCTGGAAAGATTGCGTTCTACTTGAAAAGAACGAGCTTACAGCAGGTTCTACATGGCACGCGGCGGGTAACGTGCCAAACTTTGCAGGCTCTTGGGCTGTGATGAATATGCAGCGCGACGGCGCTGCGATGTATCGCACCTTGGGTGATGATGTTGGTTATCCAATGAATTATCACGTTACAGGATCGATCCGTTTGGCGCACTCCAAGGAACGGATGCAAGAATTCGAGCGCGTTGCTGGCATGGGCCGTTACCAAGGATTGCAAATGGATATTTGCACACCAGCAGAGCTTAAGGAAATGCACCCATTCATGGAAACGCATGATCTTGTGGGTGGTCTTTGGGATCCACTGGATGGCGATATTGATCCTGCACAATTAACGCAAGCAATGGCCAAAGGTGCACGCGATGCAGGCGCACGGATTGAACGTTTCTGTCCTGCGCTAGGTGTTGAACGTGATGGCGATGAATGGATTGTAAAAACGGCCAAAGGCGACATCCGCTGTGAATTCGTTGTGAACTGTGCTGGCTATTATGCGCAACGCGTTGGTGAGATGTTCAAACCCTTTGGTGGTCGCACGGTGCCAATGGTTGTTATGTCACACCAATACTTTCTAACCGAAGAAATTCCAGAATTGGCCGAATGGACGAAAGAAAAAGGTCACAAGGTTCCATTGGTACGTGATGTTGATACATCTTATTATCTTCGCCAAGATAAAAACGGTTTGAACCTTGGCCCATACGAGCGCAACTGTAAGGCACATTGGGTAACGCCACAGGATCCAATGCCTGACGATTTCTCATTCCAGTTATACCCAGATGATCTGGAACGCTTGGAATACTATATCGAAGATGCAATGGCGCGTGTCCCAATCTTGGGTGAGGGTGGCATTAACCGCAACATCAACGGCCCAATCCCATACGCACCAGACGGCTTGCCAATGGTTGGTCCAATGCCAGGTGTGAAAAACGCATTCGAAGGCCACTCATTCACCTTCGGCATTGCCCAAGGTGGCGGCGCTGGTAAGGTGTTGTCCGAATGGATCATGCACGGCGAAACCGAAGTGGACATGTGGGCGGTTGATCCACGTCGCTACACTGACTTTGCGGATCATGATTATTGCTTGTCCAAAGCGTTGGAAACTTATGGCCACGAATACGCCATGCA
>DKMK01000085.1 GCA_002469545.1 Rhodobacterales bacterium UBA7416 | reverse complement strand
AGAGTGTGTTTTGAAAGCTCTGTGTAATTAATACGATCCGCGTTCCAAGGGACGTCTAAATTTCGCCATTGTTGCTGGTCAAGTCAAAGCATGTGAAAAATGGTTGATGGCTGGGTATGGTGGGCATGGTTGTATTTTATCTGCTTCTCTTTTTCGAATTGCAGCAAAGTCCACAACTTCTGCTGATTGACGGTTTTCCATCGGCTGTCCCTTATTTGTGGCAATGCCACATGCTTTACTCAGCCACCCAGGAAATATTACAATTGTTAGACATCTTTATGGGATAGAAATTGTTGAATTTGAGATTTCAAAATTGTTAATATGTGTACTAACCGTGCCGTTGGCCAATTACAGCTTGTGGTATCTTTGGTTTCGAATCCCGCTTTCGTTGCCGACTTTCATTCCTTATATGTAAGGAATGACAAATTTTACCTACAAGAACGACTTGCCCGCTGATCTCGATCTTGGGGCCATTGTGGCCATTGATACGGAAACGATGGGGCTGAATCCACATCGTGACCGCTTATGTGTGGTTCAGTTATCCAGTGGTGATGGCCATGCACATATTGTTCAAGTGGAACATGGAAACACAAGTGCCCCAAATTTGTGTAAAATATTATCTAATCCTGAACAGATAAAGCTATTTCACTTTGCGCGCTTTGATATTGCCGCACTAGAAAATCATTATAGCGTAAGAACAGCGCCCGTTTATTGCACCAAAATCGCGTCCAAGCTGGTGCGCACCTATACAGATCGCCATGGACTAAAGGCGCTATTAAATGAAATGTTGTCTGTGGACGTTTCGAAACAACAGCAAAGTTCAGATTGGGGTGCCCCCGAATTAACCAAGGCCCAATTGAATTATGCCGCCAACGATGTCTTGTATTTGCATCAGCTGATGGAAAAACTGGATATCAATTTGGCGCGTGAAGGGCGCACGGAAATAGCCAAGTCATGCTTTGATTTTCTACCCACCCGCGCCGCCTTGGACTTGGCCGGTTGGGCAGATTCCGATATATTTGCGCATATGTAATGGCCCCACGCCCCGACGCATATTCCCAAGGCGTAAAAATCGCCAAGTATGTCCTGCCGGTTTTTGCAATTGGTTTGTTCATCAGCATTTTCGCGCTCAGCAACAATGATGCCATTCGGTCAGGAAATATATTAACCAATTCCGAAATGCAGGCATTGGCCGTAAACCAAAAAATTACGAACCCTCGGTTTGCTGGGCTGACCCAATTAGGCGATGCATTCACCTTAGAAGCCAAAGAGGCTCTGCCCGATGCACCGCAACCCAATCGGATTGATTTGGTAAGCCCAAAGTTAGAAGTAGATACAACCAATGGAATTGGGTTCAGCGCCTCGGCCACAAGCGGTACTGTTAATTTTGAAATGCAATCAGCACAATTAGAAGGTGGTGTCGCGCTTACGACAACCAACGGCTACACCGCGTTTAGTGATAAAATTCGCATGGACTTAAAGAATGGTCGCGCAATCAGTCCTGGCCCAGTACGCGCCGAAGGACCCGCAGGGTCAATTACAGCGGGCGCAATGCAAGCAACCCAGTCAGATGGCGCTAAGTCGCAGGCGACAGAAGGCCACATTGAATTTTGGGGCGGTGTACGGCTGATTTACTTGCCTTCTGCGCCCAAATCCGCAAAGTAATGCCATGAAACAAAGCCTAAAAATAATTGCCACTGTATTCACCTGTTTTGGAATGACAGCGTTTGCACAGTCTGCCGGAATCACGCTTAGCGGCGCGAAACATGACGCAACCCTGCCGGTTGAGATTACCGCAGAAAATTTGTCAGTGGATCAGGCGTCAAACACTGCCAGTTTTGCTGGCAATGCGCGTGTAGGCCAAGGCGCCCTGCGATTGGGCGCTGATCGCATTACCGTAAAATATGACCAAACAGGGGGTCAAATCGCATCCGTTACGGCAACAGGCAATGTTGTCTTTACAAACGGAACAGATATGGCAGAAGCATCCAACGCTGTATATGACGTGACTTTCGGTGGATTGGTGATGACTGGTAACGTATTGCTGGTACAGGGCCAAACTGCAATTTCTGGCGATCGGCTTGACCTGAATGTTTTAGCTAACACAGCCAAAGTAACCGGTAACGTTAAAACAGTTTTGACACCGAAATAATCATGGCAAAATCACACGATAATAATGACGGCTTGGTCGTTAAAGCTCTTGGTAAAGCCTATAAAAAGCGCGTAGTTTTGCGCGATGTAAATTTAGAATTGCGCAAAGGTGAAGTTGTTGCCTTGTTGGGGCCAAATGGAGCGGGAAAAACAACCTGTTTTTATTCGGTTGCTGGCCTGGTCAGTCCTGACAAAGGTTCAGTTCATGTCGATGGACGAGATGCAACAGATTTACCTATGTACCGCCGTGCACAATTAGGCTTGGGCTACTTACCGCAAGAAGCCAGCATTTTTCGTGGATTGAATGTAGAGCAAAATATTGCAGCCGTCGCCGAATTATGGGCGGATGGCAAAGCGGCCGCCAAGCAACGCGTTGATGATTTGATTTCAGAGTTTTCGATTGAACACATCCGCAGATCACCCGCGGTTGCCCTGTCAGGCGGCGAACGCCGCCGCGTTGAGATTGCACGCTGTTTGGCCGCGAATCCCGCATACGTATTGCTGGACGAGCCGTTCGCAGGCGTTGATCCAATTGCCGTTGGGGATATCCGCGCATTGGTTGCTCAGCTTAAAAAGCGAGACATTGGCGTACTTATTACTGACCACAATGTACGTGAGACGCTGGAAATCGTCGATCGCGCTTACATTCTGCATGACGGAAAAGTGTTGATGAGCGGGACACCAAAAGAGGTCGTTGCCAACAAAGAAGTGCGCCGCGTCTATTTGGGTGACGATTTTCGCGTTTAAGCACAATTTCGAATCACTTTGGGTGATATTTGGTTAACAATTGACCAAATTGTGCCGAAATTAAAAACATTTTCAAGATTGTCACTTTAGATTTCCCCCTCTAGTCTGTGTGTATGCATATTTATAGAATACGACGCTAAACTTTGGGATCTCGCCCAGAGCGCGATATTGTGTGTTCTTTAAATGACTTACAAAGGAGAAAATATGCGCTATCAGATCAGTGGAAAACATATCGACATTGGCGAAAGCCTACAAACGCACGTAAAGGCAGAAATTTCTGAAATCATTGGAAAATACGCCGAACGACCGACAGATGCCCTGATCACATTTTCCAAAGACGCACATGAATATGTGTGTGAAACAGCGATCCACTTGTCGACCGGTATGACTGTAAATGCGTCAGCCCGCGCCAGCGAAATTTACGCAAGCTTCGACCATTCTGCCAATAAAATTGAAAAGCAGTTACGTCGTTATAAGCGCCGCCTGAAAGATCACGCAAAGCATCGCACGACTCCCATTGAAACATTCGGCGCTTCGTCGTATATCCTCGCTTCAGAGCAAGAAGACGGGAATTCAGTGGAAAACGAAACACTGACCCCGATCATTGTTGCTGAAATGAAAACAGGAATTAAATCGCTGTCAGTTGGCGAAGCAGTCATGCAGATGGAACTGGCGGATGAAGCAGTCCTTGTGTTTAAGAACGAAGGCAATGATGGCCTAAACGTTGTATATAGGCGCAAGGACGGAAATATTGGTTGGATTGACCCTAATAATATGAAATAGGGCCATTCAAAACTAGGGATAGTGCGATGGATCTGAAAGATATTATGAACGCCGACGCAGTTCGGTTTTCGTCACATACAAGCAGTAAGAAGCGCCTTTTGCAGGAGATTTCCGAGCAAGCGGCATCTGTTTACGGCTTGGACGCGTCAGAAGTTGTCGCGGCGTTGACCGAACGCGAAAAGCTGGGATCAACAGGCGTTGGTCGCGGCGTCGCCATCCCACACGCACGCTTTGATGGATTGGATCGAGTCTACGGATTTTTCACACGTTTGGAAAAACCCGTGGATTTCGACTCAATGGATCGCCAGCCAGTGGATTTGATTTTCACGATTCTTGCGCCTCAAAAAGAAGGCGCAGAGCACTTGAAAGCATTGGCAATGGTTTCACGCACCCTGAGGTCCGAAAACACATGCACAAAGTTACGCGCAAATAATGACGCTGCTGCATTGTATGCTTTGTTAACGCAGACGGACAATATTCAAGCTGCTTAATCTTTTGGCTTCCAGTCATGGAAGCCAAACTTTCGATAATCATCGTCATATGCGGAGCGCGCCGCATTTTCGATTTTACGCGAATATACATCCCTTAACGCAATTAAGTCTGTGTCGATTGACGGAGGTATTTCTGTGTTAATATTTAGTCCCAAATATTCTGGTGCTGACGTTAGACACATTGTGATGTCTTGCACCAAGTT
>DKMK01000079.1 GCA_002469545.1 Rhodobacterales bacterium UBA7416 | reverse complement strand
AAGGCCGCCGTAAAACAATGCAAGTCCTGGTAATGTCATAAACAAAACCAAGGCCGTTGCGACCATAATCCACGCTGTATCAGCACCATTCATTTTACAAATCCCTTTTTGTTGCGTCTTTATTGAGAGATCGAGTCGTAAAGTGAACGTTTCTGAGGTGTGCGTGCAATTTTAAAGCTGATTTTGCCTATATATTGAGCAAATTTAAAATCAACGACTAAATTTAGGTCACTTATTTATAGCGGAAAAAACCATGCCTAACGCATGTTCAACCGAACGTTTACGCACATTTTCGCGGCCGATTGCACCAAACTGAACAGTTTGTGTCGAAAATGACCCGGATTCATCAGTACATCCAAAACAAACTTGTCCTTCGGGCTTATGCTCTGACCCACCTGGGCCTGCGATGCCAGTCACAGACACCGCGACATGTGCATTTGAAGCCTTTAGCGCACCAAACGCCATTTCAGAGGCAACTTGTTCGCTAACCGCGCCGTGTGCTAAAAGGGTTTTAGGGCTTACATTCAACATGTCGATTTTGGCATCGTTTGAGTAGGTGACAAAACCGCGATCAAACACATCAGATGAGCCAGCAATCTCGGTTAATGCACCTGCAATCAGGCCACCGGTACAACTTTCTGCAGTTGCAATGCGCCAGCCTTTTTCCCTGGCGGCAGCCAGCGTTTTTTCGGCTAATTGTTTCATAGAAAAAACATCTGTAAAAATATTATTCCAATCAAAACGAGCGCCGCAATCAAACCGGCCAAGACATCATCCAGCATTACACCAAGTGGAGTCGATTTTTTATCTGCCCAACTGATAGGCCAAGGTTTGACGATGTCAAACAAGCGAAACAGTGCGAATGCCAATGCAAAATAGACATAGAATTCTGTGCTGTGGAACCCGCTTCTTTCCGACAGGAAGAACATTGAATAGAATAAGAAATGAGGGCTTAAGGCCAACCATTGACCAACAACTTCGTCGATAACGATCTCGCTTGGATCGTGATCATCTTTGCCTTTCGTTTCTTCATAAGTGGCCCACCATCCAAGGAAAAACACCGCAGAACAGGCCACCAATAGGTGCCAAATGCCCCAACCTAAGAACAGCATAAAGTAGGCAAAAGGCAAAGCGGCCAGCGAGCCCCATGTTCCAGGTGCGGGACGTAATAAGCCCACATAAAACCAAGTTGAAATAAAGCGTGTCATGTTTTCACCAATGTTGCTGTTGCTTGTGTTGCAATTCCTTCGCCGCGGCCAGTGAACCCTAGCTTTTCTGACGTTGTTGCTTTTACAGAAATGCGTTCGATGTCGACGTTAATTATTGTCGCTAAGTTTTCCCGCATTGCTTGAGCATGCGGGCCTATTTTTGGTTCTTCACATATTATTGTGCAATCAATGTGATTGATTTTGAAGCCACGTTCAACGCAACGCTCAACTGCTTTTCGTAAAAAGATATCCGATGATGCGCCTTTCCATTTCATATCTGAAGGCGGGAACCATTGACCGATGTCACCCTCGCTTAGTGCGCCAAAAATAGCGTCGGTAATTGCATGCATAGCAACGTCCGCATCGGAATGGCCGATCATTGCCCGATCATGTGGAATTTTGATGCCGTTTAAAATTACATGATCGCCATCACCCAGCGCATGTACGTCGTAGCCATTTCCTACTCTTACATCCATCTTCTCTCCGATAAGGCGTGTGGCCAACTTAAAGTCGCTGGCATGTGTAATTTTGATATTCTCGTCTGCACCCATGATTGGTGTTACATTCACACCAAATGCGCGCGCCACTGCAACATCATCATCCGCAGGTCGGTCTGACTGGGAATGAGCCATTTTGATTGTTTCAGTGCGAAAAGCTTGGGGAGTTTGTGCACGCCACAGCGTGTCGCGTGGTTGAGCCGTAGTCGCCAAGCCATCTGAAACATCCCATAAGGCGTCTGTCACTGGTAGGCCCAGAAAACAGGCGTCAGTATCGCGAACGCCATCTATGACACGGATCAGCGCATCATTAGGCAAAAGTGGGCGGGCACCATCATGAATTAGAACAAAATTTGAATTAACTGTACTCAACCCATTCAGCACGCTTTTTGATCGCGTTTCACCACCAAATACAGGAGGCGTAAGGCGTTCATCGGTTACGGCATTCGTCGCTTGGTGATACAAATCCAAATCGTCGTGGTGAATGACACAAGTCACGTTTGTAATTTTAGCGTTTCTCAACATGACATCAATTGTGCGGGACAAGACAGGTTGGCCAGCCAATTCTCTGTATTGTTTTGGCAATCCACCGCCTGCGCGTGTTCCACGGCCTGCAGCGACGATAAGGGCAGTAAAAGATTCCATATCCTTGTTATAGATCGCCAATACCGCGTTGCAAGACCGATTGGGGTTGCGCAGAGATGTTGAATTGCTTATTTTTTAGACATGAGCACAATTATGATTGGAAAACAGGCAATATCTCCACCGGTATTGCTGTCACCTTTAGCGGGTATTACGGACTTACCGTTTCGCGACCTTGTATCCAG
>DKMK01000065.1 GCA_002469545.1 Rhodobacterales bacterium UBA7416 | reverse complement strand
GCGGGCGTAGCTCAGGGGTAGAGCTATATTGCCAAAGCGTTAGCTTTGAGCACCTTGCCCATAGGGGCGTTCACACTAAAAACTGTGAACGGGTTGCTTAAAACGAAAACAGGACTTACAATTTTCACTGTAAGTCCTTGTTTTAGTTGGAGCGGGCGAAGCGATTCGNNCCTGAGCTACGCCCGCTTCCTTGGAAGGGAATGTTCATCCCCTTGGGTAAGGGCGTTATACGCGTCTATTCTTTCGCCGCAAGTGCTTTTTTTATCTTTTTCAAAATTAATCTGGCAACGCGTCCAACGCTGGACCAGATGCCTGTTGTGCGATCTCAAAATCCTCGGTGTGGGCGATGATACTATGCGTATCAAACAGAATTATGCCGTAAGCTGCGGGCTCTGCGACGGACAGGCTGGGATCATTTGATTCCATGGCCATCGGCATTTGGTGGCAGGTGCTTTTGAACATCGAAAACCCCAGTCCATGGGTGTGGCCAGAAATCGTGCGATGCACGTGACCAGCAAAGAAATGGCGAATTTCGGGATGTTTTGCGGTGATTGCAAACAAGTCATCTGAATTTTTCAACTTGATACAATCCATGCCCGGCAATCCAATGTTATGTGGCGGGTGGTGCATGAACAATGATACACGTTTTCCAGCACATGTTTTTAACTGTTCGCATAGCCAATCAAGGCGTTCTGGGCACAGATTTCCCACGTGATGATATTGTGGATAAGGAGGGCCATCCAAGGTATCGAGGCACAACAGCACATCATCACCCAGATCAATCCGCGTTTGCAGATGGCCTGATGATGTCATGGTGATTTCGGGGAAGGTGGATGTGAAATTATCGCGCCGATCGTGATTTCCCAGCATCAATGTAATGGGAATCGGATATTGGGCGATTGCATCTTTGACCATTTGGAATTCTTCGGGGTGGCCGGAATGGGTTAAGTCCCCCATTATAATCAAATGCTGTGCGTCTGGGTGGATTTCCAGTGCATGCGCTAAGGCCTTTTGGAATTGGGCAAGTGGATCCAGCCCGATAATTTTGCGTCCAGCGGATCGCAGGTGAATGTCGGTGATAGCTAGAATTTTGTGCATATTTAATCCGTCGTGATAAGTCGTTCAGATGCTTGCTCCAAAGTGCGGATGCCCATTTGAAACATGTTCGTATGGATGTCATCGGACAACATAAAAACAGCTTGGTCAAATCCTTTTGCACCCAATGCAGCCAGTGCATAATGAAATGCGCGGCCCAGCATTACAAAATCTGCTCCCATAGCAATTGCGCGCAACACATCCAAGCCACCTTCTATGCCGCTGTCAAAGATTAGCGGGTAATTTGGCCCAACAGCCGTGCGAATTGCGGGCAGGGTTTCGATGCTGCTTAGTCCACCATCGAATTGGCGACCCGAATGATTTGATACCCAGACGGCATCAACCCCCGCGTCTTGTAACTTTTTGGCGTCATGGGCGGATGTTATACCTTTGACCACAATATGACCGTCCCATTCGGCGCGAATGTCATCCAAATATTTCCAGTCGGGTTTGCCACGCAACAGATATCCTGGGTGGGCGGTTGATGATGCGCCTTTTTCTGCCTTAACATAGCTTTCTGCGAAGCGCAGGCGCGGTTGCCCATGGCGTGCCGTACCCAGTGCCCATGCGGGATGCGTCGCCGTTTCCCACAACATTTTCGGTGTAATGCGCGGTGGGATCGTCAGTTGCGCGCGGCGCTGACGCTCGCGTCTGCTGGCGTGTGGGACATCAACGGTTAAAACCAATGTATGAAACCCAGCGGCGCGAGCGCGCCGGATCATATCGCGACGGATTTCGGGATCTGTCGGCGGGTACAGTTGCATCCAGCCATTGCCGCCCAAGCTGGGTGCGATGTCTTCGGGGGTCACTGTTGCAACGGCGGACATACAATATGGAATATTTACCTGCGCCGCGCCTTTGGCCAGAATATGTTCAGCGCCGGGCCAGATCATTCCAGACATGCCAACAGGGGCCACACCAAATGGGTGGGCATATTCGCGCCCTAAAAACGTGGTGGATTGATTTGGTTCAAACAAGCCCTGCAAAATACGAGTTTCGAACAGCACTTGGTCCAATGCCGCGCGATTGCGTTTCATCTGATCTTCGACACCTGTGCCGCTGTCCAAATATTCCCACGCAAACTGTGGCAGGCGGCGTTTGGCGCGTTTCTTTAGGTCACTCAGGCTGGGATATATATCATCAATGCTCATGCGCCGACGTTATGTGGGTGTTCGTCCACGTGCAAGTCATTCAGATTGGTTCACGGATTGTAAAAATCTATTTTTGATAAGTCGAAAGCGCATTAAAAAACAAAAGAACAATAACAGAACATACTTTCCCTGCGGACGTGAAACCGTTAGGGTGTCGGGATGAGTAGTTGGGAAGAAGATCAAGCCATGGAAATGGCCGCGAACGTTCCCCTGTCGCAACGTGCGATGGGTGTGCGACCTATGCCTTATATGGATGGATTGAACGCGGCCCAACGCGAGGCGGTTGAAACGCTGAATGGGCCTGTTTTGATGTTGGCGGGTGCTGGCACGGGCAAGACCAAGGCGTTGACGACACGTATTGTGCATCTGGTGAATACACGAAGCGCACAACCCAATGAAATATTAGCGGTGACGTTTACGAATAAGGCCGCGCATGAAATGAAAATGCGCGTTGGCGCGACATTGGGCGATATGGCCGAAGGCATGCGTTGGATGGGTACGTTTCATTCAATATGTGTGAAAATCCTGCGCCGTCATGCGGAATTGG
>DKMK01000036.1 GCA_002469545.1 Rhodobacterales bacterium UBA7416 | reverse complement strand
TGTTTTGTACACAAAACGTCCAGCTCAAGTGGATGATTTGAAATTGATTTCTGGTGTTGGGCCGAAATTGGAAAAAACATGCCATGAAATTGGTGTCTATCAGTTTGCCCAGGTTGCGAATTGGAAAAAAGCTGACATCAAAACTGTTGATGATAAGTTGACATTCAAAGGTCGCATTGAACGCGACGAATGGGTGAAACAAGCAAAAATCTTGGCCAAGGGTGGTGAAACCGCTTTTTCCAAGAAAAACAAAAAATAGGCTTCGGCCACAAACACTGGGTGGGCCGCATGGCCCATCCAACAACACAGGAGACCCATTTTGAAGCCAACTGAGACGACACAAGTAGAGCAGGCGCGATTAGCGTCGATTGTTATTGGTGTAACGATGATAGTTTGGATGGCTTCACAATGGATCGGCGGTCAGATCGGATTGGCAACGCGCTATGCGTTTCTGTTTGACTTGGCTGCAATGGCAGCCTTTGCATGGGCGCTGATCGTTTTGTTTAGAGTATGGCGCGCGCGCCAATGATCAAGGAAGAAACTAGATGTTAAAAGACCAAGATCGCATCTTTACCAATCTTTACGGTATGCATGACCGTTCCCTTAAGGGCGCGAAATCGCGTGGCCATTGGTCTGGTACCGCTAAGTTGATCAAAAATGGCCGCGATTGGGTCATTAACGAAATGAAAGATTCCGGTCTTCGTGGTCGTGGCGGTGCTGGTTTCCCAACCGGTCTTAAATGGTCATTCATGCCCAAAGAGTCCGATGGTCGCCCTGCGTATTTGGTGATTAATGCGGATGAGTCCGAACCGGGTACATGTAAAGACCGTGAAATCATGCGGAATGATCCACACACCTTGATCGAAGGTGCGTTAATCGCATCTTTCGCCATGAATTCAAACGCCTGCTACATTTACATCCGCGGTGAATTCATCCGCGAACGTGAAGCATTACAGGCAGCGATTGACGAATGTTATGATGCTGGATTGTTAGGCAAAAATGCCGCCAAATCTGGCTGGGATTTTGACCTTCATCTTCACCATGGTGCTGGTGCATATATCTGCGGCGAAGAAACAGCATTGCTGGAAAGCCTTGAAGGCAAAAAAGGCATGCCACGTATGAAACCACCTTTCCCTGCGGGGGCTGGTTTGTATGGCTGCCCAACAACGGTGAATAATGTTGAATCGATTGCTGTGGTACCGACTATTTTGCGCCGTGGTGGTGATTGGTTCAAATCATTCGGCCGTGAAAATAACGCGGGTACGAAATTGTTCGCGATTTCAGGTCACGTAAACAACCCATGCGTTGTCGAAGAAGCGATGTCTATTCCATTACAAGAATTGTTGGATCGTCACTGTGGCGGTGTGCGTGGTGGTTGGAAAAACCTTAAGGCTGTGATCCCAGGTGGGTCATCTGTTCCAATGTTGCCGGCCGATATTTGCGCCGATGCAATTATGGATTTTGATTGGTTACGCGAACAGCGTTCTGGTCTTGGTACTGCCGCTGTTATCGTGATGGATCAAAATACAGACGTGATCAAAGCGATCTGGCGTTTGTCCAAATTTTATAAGCATGAAAGCTGTGGCCAATGTACACCGTGTCGTGAAGGCACAGGCTGGATGATGCGTGTTATGGATCGTTTGGTGCGCGGTGACGCGGAACCAGAAGAGATCGACATGTTGTTGGATGTGACCAAGCAGGTCGAAGGCCACACAATCTGTGCGCTGGGAGATGCGGCTGCATGGCCTATCCAAGGTTTGATCCGCCATTTCCGCAATGAAATCGAAGACCGTATTAAACACAAACGGACTGGGCGCGTTAGCTCAGTTGCAGCGGAGTAGTTATGCAGCCAGTTGGCCATCATCTTGCTGAATTGAACGTTGGGCGCCTTTTGGTGCCTACGGATGATCCACGCGTGGCTGATTTTATGGATAACTTGGATCGTATCAACGGGTTGGGCAAGCGTATGCCCGGTTTTGTTTGGATGATGGAAGGTTCTGGCGAACCTGGCACAGGCAATACAGAAGCCAAACTAGAGGGCGATCCACAGTATGTGTCGAACTTAACGGTTTGGGAAGATGCCCCAAGTTTAGAAGATTTTGTTTTCAACACAATTCACAAACAATTCTACGAACGTCGCGCCGAATGGTTCGAAGTTCTAGGAAAAATGAATTTCGTTATGTGGTGGGTGCCTGCGGGGCATAAACCAACATTGGACGAGGCACTGGCCAAGCTCGAATATCTTGAGAAGAATGGTGACAGCGACGCCGCATTTGGTTGGAAATACCTTGGTGAGCAGAGTGCGTCCGCAACAAACGGCTGCTGTGCGCCGTTAGCGGCGGAGTAGGTGGATATGCTACACACTGAAACATACCGCGATTTGGGCTGTTATTGCATAACAAGCCATAAATGCTTTCCTTTGATGGTAATGGGTGACGCACGTTGCGTTGCCTTCTCTGCTATCTTTAAAGGAGATATGTAATGCGTTTAGTTGCTCTAACACTTGCTGGCATCGTTGCGATGACCCCCGTCAATGCGATCGCAAAGTCAAGCTTGTGGGATGTTCCACAAGTTAATCAAGGTCTATTCAATATCGGAATTGCCCACGGCATCCGTAAAAATTGCGATGCAATCACTGCAAGTAAGTTGCGTGGTGTGTCATACGTATGGACACTGGTTGGCCATGCCAAAGATGCTGGATACAGCATGAAAGAAACGCGCGCATTCATCGATGATGATGCTGAAAAAGCTGTGTTGCGTGCACGGGTCGTGAAATACCTAAAGTCTAAGGGCTTAAACCCTGATAAATCAAATGCCCTTTGCGAATTTGGCAAAGCGGAAATCACTAAAAAAAGCCAAGTTGGCGTATTACTAAGGATGAATTAGGCACA
>DKMK01000067.1 GCA_002469545.1 Rhodobacterales bacterium UBA7416 | reverse complement strand
CGCCCGATGATCGGGGCCATATGATGCTCACAGTAGCTCTCGAAGCGGATGTCTTTCAACAAAACCATCTCGTTATAGCCTTCAACCTCTTCAAACGTGCGTTGCAGCATCGCTTGGGGGTCTTCGTCGTATCCCTTGAACCATTGGCCGTATGCTTTGACGACGCGTGCGGGGGTGTCCAGCAAGCCTTCGCGTGCGGGGTTTTCGCCGGCCCAACGTAATAACGTTTGAACGGCTGCTTCAGCTTCTGCTTGGGAGGGACGTGTTACTGTCGTCTCGGTCTCAATAGCTGGATCGTGAATATTCATCACATGCTCCTTGGTTAAACCTTCGTAGTGCGTATTTAAGGGTTTAACCCAAAGAATACTAGGCTTGGGTTGTTTTTAACGACATTTTTAACGGGGTATAAGACATCAGTGATTTTGAGGACAAGTTTTGTCTGGTTACACAACAAAGGCACGGGAAGTAATTGATTTGTAAACAAAAACCAACAGAGTAAATCGGGACTATAAACCGGAGAAATGACACCACTTGCTACAATTTACACCAATGAAGTATCCAAGTTCATTCATGAAATTAAAATAAATTTCAATTTCAATCGCTGACGTAAAATATCAAAAACTTGACTCAAGTACGATTTCACGCTTTTATTTGAACATTATTTTTTTTGTTTGTTATTATTTATATTGGGGAATATTATGCGAAGATTAGCTATTGGGTTTTTTATTGTTGTTATTTTGCAAGGGTGCACAGTTGTTAAACGAGAGGCCGGCTATCCCGGCGGGAATGTTGGTTATTTAGCAGATCGACATACCATTTTTTCAAAAGGACAAGAGCAACAAGTAAACCGCTATTTGATTTCACTTGCATTATTGGCACCACTGATCGCCGAAACTGTAGAAACCTCTGGCGAAGCAAAGCTTTCAGCGGAACGTATAAAAACGCTATATAAAAACATAGAAAAGTTGGAGGCTGCTTCACAGAGATGTACTCTTCCGAAATTATCTCGAAAACCAAATCTGAGTGAAATCAATCTTTCGCAGGATTGCAGTGAGGACACTGCAGCAAACAAAAACGGCACCGCTCTTGGTTTTGAGAGCCTTTCATTTGATGTAAATAAGTCGTTGAACGACGCGTTAAAGCAGGCCTTCGATAATTTGAAAATTCGATCAAACGCAAGCCGTGTACTCAAGCTTGATCCAACGGAAATGTTGAAAACACTTGTCAAAGCACGCCACCTTGTACCTGTTCTACTAAGGTATTTATCCTCTTATCGTGATGTATCCATTGTGTTTGGATTTTCAGTTGCCGAGTCTTGCAACAGACATCAATCTGCCAGCGATGCACAAGAGGCAGTGGTTGCAGCAACTAAGGCGCTGGAAAAAGCAAATAATTTGAAAAGCTCTGTAGAAAACAAAGCGGATACCATTGATGCCGCCAAAATTGCATTAACAGCCGCAAAAGAAGTACAGGGAAGTGCGCCAAAAGTTTCGAATGCGAACGTGAAAAAACAATGTCAAGATGTCGCTGACAGCTTTGGTGTGTTGCTCAGCCGAACGCGGACTGTCGATTCAGATATTGCACGCCAAGAGCGCCCAATCAGCCAAGTCTTTATAGCAGGCGAAAATGCTTTGAATGTCGGTCTTGATTGGCAACTTACAAAAACGCACCGCATTTCATTGCTACAGCAAGTAAACCGTGCCTGTGCAAAATTGGATGCACTTGCTCGGATAGATGACGAAGATTTTGGCGGTTGTTCCGTTGCATTGATTAGTTCAGCTCCTGCCGTCGTCGCGAAAGTAGTTCCTAAAAACCCTGACCAAGGTACACAAAGTGCCGTCAAAGGAATTATAGACAACGGATCTTAATTATTACTCCGAATAACTAAATTCCAACACTTGTGGAATGAAGTGTGTAAATAAACAAACGGGCCAGCTTAACATCTGGCCTGTTTTCAAAATCACGAACCAAGAACTTGATCGACTTTAGGTAGGATTAAAACAGCATGCCTAAGCCTGCGACAACGCCCCCAACCAGTCTTCAATCAAATCATCCGCGTCTTCTAATCCAACGGAAAACCGGATCAACCCATCGGTAATACCAGCCGCCGCGCGGGCCTCTGGTGCAAGGTTTTTATGGGTTGTCGTCACAGGATGCGTAGCCAAACTTTTGGCATCACCCAGATTGTTGGATAATATCACGATGTTCAACGCGTTCAGAACACGAAACGCCGCCTCTTTGCCGCCCTTTACCTCGAACGAGATTACTGTGCCGCCTTTGGTCATCTGACGTCGCGCCAGTTCGCATTGTGGGTGTGCATCATCTGTGGGGAACAACAGTCGCGCAACTTTTTCATGGCCACGCAACGCATCCACAACCTTTTGTGCTGTATCGGCCTGTGCTTCGCAGCGCAGCGCAAGCGTTTCAAGACCTTTCAACATCACCCATGCGTTAAATGGGCTCATGGACGGGCCGGTGTGTTTGTTAAATGGAATGAATGTATCTTGGATGAACTCTTTGGTCCCTAACACGATACCGCCCAAACAGCGCCCCTGCCCGTCGATGTGTTTTGTTGCAGAATAAACCACGATGTCCGCGCCCAATTCCAAAGTACGCTGGAAAACTGGCGTGGCAAATACATTGTCCACAACCAGCAATGCACCACCCGCATGGGCGATACCAGCGACGCCAGAAATATCGCTGACCTCAAGTGTGGGGTTCGAAATCGCTTCTAGGAAACAAACCTTGGTGTTGGGCTGCATCGCGTCGCGCCATTGATCCAAATCAGTGCCATCAACCAACGTCACTTCAATTCCCCAACGACGCAAAATATCGTCGATGACAAACAGGCATGATCCAAACAATGCCTTGGACGATACAATGTGATCGCCCGCACGCAGAATTGAAAACAATGTGCCTGAAACCGCCGCCATGCCCGTGGCCGTGCCAAATGCATCACCCGCACCCTCAAGCGCCATCATGCGCTCTTCGAACATACGCACTGTTGGGTTGCCGTAGCGGCCATAGATAAATTCGTCTGGTGTATTTTCAATAAAACGGGCTTCGGCCTGTTCTGGGCTGTCGTAGACGAAACCTTGTGTTAAAAACATGGCTTCGGACAATTCACCAAATTGGCTGCGTTTCGCGCCAGCATGAACCAGCTTGGTTTTTGGTTTCCAGTTTTCCATCACTTCATCCTTCGGGCCGCGCCCATAAAAAAACCCCAACAAAGTCGGGGTTACGCGCCTCGACCTCTTTAGCGGAATATTTAACGTGGCCCACAATTCGGTTATAAATCGCCACGAGTCATAGTTAGAACGCTTGGAAAAAAACGTCAATCTTTATTCATTGTTAGCGGTTTGGGAACGGAATTTTTATTTTAGTGCTGTTTAAGAGAGGTATGAAATATGATCCTGAACTTAAAATTACCAACACCCGTCCCCTTCCCGTTTTTCGGATCGCCAGCTGGGGGTGGCGATTGGTTTGCCCCGAACAACCCGCCCGTGATTTTCGCCTTTTATTGCGCCATAGGTTGGCGCGGTTATCGGGCAATAATCCTGTGACGATTATGGTCCATGGCGGTGGGTTTTCACCGTTTTCACATCGCTCGGACGCGCAAGAAACGTTGTTTTCACGTCATATGGGGCCTGAACGTTGGCAATCACGTTCTTGGCTCAAACGGTTTGCCGCCACCAATTTATCATCAAATGAAACATTGGCGATTACATTTGCTTGGAATGGTATCCGTTCCGAAATTCTGTCCAAGCCAAATCATGGTGCTATGTTTGATGCCGCGACAGCTGAGGTGGCAAAGTTTGGTTCCTTGGTAAATGA
>DKMK01000080.1 GCA_002469545.1 Rhodobacterales bacterium UBA7416 | reverse complement strand
CATGACCGGTGCCAACTTAAACGTAGATGGCGGTTGGATGGCGCAGTAGCGAAATCGCTACCGCACGCTTTAATGTAGCTAAGCCGTATTCTAGGCGTGAGAATCGATAAACTTGAGCACAACAGGGCGAATATTCTCACGCCAAGATGACCCAGAAAAGATCCCGTAATGTCCCGCTTTTTCCTCAAGATGGTTTAATTTCTGCTCGGGCTTCAAACCAGTCAGCAATGCCAAAGCTGCAGAGCATTGTCCGGGTGCCGCAATATCATCACGACCACCTTCGATTGTGGCAACCGCAGTTTTGGTGATTTTTCCCAAATCAACTGCTTTGCCATCAACACTAAACGTGCCTTGTGCAATTTCACGGTCTTTGAAAATACGCTGTACTGTGGACAGGTAGAATTCAGCGGTCATATCCATTACGGCAAGATATTCATCATAGAACGTATTGTGGTGATTGTGTTCGCCTGCTTTGCCCTGCGCAACATCCAGAATTTGTTTGCGATGGGCGTCCATATGGGTCTTCCACTTCATGCCCATAAAGGCCTGAAGTTGCATAGCGCCTGGGTAAACTTGGCGTCCAACACCAGCGTGGTTTGCACCAACCGAGAATATAAGTGCTTTCTCAAGTTCTGCGATGGAAGTTTTGTCGCTAAATTTTGTAACCTCAGTTGCCGCGGCAGCCGGATCAATTGGCCCCCCGATAAGGGTAAGCGTCTTTGGCTGCGCCTCGGATTTTTCTTCTGCAAGCAAGGCAGTCGCGGCCAGAGCCAAAGGTGCCGGCTGACAAATAGCGATGACGTTTGTGTCTGGTCCCATGACCTTCATGAAGTCCATCAAATATTTAGTATAATCCTCGACATCAAATTTGCCTTCGGACACCGGTAAATCGCGCGCATTTTTCCATTCAGTTACATAGATATCCGAATGAGGAAGTAAGCTTTTGACCGTTTTGCGGATCAATGTCGCGTGGTGACCGGACATAGGGGCAATAACAAGGATTTTACGCTTTTGCTTTTCGTTGCGTTTGACATGAAAGCGAACCAAGCGGCCAAATGGTTTATCAGCCACGGTTTCCAGCTCGACTACATATTCACGGTCACTGATGATCGTGCTGTCCAAGCCCCAGTCGGGTTCCATCTGAACACGGCTATAGGCGCGCTCAACGACTTCGCCCCATGCGGCCATCATTTTTGGTACGCCTGTCGGGTTTTGCGCAAACACCGGATTACTCCAGAATGCTTTGGCAGTCGCACCCATCCATTCATTCCCTTTGCTCATACTCTCAAAGAGATCATATGCCGCAGGCGGCTTTGTCCAAATATTCATTTCGCTCTAAACTCCAGCCTAATTTCGTGTATTGTCCTGCCAAGAACGCACAAATTTCATTATGCACTTGCAGCAATATCACGCAATACTTAGGATAGAGTTATGAAAGATACAAGAGAAAGCTCCGCACCCAACTCTGAGGAACTGCAACAGAACCTCTCTCGTATCGGTGAGCTGACCACCAGATTGGTCGCAGCGCTCAGTAAAAACGACTCCTCAAAATCAACGTCATCAGGTCTTGATCAGGAGCTTTATACCAAAGCGTTCACCGCTAGTGTCACAGACATGATGAACAATCCCGCCAGATTAATCGAACAACAAGTTGGGTATTGGAAAGAGGCAGTCGAGAGCTGGGCTCCAAACGCCACGGCCGATGGCAACGCCGCCACCCAAAAGAAAACGGATCGTCGTTTTCGCGACCCACTGTGGAGCGATAACCCCTTTTATACGGCTATGGCAGATCAATATTTGCAGGCGTCAAAAGCCATCCAAAACAATGCCCAAGGCTTGTCAGGGTTAGATCAGACTGAACAACGCCGCTTGGATTTTTTCACCCAACAATACGTGAGCATGCTGTCGCCCGGAAATTTCCTGCCGACCAACCCCGAAGCTCTGAATAAAGCCGTCGAAACCAATGGGCAGTCACTTATTCAAGGTTTAGAGAACTTGGTCAAAGATCTTGAATTCAATGACGGACGTTACGGTGTTTCCCTTGCGGATCGCGACGCGTTCGAAATCGGTAAAAACATTGCAACAACGCCCGGCGAAGTTGTTTTTCAAAACCGCCTATTTCAGCTTATTCAATACACACCAACCACCGAAGATGTGAACGAAACTCCATTGGTGATTTTCCCGCCGTGGATTAATAAATATTACGTTCTTGACCTGCAAGAGGCCAACAGTTTCATCAAATTCGCCACAGACGCAGGCAATACTGTGTTTGTAGTTTCATGGGTTAATCCAGACGATTCATTCGAAGAAACCGCCTTTGACGCCTATATGACCGAAGGTTCATTGGTTGCGATCAATGAGGTGCGCAAAATTACATCCCAGGAAAAGGTCAACACCATTGGGTACTGCATTGGCGGAACGTTGATGGCCTGTACCTTGGCATGGTTGGCTAAGAAAAAGCTTGATCTGGTGAACAGCGCGACGTTCTTTACGACCCTTACCGATTTTCAGGATCCGGGCGAACTTGGTGTCTTTATCGAAGAAGAGGGCCTCGCGTCGATCCGCAAAATGTCAGAGGAACGCGGCATTATTGATTCTTATTATATAGGGCAAATATTTTCGTTTCTGCGGCCCGATAATTTAATTTATGGCCCTGCAATCAAGTCCTATATGATGGGTGAAAAGCCACCTGCGTTTGATCTTTTGTACTGGAATGGGGATTCGCCCAATTTACCGGGCCGCATGGCAACCGAGTATCTAGAAAAACTGTACGTTCGCAACGAACTCGTTGAAGGCGTGCTTGAATTTGGCGGCGAAGTTTTGAATATGGAAGATATCACCCTGCCCATTTATTCAGTCGCCACAGAGACTGACCATATCGCACCTTGGAAAGCCTCTTTTAATGGTATGAACCGTATTTCCAGCAAATCTGCACGCTTCGTGTTATCTGGCAGTGGACACATTGCGGGAATCATCAATGCCGCAGATTCAACCAAGTATGGATATAAGACCAATCCTGCTCGACCTGACGATTTGGATGCTTGGCAAGCAGCGGCCAAACAGCATGAAGGTTCATGGTGGAACGATTGGGCAACTTGGATAAACGCCAAGTCTGGTGCCAGCACCCCAGCCCGTACACCGGGTGATGTGAATGGTAAAACCTTGGAATCCGCACCGGGTTCTTATGTGAAAGCATGAATGCCGCCTTGCAGCAATAACGCTTGACATTCCGCACCGCAGCATTTATCCACCGCTATATCGCAGAAACATTCTGCCCCAAATTACTCGTTTTCAAAGGATAAACTGATGACTTCTAAAACTACAAAGCCAGAAACAAACACTACTGATTTCGCCCAAACTTTTCAAAACTTCTTTGAAACAATGACGAACTCTACAAAAGACATGGGTTCTATGACTAACCCTGCTCAAGAAGTAATGGCGTTTAGCGCAAAAATGAACGAAATCGCGCTTGCTGCTGCTCAAAAGAACGCAGAACTAAGCGCGAAATGTACACAAGACATTCTTGCTGAACTTACATCCATGAACAAACCACAGGGTGAAGTTGCGGATTACACTAAAGCAATCACAGATGCTGTAACTGCAAACGTGCAAGGCGCGCCAGAGCGCGTAAGCCAATTCGCTGAAGTTGCGAAAAACGCTCAAGTAGAAGCTGTTGAAGCAATCATGGCGACAACCAAAGATTTGCAAGCAAAAACGACTAAAGCTGCTTAAGCAAATTAAAACGATTTATGATTTAACGGGCCTCCTTTTGTGGGGCCCGTTTTTGTTTCAAGGACAAATTCACCCCGCTTGTAATTACCCACGCCAACTCGTAATTTACGTTTGCAACCAAGGGGAACAACAATGAGCGCTGATACTGAAACCATCGTTATCAAACGATACGCCTCTCGGCGGTTGTATAACGCTCAAGCCTCGGAATACATTGCGCTCGACGGGATTGCCGATTTGATCCGTGCCGGTAGAACCGTTCAGATTATCGATAAAAAAACCGGCGAAGATTTGACACGGATGTATTTGTTGCAGATCATTTCGGATCAGGATGCAGATGGCGAAAAGGTCCTACCGACAAATATCATGATGGAAATGGTACGCGCGTACAAAGATCAGACCAGTACGTTGTTGCCTGATTTTCTGTCCCGTTCCTATGAGATATTCAAAGAGCAACAATCGCTCTATTTTATGCAGCAAGGTGAAGACGCGACACCAGCGGGGTCCGTGTTTACCAGTCCCGATATTTTGAAAGGTTGGCAAGATCGCATGGGAGCCTGGTTGGGCGAGGGTCTAACTGGCAATACCGCGGCCGGATTGGGAATGGAGGCTGCCGAAGATATGATGAAGTCGCTGTCTAAAACCGCCACCCCCATAAATCCGATGGCTAATTTTGATGTCGGCGCACTACAAGAGCAACAAAAGGCAATATTTGGCGCGGCAATGTCGTCCTTTATGCCAACCGGCGCAGCCAAGGAAGAACCCAAGGCCAGCCCATCCAAAGACGATGAGTTAGCAGAAATGAAAGCACAGCTGGCAGCCATGCAAGAGAAATTGAATGGCTTGTAATCGATGGCACTTAAAACACCGGCGACTAACACCTTTACTGATTTCTTTTATCAAAGTGATGATAGCCTATCCCTATATGCACGCGACTACCCCAAATCAGACGCGCCCGTTATTTTATGTCTACACGGGCTGACACGAAATTCTGCAGATTTTGAGGATATAGCCACTCATCTGCATCAAAATTTCCGCGTGATCTGCCCTGATCAGCGGGGGCGTGGCCGATCTGAATATGATCCAAACAGCAAGAATTATAACATTGAAACTTATTGCCGGGATATGGCCACTCTTCTTGAGCAGTTGAAGATTGATGATGTGATTATCCTTGGCACCTCTTTGGGGGGATTGATGGCTATGGTTATGGCGGCCATTAACCCAACACTTATAAGCCGCATCATATTAAATGACATCGGCCCCGCGATAGACAACGTTGGCCTTCAACGTATAAAATCTTACCTCGGGATAAATGGCCCGTTTGTCAGTTGGGATGATGCGGCAAGCGCCGTTGAAAAAATCAACAAAACCGCATTCCCTGATTACAAACAGTCAAATTGGTTGGCTTTCGCACGGCGCACCTGCCAAGAGGCTGGCGATCAAATTCAATTTGCTTATGATCCCGAAATTTCAACCAATGTTCAAGCTGATGAAAGCCAGCAAAGCACCCCCGATCTTTGGGCTTTGTATCAAGCGATTGCCAATATTCCGACGCTTATAATACGTGGGGGAACCTCGGATATATTGTCAGAAGAAACGGTTGCGAAAATGATCACAGAGCACGCGGATATTAAGAGCGTCACCGTACAAGGCATCGGCCACGCCCCCATGTTGGATGAAGCTGAGGCATTCAATGCCATAAACACGTTTCTGCATATTGCCCCACACTAGCGTGCAATATTTTGCGATCACATGATCTCAATTGTATTTTTCATATGCGGGTGAAACGCGCACAGAGTTGAATCTTATAGATAGCCTAAACATCTTGGGTGTCTAACGTCAGCACCTTTGG
>DKMK01000042.1 GCA_002469545.1 Rhodobacterales bacterium UBA7416 | reverse complement strand
TGGATGGAAGAGTGGTTGCAAACTGAATGGTGGGATTGGAACGTATACACTGCCAATATCACCGAACAATACGCACAAATCGCTGTTGTTGGCCCAAATGCCCGCAAGGTATTGGAAAAACTGGGTGGCATGGATGTATCGGCCGAAGCATTAGAATTCATGGCGTTTAAAGACGGTGAAATTGGCGGCATCAAAGCACGTCCATTCCGCATCTCTTTCTCTGGCGAGCTCTCTTACGAAATCGCGGTGCCTGCATCACAGGGCCAAGCGTTCTGGGACATGTGCATGGAAGCAGGCGCAGAATTTGGTATTCAGCCATACGGCACAGAATGTCTGCACGTGATGCGCGCCGAAAAAGGGTTTATCATGATTGGTGATGAAACCGATGGCACAGTTATCCCGCAGGATTTGAACATGCAGTGGGCGATTTCGAAAAAGAAAGAAGATTTCTTGGGTAAACGCGCGCAACAACGTGCGCATATGGCTGATCCGTCACGTTGGAAATTGGTTGGGCTGAAAACTGTTACGCCATCCGATGTGATCCCAGATGGTGCTTATGCAACGGACGGTACAATTCGCGAAAATGGCGTGAAAAACATGATTGGTCGCGTGACGTCCACATATTATTCACCGACATTGGATCGCGGCATTGCCATGGGTTTAATCGAATTTGGCCCTGATCGCATGGGCGAGATTATCGATTTCCCGACCATTGAGGGTACAATTATCAAAGCGGAGATCTGTGATCCAGTCTTCCTCGACCCAGAAGGAGCACGTCAAAATGTCTAGTGTTACGGCGCTGAATGGCGCGACCAGCAATGGAATTATCTCGGTAAGTGATGCGGGCCTGATGGGAATGATTACCCTGCGCGGCGATCTGGCGTCACCTGAAATGGCCAAAGCTGTCAAAGCAGTGACTGGTGCAGCAATGCCAGCTGCGCGACAAATCACATCCGCGAAAAAAGGATCAGCCGCTTGGATGTCTTCGGACGAATTGTTGTTGATGGTGGATTACGCGGATGCAGATGCAACGGTTGCGAAATTATCGAAATCCTTGTCATCTGTGCATCATCTGGCTGTGAACGTGTCTGATGCACGTGCTGTATTTAACCTGTCTGGTGATGTGATCCGTGATGTTTTGGCAAAAGGTTCGCCGGCAGATATGTCCGTGGATGGCCTGCCTATCGGCGAGGTGCGCCGCACGCGCATTGGTCAATTGGCCGTGGCATTTTGGTTTAACGACAGCGAAAATGCACAACTGGTATGTTTCCGTTCTGTTGGTGGTCACATCATGAACTGGCTTGAAAATGCATCTGAAACGGGCACCGAAGTTAACTTTCACTAAAATTACGCATAGCTGACTTGTACAGCTATGCGCCTACCGCGTGGCGCCAAAGCTGTAATATCTGATGTAAGCTTATTGGTGATGTCCTAAATATCTTTCAACAACAACGGAAAGATATGATTATGGAAAACGCTCAAATCGATATTACAAACTACGAAATAGCTGACCTAAACGAAATCCGTCGCAAAGCTGCATTGATGCAAGCCGAAGAGATGAGCCGTTTGGCCGCCAAACTTTCAACGTTCATTAAAAACCTATTCACATTTGGTTCACTACGCCACGCGTAATTTACCAAAGTAAACGAACTCTCTCCTCCCCCTTTGGTTCGTTTCAGCGCCCCAGCATTTGCTTGGGCGCTTTTTTTTGTGCGATCAAAGCTGTTGAAATGCTGACAGCTCAAAAAATACAAAGAAAACGCAAAATTCGCGATACGAATGGTTGAATTTAATCCGCTCAATATTACGTGCCTATCAACTCTTTGAAAGACACGACGATGACAAAATCAAACAAGATATTGGTCACCAATAACCAAACTGCAGATGTGATTGAGTTCAGCGATTTGGCTGCAAAAATGCAAGCTTCGGAACTGAACCGCTTGGCCAATGATACAAAAATTAAGTCAAAGCTGAATGCAATTATTTCACATCTTACACGCCCAATAAACGCACTGCCATCACGGGGTGCCCGCCAAGTATAACAACCACCGCATCAAAAAGATGCGTTGATACGTTTCATAGCCTAAAAGGCGCTCCAGCAATCGCTTGGGCGCTTTTCTTTTGCTTTGAACCCATGTAAGCGCAGTCTATGACAGATATCCCCACACTCCGCTTCCGCCCCAACAAATCACCTGCACGGGTGATGTTTGGCTTCCCTTGGGTTTACTCCGACGATGTTGTGTTGGACCGCCGGACCAAAAAAATCCCTGCAGGGACGTTCGTTAAGGTGCAAACCAACGACAAACAAGACATTGCGCTGGTCACTTTTAATGGCGAATCAAAAATCACCGGTCGTGTGATGGATATGAACGTGGATGCCGTAATCGATACGGCTTGGATCGTAGCCAAGCTGAAACACGCGGCTTCTTTGCGTGAACAGTTTTACGCAGAACCATTTTACCGCCTGATCCACGCCGAGGCAGATGGATTACCAGGTGTGATTATCGATCGTTTTGGCGATGCTTTTGTAATCCAGCCAAACGCATCATGGGCCGAAAACATGATTTCCGAAATCACGGATGCATTGGAACAAGTCTTTGCACCGAAAATCATTCTTAAAAACGCCTCTGGCCGTTCTCGTACGCTAGAAGGTTTGGATACAGACACTGTATTCATCAAAGGTAATGTCGACGCGCCGATCCCTGTTTCAATGAACGGTGCCACATACATGGCGGACCTTACAGGTGGCCAAAAAACAGGTCTTTTCTTTGACCAACGTGAAAACCATGCCTTTGCTGCCAAATTGTCAAAAGGTGGCACAATGTTGGATATCTTTAGCCACGTTGGCGGGTTTTCATTGGCGGCACTTGCCGCTGGTGCAACATCCGCATTGGCTGTGGACAGCTCGCAACCTGCACTTGATCTGGCAATCGCTGGCGCAGACGCATCAGGATTTGCGAAAACATTCGACACCCGCAAAGGTGACGCATTCGACACAATGGCCGCATTGGCCGAAGAGGGCGCAACATTTGACGTTGTTGTCTGTGATCCACCAGCATTTGCCCCATCCAAACCAGCCCTTGATCGTGGTCTTCGCGCATATGAAAAAGCTGCGAAAATGGCTGCTAAACTGGTCAAACCAGGTGGGTATTTGGTTGTTTGTTCGTGTTCACACGCGGCTGACATGACCAAGTTCCGCAAATCCTCATTGGTTGGTATGGGCAAAGCTGGTCGCACAGGTCAGATCATCCACACAGGCGGCCCGGGTGTTGATCACCCAGTGCATCCACATTTGGCTGAATCGTCTTACCTGAAATCAATCTTCCTACGGTTAGACTGATGCGCGTCTTACTCGATACCTGCGTCATCTACCCATCAATTCTGCGTTCAATCCTGTTGGGCGCGGCGAAAAAGGGTTTGTTTGAACCCTTGTGGTCTGAACGGATTATCGAGGAATGGCGTTTGGCGGCTGTGAAAAATCACGAAGACGCCGAAGCAACGATTGAAATTGCATTGTTGCGGGTCAAATGGCCTGACGCTCAGGTGAAACTGGGACCAGAGAACAAAGATTTGTTCCTGCCTGATGAAAATGACATCCATGTTTTACAGGCTGCCATTGAAGGTAAAGCGGACGAATTGCTTACCGCCAACCTGAAAGATTTCCCAACGGATATTTTAACGGGTCATGGCATCATTCGTCGTTCACCTGATGATTTCCTGCTGGAAATGGCGATGGCGAACCGCGCAGAAATGCTCGAAATAATCGAAGCTGTTCGCAAAGAGGCAATTCGTCGTTCAGGTGCCAGCATCAACAATCGAAAGATGCTTAAAAACTCACGCCTGCCACGTTTGGCAAAATATATTGCAGGCTAACTTGGCTGACAAAGAACAATCTGCCACAGTAGGGTATGATGAATAACACCGAATTATGGGTTGAACGATTTCCCGGGTTGGCGCAACTGGAACCCGTAACCAAACAGTTGTTGGTGACAGGCAGTAAAGTCGTGGATGTGCCAAAAGGCACCACGATATTTGGCCCCGGAAATTCGCCTGAAAACATGCTGTTTTTGCTGGATGGCACTGTGCGTGTACAACAAGTGTCTGAAACGGGTCATGAAATTGTTTTATATCGCATCCATGCGGGCGAAAGCTGTGTTTTAACAACGGCATGTTTGCTGGCCTATGAAGATTACGCAGCTGATGGCATTGCCGAAACCGCAGTACAGGCGGCGGCGATTACGCGCGATTTGTTTGATGATCTTGTTGTACAATCCAAATCCTTTCGCGATTTTGTTTTTGCGGCATTTTCCAAACGCATCACAGATTTGTTTTTGATGATCGACGAAGTCGCATTTCAACGCACAGATGTACGGCTGGCAGATCGGTTGATCGAACTGTCCGAGGGCGCAAACACCGTGTCTACGACCCATCAAAAGCTGTCGACGGAACTGGGCACAGCACGCGAAGTGATTTCGCGCCAGTTGCAAGAATTCCAACGTCGTGGCTGGATTGAACAAGCACGCGGATCAGTTACATTTGTTGACCGTGAACAGTTGGAAAAGCTGGCAAATCATCACATTTGAACACATGCCCCGCTTGGTGACAAAGTCACAGACACAGACGAATCAAAATTGTAAGTTTTCCTTAGCTTTAAAAAGGAGTTCTAAAAATGACATCTAATGTTGGTAAAATCGACCGTATCGTACGCACTGTAATCGGTGTTTTGTTAATTCTGGCACCATTCATGACACAAATTGGCATGTTTCAATCCACAACTGGTACAGCAATTGCAGTGATCGTTGGTATCGTATTGATCGCAACATCAGCCATGCGTTTCTGCCCTGCTTACCGTATCTTTGGCATTCGCACCTGTAAAATGTAATACTGACTTTATGATGCGCCCACCGCATGTCGGCAGGGCGCGTCACTACACCAAATGGAGCATCAAATGAGCTATCCCATCGATATGACAATCAACCCACAAGTATCGGCCCATTTCGACGAGGCGACGAATACGATCAGCTATATCGTCAAAGATCCAACCAGTGATCACTGTGCGATTATCGACAGTGTGATGGATATTGATTACGCAGCGGGTCGCATCACGTATGATCACGCGGATAAATTGATCGCTGAAATCACAGATCGTGGATTGACGCTGGATTGGATTATCGAAACCCATGTCCATGCCGATCACCTAAGCGCGGCACCGTATTTACAAGACAAACTTGGCGGTAAAATTGGTGTTGGTGAAAAGATTATGGTCATCCAAGAAACCTTTGGCAAAATCTTTAACGAAGGCACGGAATTCCAACGCGACGGGTCACAATTCGACGCGCTGTTTAAAGATGGCGATACCTATATGGTTGGCAACATGCAGGGCTTTGCGATGTTCACACCGGGCCACACGCCCGCATGTATGGTGCATGTAATGGGCAATACGGCATTTGCTGGTGATACATTATTTATGCCAGACGGTGGTTCCGCACGTGCGGACTTCCCAGGTGGTGATGCGGGCGAATTGTATGACAGCATTCAAAAGGTGTTGTCACTGCCAGATGAAACGCGTTTGTATATGTGCCACGATTATGGACCCAATGGACGTGCCATCGAATGGGAAACCACAGTCGCTGAACAAAAGGCCGAAAACATTCATGTCGGTGGCGGGAAAACCCGCGATGAATTTATCGCGTTTCGCACCGAACGTGATGCTCAGTTGGCAATGCCCAAACTGATCATCCCATCATTGCAAATCAACATGCGCGCTGGCGCCGTTCCAACCGACCGCGATGGTATCCCCATGCTGAAGGTTCCCGTGAACGCAATATAAACAGGAAAAAACCGTGAATATTAAATCACTTACGTCGCGCTTATCCGTCAGTGCGCAAATCACTGCGGCTGATTTGGCAGACATCAAAGAACAGGGCTTTCGCTCAATTATCTGCAATCGCCCTGACGGCGAAGGCGCGGATCAGCCAACATTTGATGAAATCGCACAGGCGGCCAAAAAAATGGGCCTAGAGGCACGCTATATACCCATCACCGCAGGACGCGTCAGCGATGAAGAAGCCGCTGAATTCGGTAATTCTTTGGATGAACTGGCTGGGCCAACATTGGCCTATTGCCGCAGTGGCACACGCTCAACCATGCTGTGGTCACTAAGCCGAAGTAAGACACGCAATATGTCGGATATCTTAACCAGAGCCAAAGGCGCGGGTTACGATATGGGCGGTGTTGTACGTCGCATTGCAAACGGTGGTAAAACGCCAACTGACAAAGGTGACGCGTATTACGACGTCGTCATCGTTGGCGCTGGTGCAGGCGGCATTTCCGCCGCGGCCAGTTTGAAATCACGCAAGTCAGATTTAAATATCGCGATCATTGATCCCGCGGATATTCATTATTACCAACCGGGTTGGACAATGGTCGGTGGGGGTATTTTTGACGCCAGTGATACCGCGCGCACAATGG
This sequence comes from Rhodobacterales bacterium UBA7416, assembly GCA_002469545.1. GTDB lineage: Bacteria > Pseudomonadota > Alphaproteobacteria > Rhodobacterales > Rhodobacteraceae > Amylibacter. The sequence goes on along the minus strand of DKMK01000042.1, from coordinate 16,332 downwards.
GTTCATTGATTCCACGTGGCGTGCATTGGATTAAATCAGCCGTTGCCGCATTCGAACCTGAAAACAATGCGGTCATTTTGGACGGCTGTCGGGTCGTGAAATATACCCGCATGATCGTTTGTCCGGGTATCAAACTGGATTGGAACGCGATCGAAGGATTGGATGATACACTGGGTCAAAACGGCGTATCGTCGAATTACCGCTATGATTTGGCGCCTTATACGTGGAACCTGGTTCAGGGCATGACATCTGGTCGCGCGATTTTCACGCAACCACCAATGCCGATCAAATGTGCAGGCGCACCACAAAAAGCAATGTATTTATCAGGCGATGCTTGGCACCGCCGTGGTGTTCTAAAAGACATCGATATTCATTTCAATAATGCGGGCGGCGTGTTGTTTGGCGTCAAAGATTATGTTCCTGCATTGATGGACTACGTCCAAAAATATGACGCGTCCTTGAACTTCTTTCACAACCTTGTTGCTGTGGATGGACCAGCCAAAAAGGCATGGTTTGATGTGGCAAAACCGGATGCTCCTGTTGAACGTGTGGAAATGGAATTTGACATGATGCATGTCTGTCCACCGCAAACAGCGCCAGATTTTATCCGTGTATCGCCATTGGCTGACGCGGCTGGTTGGGTCGATGTGGATCAATCGACCTTACGCCATAAAACATATGATAATGTTTGGTCATTGGGTGATGTGATGAACGCACCAAATGCAAAAACCGCCGCCGCGGCACGTAAACAAGCACCCGTCGTGGCAGATAATATTGTGGCCGACATCAACGGGCATTCTGCCACCGCACAATACGATGGCTATGGTTCTTGTCCATTGACGGTTGAACGTGGCAAAATTGTTTTGGCCGAATTTGGATATGGTGGCGTGTTGCTGCCCAGCTTTCCAAAGGCGATTATCGACGGCACAAAACCATCACGCGCCGCGTGGTTCCTAAAGGAAAAGCTTCTGCCACCAATCTATTGGAAAGCAATGCTAAAGGGCCGCGAATGGATGGCGAAACCAGATGTCATCAGCGTCAAAAATGACTGATCCAATTTTGTAATTATACAATAAAATAAAAATCACGGGTTGGTGCAGATTGCGCCACCCGTCGTGGTCTCGACGAAAGTGCCTAACATGTCTTCTAATTTGCAAAAATATCTGCCCATTCTTGACTGGGGGCGCCAATATAACAAAACGGCCTTTTCCAACGATATGATTGCCGCTTTGATTGTGACGATCATGTTGATCCCGCAATCTTTGGCCTATGCCCTGTTGGCGGGCTTACCACCAGAGGCAGGTTTATACGCGTCTATCGCACCAATCATTCTATACGCGATATTTGGCACCAGCCGCGCATTGGCGGTTGGCCCTGTCGCCGTGATCTCTTTGATGACCGCCGCTACCTTGGGCAACATCATGGACCAAGGCACAATGGGCTATGCAATCGCCGCGCTGACATTGGCGTTTTTATCGGGCGTGATTTTAGTGGCAATGGGTGTATTTCGCTTGGGATTTCTCGCGAACTTCTTGTCACACCCAGTGATCGCTGGCTTCATCACCGCGTCAGGCGTCATTATCGCCGCCAGTCAGTTGAAACATATTTTAGGCATCAATGCGTCGGGCCATAACCTGTTGGAATTGGTGATTTCACTGTGGGAACATTTACCTGAAACAAACTGGGCGACGCTGATAATCGGTGCCAGCGCAACTGGATTTTTATTCTGGGTACGCAAAGGCATGAAACCAATGCTACGCGCACGCGGCATGTCCACATCCGCCGCAGATGTCGCCACAAAAGCAGGGCCAGTCGCTGCAGTCGTTGCTACAACAGTGGCGGTATGGCTGTTTAACTTGTCAGACAAAGGCGTGAAAATTGTGGGCGATGTCCCCCAAAGCTTGCCACCATTAACAATGCCAGACATGTCGTTCGATCTGATCTCCCTCCTATTCGTACCGGCGCTCTTGATCTCGATCATCGGTTTCGTTGAATCCATTTCCGTGGCCCAAACACTGGCCGCAAAAAAACGCCAACGTATCGACCCTGACCAAGAATTGATCGGTCTTGGCGCGGCAAACCTAGGCGCGGCCTTTACGGGTGGTTTTCCGGTAACTGGTGGGTTCTCACGTTCGGTGGTGAATTTCGATGCCGGTGCTCAAACACCTGCTGCTGGCGCATTCACTGCGATTGGTCTAACGATTGCCGCCGTAGCATTGACGCCTCTGATCTTCTTCTTGCCCAAGGCAACCTTGGCCGCAACCATCATCGTGGCTGTTCTCAGCTTGGTTGACTTCAGCATTCTGAAACGCAGCTGGGGATATTCCAAAGCAGATTTTTTCGCCGTTTTGGCAACCATATTGCTCACCCTTAGCATGGGCGTAGAAGTAGGGGTCACCGCAGGCGTTGTCCTGTCAATTTTTCTACACCTTTACAAAACAACCAAACCCCACATTGCCGAAGTGGGATTGGTTCCAGGGTCACAACATTTTCGCAATATTAAACGCCACGACGTGCAAACATTGCCCCATGTCCTAAGCTTGCGCATTGATGAGAGCCTATATTTCGCCAATGCAAAATACCTCGAAGATTGCATTTATGATCGCGTTGCCACTGATACACCAATCAAACATGTCGTCTTGATGTGTTCAGCCGTGAACGAGGTCGACCTCAGCGCGTTGGAATCATTAGAGGCAATCAACGAACGCTTGGACGCCATGGGCGTGAAATTTCACTTCTCTGAAATCAAAGGCCCTGTAATGGATCGCTTAAATCGCGAACATTTCCTGTCAGAACTAACAGGACAGGTGTTCTTGTCACAATACGATGCGTTTACTGCCCTGAAATCGAACATGTAATCAGCCTAGGCCCAGCCATCACGCAAATCTTCGATCGCAGTAATGCGATCTTTGGTTTTTGGATGGCTCATCATCCACGCCATTGGCTGCCCGCCAACACCTGTTAACGTGCCCAGTTTTTCGAACAATGATATCTGATGTTCCACGCCGATGCCCGATTTTGTCAGCAACGCGGCGGCATACGCGTCGGCTTCGTATTCATCCTTGCGCGACAAACGCGCCGCCAGCATTTTCGTAAGTGTGTTGGCAATCGCCACACCCAATCCACCCAAAAAGCGGCTTAAAACCATCGCCAATGCCACACGAATGGCATTTTGACCGGAAAAATCAATCATGCGCCGTTTTGTATGCCCCAACGCAACGTGTCCCAATTCATGGGCAATGACGCTGGCCAATTCAGGCGCAGTGACTTCGCCATCGTAATATTTTTTCATAAAACCACGGGTGATGAAAATACGGCCATCGGGGACAGCCAATCCGTTTACAGGTTCAATTTCATAAACATGAACCTTGATCCGTTGCAGATCCAAAACATCGGCCATGGCATCTGTTAATGCTTCAAGCGGGGGATCATTCAATGGTGTGGATTTTTGATCCATCTCTGATTTTGTACGCCATGCAGACATGTAATACATGACCACGGCCCAGATGATCGCCAGAAAGATGGGTGAAAATTTTAGCATATTCTAAATATGGGGCAGGCGGTGCGATCTGACAATAGCAGCTACATCGACATGCGAATGTAAATGACTGATGCGATCAACCCGATCAGGCCAAACCCAATCCCGTGTGCCACGCTGTATTGCAAACGATCCAATACGACTTTGCCTGCTTTTTGGGCGCGAAACCAACCTATCATCAAACCAATAACTGCGAATATAAGAGGGACCATTAACGTTTTTCCTTAACTTTCATTAGAACATCAATTTGACGTTCAATATGGTTGACAGCGGCAACACTGCCAAAGGCATATAACCCCCAGCCACGTGCCTGTGCAACCAATGCTTTGGCCTGCGCCAAATTGCCGTCAGATCGTGCCACTAATGCTTGCAAATGTAATGCCTCGAACATCAATTCGGCATTTTGGTACTTTTTTGCCGCCGCCATGATCGTGGGAATGAATGTGCTGGCTTCTTCAACCAATCCTAAATGAAACAACAAAAAGGCCAACTCTTTACTGACCAAACCAACCTGCACGCTGTCAGCACCTAAAATCTGATGATACGTTTTTAAAACCTTTTGGTATTGCGCAACACGCAGCTGTGGATCACGTCCCAACGCGGAACGGGCATGAGTTAGAACGGAAAAATTGACCCGCGCTTGACCCAGATTTTCTGCAACCGCAATGCGCGTTGCACGCTTGGCACCGTTGATACGGCGTTGTTCGCTTAACGAAGGGCTAGCTCCTTCTTTGATTGCCGTATTCCAATTCAATGACAATGAACGCCCACTTGAACCATATCCATTACCCCTTGGATTTAATCGCGCCAAAACGATGGGCAGTCGCGCGCGTACTTGCTCAGGGCGCATACCAATCTGAAACTGATGATCGTAAACTGTGCGTAAAATCAACATGTCATATGCGGTAAGGACGGTGTGCATATTGTCGTCATTAAAAACTGTATTTGAAACGCGATACAGATCGTTTAATGGCCCCAACGCCTGCGCCACTTCTTCGTGCAGACAATCGCGTTCGCTTTGCGGTGATTGATCAGACGGCAAGAAAACCGATACGGTGTTGCGCGTCACGACATTGCGCCACTGAGTTTTCCCAGACCGCCAACCAGCACGAAACTCTTTGGGATTGCGTGCGTTCGGCACAACCAAACATGCGGTGTTTGGCGCAATTGTTTGCAGGCGTGCCAATGGCATGCGATGGATGTAAATATTGGCCGGCTCTTGCGCTGCGCCCAACCGAATGTCGATCGCCGCTTCGGTACGTAATCGCGCAATCAAACGCTTAAGATCACGCAATGCCAACGGTGGTGGGGGGGTATCATACCGCACAACAATCGGCCCATCAAAGCGGGAAAAAACGGGTGTTTCACCACCCAGTTCATTGCGAAACATGAAGTCCATGAATTCGTCGGCAATATCACCGTTTGCACGAAATACATCCGTGGATCGCGTTTGATGCGCAAAACTTTTTACTGCCACAGGATCAGGCACGCCAAGTTCCATTGGTTGACATGCAATCAACGTCAACGCGCCCAGCATTGAAATTATATTATACTTCATGGCACCTGATATTTAATAAAGGGTGTCAATCGCGCCACCTTGTCATATAGCCCTCGTGCCACAGCATTGTCACCCGCAGTCGTCCAGTAAACGATATCAACACCTTGGGTGTTTGCATGATCAACAGTTGCTTGGATCAAAGCTTCGCCAGCACCCAAGCCACGCGTATCTGGACGCACATAAAGATCGTTCAAATAACAACGATCCTCGACCTCCCAAAAACTGGTGTGATATAAGAAATTCGTCAAACCCACCGCCTTGCCATCCGCATACGCCAACACAGAATACATCGGTGACGTATCATCCAAAATCCGCGCCCAAGTCGCCGCATAAACCTCTTCAGGCTTGCTTGTCTTGTAAAACGCCAAATACAGCGCCCACAATTCGCGCCAATCTTGCTCCAACGCTGGTGTTGCGGGTTTCAGTTGTAATTCCATTAATTCAATCCTTTATAAGTCTCATTAATCTACACAATTCCGTGAAAATTGTCGGGTTTTATGGTTAACCCTAGTGTTTTAGGCTGAATCCAGCAAGGTCATAGAAGTAAGGGGTGACAACGACCGAAATCTGCGTTACCCCCGCCCTAACAATGGGCTACACGGCTAAAAATAGGTTTGAAAATGAAGGTGGATAAAATGCTGGATTCTGAATACCGTCCCTCTGAAGACGAAGAGTTTATGAATGACCGTCAGGTCGAATATTTCCAAAAGAAATTGCTGGATTGGAAAACATCAATCATGTCCGATGGACGTGACACGATCGAAGGCATGCAAGAAGGCACACGCAACATCCCTGATGTTGCAGATCGTGCATCCGAAGAAACAGATCGCGCACTTGAATTGCGCACACGTGATCGCGAACGTAAACTGGTGTCCAAAATCGACAGCGCATTACGCCGTATCGAAGATGGATCATACGGTTGGTGTGATGCAACTGGCGAGCCAATTTCGCTAAAACGTCTCGAAGCGCGTCCAACGGCAAATCTGTCATTGGAAGCACAAGAGCGTCACGAGCGTAAGGAAAAAGTGCACCGCGACGATTGACGCGGCCACGCATAACGAACACATTTACACCGCGAGCATCCCTCGCGGTGTTTTTATTTGAGGTACTATGTCAGTAACAGGCAAAGATTTCGGAATTATCGGCGGCGGCATTGGCGGCATGGCCACGGCGATTGCGATTGCGCAATTGGGTGGTCGAGTGACTGTTTTCGAACAGGCCCCAAAATTGGCCGAAGTCGGCGCAGGTATTCAGATCAGCGCCAACGGATTGGCCGTGCTGACAGAGCTGGGCGTTGATCCAGAACACGCAGGCCCCGCCAGCCGACCCCAAGCAATTGAATTGCGCGATTACAAGGCGGGCCGTTTCGTTGCCCGCATCCGTCAGAACCAAAATCCAGATTACCCATACCTGCAATTGCACCGCGCCGATTTAATGGCGGCGTTGGTTGCGCGTGCGGAAAAGCTCGGCGTAACGATCCAACTGAACGCGAAAGCCGAAATCGTTGACGCCTTTGTGGAACGCCCCGAAATTCGCGTGGGTAAAACCACGCAATTCTTTGATGCGATCATCGCCGCCGACGGTGTAAATTCCCAAACCCGCCAAGATTGGTTCGAAGCAGGCTCAGCCAAATTCACAGGCCAAGTCGCATGGCGCGCCACAATCCCCGCCGACAACCCCGATGCAAAAACCACGGTTTACATGGGACGCAGAAAACATCTTGTCACATACCCACTGCGTGGGGGCAAAATGATCAACATCGTGGCGGTACAGGAACGCAAATTAGCCGCGCCACAAGATTGGCAAACGACCGACACACCTGAAAACCTGCGTGCCGCCTTCGCCGAATTTGGTGGCGAGGCGCAGGATATCCTAAGCCAAGTTAAGAATGTACGCGTTTGGGGATTGTACGGCCATCCGCCGCTGCAAACATGGTGGCGTGCGCATGTGGCATTGCTGGGAGATGCCGCCCATCCGATGTTTCCGTTTATGGCGCAAGGTGCTTGTATGGCATTAGAGGATGCGTCTGTATTGGCTCGTGCGCTGGATGAGGCATGGAGTTTTAAGCATGGCCTCGCTCGTTACGAAGCAATCCGCAAAATCCGCGCGACATCTGTTCAATCAATTGCGTCAAGTAATGGGCGAATATTCCACCAATCAAACCCTATATTGCGTATCATCGTACAAACAGCACTTAAAGGCATGTCAAAAGTCGCACCAAAGTCGCTTGAGGGTCGCTTTGATTGGATTTACAAATATAATCCAATTACACAAACACCATTTAAAATTGGAATTATAAAACAGTTTCTTGTTCACGTTGTCATACAGATTGCGGTGCAGCTCGCACTGTTTGTTTTTCTAAATATCGAGCGCCACCCATATGGGGATGTGATCCGATGGCTTTTCTTTGGCACGACACTCGCGATCTGCCTGACAATCTACCAGCATATCCGCGCACGAAGGTGACAACAGAAAATGGTCGATGCGAATGCCATTGTTTTTATTCCACGCACCCGCCTGATAATCCCAAAACGTATAATTCATCGCCGCCGTATTGCGCGCGCGAAACGCGTCGGTAAACCCAAGGTTCAAAATCTTGCGATACGCCGCACGGCTCTCTGGTAAATACGCAGCATCCTCTAACCACGGGGCCGTATCCCAGCAATCTTCGACCTGCGGGATGATATTGTAATCCCCCGCCATCAAAAACGGCTCTTCTGCGGCCATTAATTCAACAGCGCGATCATACAAACGTGCCATCCACGCCAGTTTGTAATCATATTTCGGCCCCGGTACTGGATTGCCGTTGGGCAGATACAGGTTACACAATCGCACCGCACCTTTTTCACCGATCACAGTCGCCTCGATATAACGGGTTTGAATATCCTCATCATCGCCGGGCAACCCACGCATAACATCCTCTAGCGGCAGTTTGGACAGCATCGCAACACCGTTAAAACTCTTCATGCCATGGGTATGCACCTCATATCCCAGCGCTTCGATCTCTTCGCGTGGGAACAGTTCGTCCATGGATTTGATCTCTTGTAACATCGCCACATCAGGTTCAGCTTCGCGCAACCAATCAAGCAGTGCGGGCAGACGGGCTTTGATCCCATTGATGTTGTAGCTAGCGATTTTCATGGGGCATATCCTTTGTCATTGCCACACCCTATAGCCCCCAACTGTCCCTGTGCAAGTTAGGAATGCGTTAACCAAATTGACGCAAAGATTAACGCATGGAATTGAAAGTAAAAATTTTTGGCGAACGCAACACGGCGACCCGCGCGGTGAAACAAATGCTGCGCGCAACGGATGGCGTCACGTTGTTAAATTCCAAACGCCCCGATGAATTGGGCAATGTGGAATGGGCCAACCTGGTCGCCTCAATCAACCTGTATATTCAGGATGATTGGCGCAAGGTTTATATGGATGCTCTGCGCGATAACGTGGCACATCACAACGCGCCTTTGGCGATGTGGAAACACGCGGCACCCGAATGGGATGATGCTTTCGCTGTGCAAAACATAAAAACGGTTTTCTGCGTGCGCAATCCGTATTCATGGGCGCTGTCGATGGCATGTAAGCCTTATCACATGAAGGCGCGTCGCACGGATGACTTTTTGACTTTTGTCAAACGTCCATGGTTGACTGAACGCCGTGACAACACTGGGATTATTCTGCGATCCGTGATGGATCTATGGAACAATAAATTACGTGCTTATGCGGATTTCGCCGACCAAGCAGAATTATCAGGTGGGCAATATGCATATGTTCGGTTCGAAGATTTCGTCGAAAACCCCTCAGTCAGTTTATCAACAACACTGCACGCATTTGGGGCCTCGGTTGCACCCGATCCAATAAATGAATCCACGAAAAATCATGGAAAACCGCTGTCAGTATTGCAAAAATACTATGGCAATGAAGAATGGCGAAATCGCCTGACGGCACCAACCGTGCAGGCCATCAATGATCTGCTAGACTGGCCGTTAGTTGATCAATTCTGCTATGAACGTTTGGACGCACATGATTTCCCCGAAAAACTGTCCACGGCAAATCAAGAAGCATTTTCATATGAAATGCTGAATTTAAGTCGGAAACCAGAAATCGAACTGAAAAGAGTTGCCAACGTTCAATAAGAAAAGATTGAACCAATGCGCATTTCGTACTTTAATCTGCCAAAACAGATCAGAGGCATTGATGACGCAATCCGTAAAAACCGCATTCCAACAAGATATTGAAACCATCAACCAAGCCAAAGATATGCCAAGCACAGAAATGCTTGCGAATGCGGCCAAGTCGTCAGGGATCAACCCAATAAAAATCACCATAGATCACGCCAAGTTAAAACGTGGCCGTGGCAAATTGCGACTTGCTGAATATTTGCGATATGGCCTGTATGATCGCACGAAATTCACAGATGATGAACGTGAACGTTTCATTTCTGCATTCATTCATTGGCCGATCTTCGACGACACAACCAGTCGCGAATGGTGGGCCGTGACCGAAGATAAATGGCTGAGTGGCACATTCCTAGAAGCCTGCGATATCCCCGTGCCAGAAACAGTTGCTATCATTGACCGTTCGGCGCGACTTTACCCAAAAACGACTGTGATCAACGATGCCGCAGCACTCAAAGCGTTTTTAAGTAAAAATTCAGGCCAGTTTTTCGCCAAAAGCCAGCGCAGCATGTGGAGCGCGGGTGCGTTTGTAATCGAGAGTGCCGATGCAGAATTGATCCAAATTCGTGGCGGTGATGCGGTTTCATACAGCGATTTCTTTGATATCTACATTTCAACCGGCGCATTTGTTCTTCAAAAACTGATAAAACCTCACAGCTTTTTTGACGGAATTACCGATGCCACTGCAACAGTGCGCCTGATCAATATGGTCAACGATGACGGCGTTTTTAATCCCTTTGCCGTTTTGAAATTACCGTTGGGTACCAGTATCGCAGATAACTTTTGGCGCAGCGACAACCTGGTCTGTGCCTTGGATGTGGATACGGGTGAAATTTTAACTTTGGTTGGAAAAACCGATATGGGTTACGAAAATTTGGACAGCATTCCCAATACGGATCACAATCTGATTGGGCAGAATTTGCCCTTTTGGAATGACATAAAGGCCCTGAATGAAACAGTCGCCCTCATGCATCATGAAATCAAATACGGATCGACTGATATCGCGATCACGGAAAATGGCCCCGTTGTTGTCGAAGTAAACTGTGGGTCAGCCTTCGAACTGCCACAAATCGCATACGGTAAGGGGTTTTTGACCGACGAAGTCACTGCATTTTTCCGCGAAGCTGGCAGTAAACGTGTTTAACTAAACCGAAAAACTGGTGCCGCATCCACAACTGGATGTGGCATTTGGGTTCTCAATAACGAAACGCGCACCAATCAATTCATCAGAAAAATCGATAACTGCATTTGCCAAAAATGGCAGGGACACTTTGTCGATTAAAACCTTTTGGCCATCTTTTTCCAACACCAAATCGTCGCCATCTGGTTGCTCTTCCAGCTTGATTTCATACTGAAATCCCGAACACCCGCCGCCTTCAACAGCAATGCGTAATGCCTGCATGCCATCAGCACCGTCATTGATTTCGGCTAAACGATCAAAGGCACGCTCAGTCACACTTGGGGGTAAAGAAAGGTCCATCTTTCGCCACTTTCATAAATGGGATACAACCCCAATATAAGCGGGCAATAGACCCAGCACAATACAAAGGCGATCACATAATGGACAGTAATCTGGCGAGCGACCCAAAACAGACCCGCGGACGCCTCTTTCCCGAAAACGAAAGCGCGTATCGCACCGCATTTCAACGCGATCGCGATCGGATCATCCACTCCACCGCCTTTCGCCGGCTCAAACACAAAACCCAAGTTTTCGTCGCCCACGAAGGCGATCATTTTCGCACCCGACTGACCCACACAATAGAAGTGGGGCAGGTGGCGCGTACAATTGCAAAAACCCTAAACCTAAATTCCGAACTGACCGAGGCAGTGGCCTTGGCTCACGATCTGGGCCACACACCCTTTGGTCACGTTGGCGAAGACGCACTTGCTGCCAAAATGGCCCCATTCGGCGGCTTTGATCACAATGCACAGGCGATCAAAATTGTTACATCACTGGAACGCCATTACGCCGAATTTGATGGGCTAAACCTGACTTGGGAAACGCTGGAAGGGATCGCCAAACACAACGGGCCAGTCGTGGGGGATTTACCAAACGCATTATCAAACTATGCGGCAATGCACGATTTGGAACTTCATACCCACGCCAGCGCCGAAGCCCAAGTCGCCGCAATTTCGGACGACATCGCATACAACAATCACGATCTGGATGACGGCCTGCGTGCGGGGTTGTTCAAGGAAACCGATATCACTGACCTTCCAATTGTTGGTGCATGTTTCGCCGCCGTGGATAAAAAATACCCAAACATTGATCCCAACCGCCGCCGTCACGAAGCATTGCGTCGCGTGTTTGGTGTCATGGTCGAAGATGTGATTACAACGTCGACCAACTTGATCAATAACAGCGGCGCAAAATCGGCCCAAGATATCCGCGATTTGTCCGCATCAGTCATACGGTTTTCGCCAACATTATTCGCAGACCTGCGTGAAATCCGTGCGTTTCTGTTCGAAAATATGTATCGTTCGGATCGCGTAAATCTGATGCGCGATCGCGCTGAACAGGTGGTGAATGGGTTGTTTGACACCTTTATGAACGACGCCACTTTATTACCAAAGCAGTGGTCATCAAAAGGCAACGAATTAAAACGCGCAGGCCTGATTTCGGACTACCTTGCAGGGATGACAGATGGTTACGCGGAAAAACGTTTTGCTGAACTCCACTCTGGCACCTGACGCTCGCATATGTTAAATCGCGCACAATCAATTTTGGACAGATCAATGAACTTATTCGCTGACATCAGAACCTTTGTTCTATCATCTCTTGAAACGATGCAATCAGCAGGCACATTGCCAGCTGATCTGGATTTCGCAAACGTCGCAGTGGAACCACCACGCGATGCATTGCACGGTGACATGGCAACGAATGCGGCGATGGTTTTGGCAAAGCCTGCACGTGCCAATCCACGCGCAATTGCCGAAGGTCTGGCCGAATTATTGATTGCTGATGCACGTGTGGTGTCTGCGGATGTTGCAGGACCTGGTTTTTTAAACCTGCGCTTAGATCCAAATTTATGGCACGGCATTGTGCCTGTTGCCTTGGATGCTGGTGCTGACTTTGGGCGTTCAAACATGGGCGCTGGTCTGAAAGTAAACGTTGAATATGTTTCTGCCAATCCAACGGGTCCATTGCACGTCGGCCACACACGCGGCGCAGTTTTTGGCGATGCTTTGGCCAGCCTTTTGGATTTCGCGGGCTACAATGTGACGCGCGAATATTATATCAATGACGGCGGCGCACAGGTTGATGTTTTGGCCCGCTCTGCATACCTGCGCTACCTCGAAGCGAACGGCCAACAGGTTGAATTCGTTGACGGAACTTACCCTGGTGACTATCTGGTTGATGTTGGCATCGCGCTAAAAGAGAAATATGGCGACAGTTTGGTTGGCAAACCCGAAGGCGATTGGCTGGCTGATTTACGCCTGTTCGCAACGGAACAAATGATGGATTTGATCCGTGGTGATTTGGCATTACTTGGCATCAAAATGGATAAGTTTTTCAGCGAAAAATCACTGTACGGAACTGGCCTGATCGAAAGCGCAATCAAAGATTTGGATGCCAAGGGCCTCATCTACGAAGGCGTCCTCGCTCCACCCAAAGGCAAAGAGCCTGAGGACTGGGAGCCACGCGAACAAACCTTGTTTAAATCCACTGACCATGGTGATGATCTTGATCGCCCTGTGAAAAAATCAGACGGTGGATGGACTTACTTTGCACCCGACATCGCATATCATTTTGACAAAGTTCAACGCGGCTTTGATCAATTGATTGATGTTTTTGGCGCAGATCACGGTGGCTATGTAAAACGGATGAAAGCGGCTGTTTCGGCGCTTTCTGATGGTCGTGTTCCGTTGGATATTAAACTGACCCAGTTGGTAAAACTATACAAAGACGGCGAACCATTCAAAATGTCAAAACGCGCGGGTACATTTGTAACTCTGCGTGATCTTGTGGATCAGGTTGGTCCGGATGTAACGCGTTTTGTGATGCTGACCCGTAAAAACGATGCACCATTGGATTTCGATTTGGCCAAGGTCAAAGAGCAATCCAAAGATAATCCCGTCTTTTACGTTCAATACGCACATGCGCGGATTAACTCAGTTCTGCGCAAAGCGGTGGATGCGGGTGTTGCCGCAAACGCCAGCGATTTGACGTCGCTTGCACATGACGGTGAAATGACATTGGTCAAAAAGCTGGCCGAATGGCCACGTTTGCTGGAATTGGCGGCCAAGCACAATGAACCACACCGTATTGCGTTTTATCTGTATGAACTATCTGGTGATTTCCACGCCTTGTGGAACCTAGGCAAAGAGGCAGAACAAGTTCGCTTTTTACAAGACGACGCAACGATAACCGCACAAAAGCTGGCATTGATTAGCGCGGTAAAAGCAACACTTGCAGCCGGACTTGGTATTCTGGGCGTCACACCAATTGACGAAATGCGCTAAACTGAGCTAAACAACCGCTATAAGCCCATAAAGGGCAGGGGCAAAGACCCCAAATCGGAGAGACCATGAGCAGGTTCCTGAACACATTGGCGTCTTTGACGTCGCTAGCTGCATTCGCAGGCGTAATCTATTGGGGCGTATCATTGTCCCAAATGGATCCAAACGACATTCCCGTCATCAAAAAGGCCCAAGGCCCCGCACGCGTTGCACCAGCAGACCCAGGTGGCGAACAAGCCAGCTTCCAAGGTTTGTCCGTGAACGAAGTGCAAGCCGCCGGTGGCGCATCAAAACCCGCAGACAAAGTATATCTGGCCCCACGCCCACGCCCATTTCAACCCGAAGATGTGGCAGGATTAAAGGTTCAAAAAACGTCACTGGTTGTTGCAGAACCAGACCAAGCACCAATCTTAAAAGACGCCGATCTGAAGCCAATTTCTGTTTCTGCCAATGGTGATCAGGTGATAGATAATGCATCCAAACCTCTAACAACGGATGCCGTCACAACGCCAAAATCAAGCGAAGCAACGGATCAGGCATCAACCCCATCGTTGAAACCAACTATTTTACGTCCGACAAAACGCCCCAAAGGTTTACGCCTCACCGCACCAACCAAAGCGGCATCGACTAAAGCACCATCAAAACTGCCCGCTGGCACAGCACTGGTACAACTCGGCGCATTTGATGCGGACGCTGTTGCCACAGTACAATGGAAAAACCTGTCGGCACGCCACAAGGATTTGTTAGGTGACAAAAAATCCCTGATCCAAAAGGCCAAAAAGAACGGAAAAACGTTCTACCGCCTTCGCGTCCAAGGCTTTGCCAATAAAACAGAAGCCAAGAATTTCTGCACGGCGCTTAAGGCACGTGGCACGGATTGCATCCCAGTGACGGTTCGCTAATGACTGCGAATGCCGCGATCTTTGGCTGTGCCGGAACAACGCTGTCCACCGCAGAAACAGCATTCTTCGCAGATGCCAAACCATGGGCATTCATTCTGTTCGCGCGTAATCTGGAAACCCCTGCACAAATCAAAAAACTCTGCGCAGACTTACGTGCATCTGTGGGCCGCAACGCCCCAATCTTGATCGACCAAGAAGGCGGACGCGTCGCGCGTCTGCGTGCCCCCCATTGGCGCGAATGGTTACCACCACTGGAACAAATGGCCTGCGTCGCACCAGAAAATGCACGCCAAGCAATGGTTCTGCGTTATCGCCTGATTGCGCATGAATTACATGCCCTTGGAATCGATGTGAACTGCGCGCCAATGCTCGATGTTCCAACACCAGACGCCCATGACATCATCACAAATCGCTGTTATGGCACCACAGCCGACACCGTCGCTGAAATGGGTCGCGCATGTGCACAGGGCTTACTGGCAGGCGGCGTCCTGCCCATCATCAAACACATCCCAGGCCATGGTCGTGGATCCGCTGACAGCCACTTTGAACTGCCTGTGGTCGACACTGATGCCGACACGCTAAACACCATTGATTTCGAACCATTTCGCCGCCTGTCTGACCTGCCAATGGCGATGACCGCGCATATCGTTTACACCGCGCTGGATGCAAATGCATGCGCCACGGTTTCACCAACAATGATCGATATTATCCGCAATTTAATCGGCTTTGATGGCCTGTTGATGACCGACGATCTGTCGATGAAGGCACTCAAAGGCACGTTTGCCGAACGCGCAACGGCGTCCTTGGATGCTGGATGCGATGTGGTTTTACATTGCAACGGTGACATGGATGAAATGGCGCAAATCATGACATCCGTCCCTGCGCTAACGGACAATGCAATGACCCGCGCAACACGGGCTGAAAACATGCGCCAAGCGCCGGAACCTTTTGACGCTGACGGCGCAGATAAACTGTTTGCTTCCTTGCTGTAATCCGTCGTTTCGCGCAATATGCGCAGATTATGGAATCAAACGACACATCACAAATCAGCGTTGAACAACGCGTCGCTGCCGAAAGCCTCGTCATTGATGTCGAAGGCTTTGAAGGCCCATTGGATGTGCTCTTAACACTTGCCCGCACGCAAAAAGTGGACATGCGCAAGATATCCGTCTTACAACTCGCACGCCAATATCTGGTCTTCGTGGAAGAGGCCAAACGTATTCGTCTGGAACTCGCCGCTGATTACTTGGTGATGGCGGCATGGCTGGCATTCATCAAATCACGCTTGCTGTTACCCCAAGACCCCACACAAGATGGCCCATCTGGCGAAGAGTTGGCCGCACATCTTGCGTTCCAATTGGAACGTCTCGAAGCAATGCGCAGATCAGCCGCCAAATTGATGGCACGCGATCAGCTAGGGCGCGATTTTTTCGCCCGTGGCATCCCCGAAGACGTGACATTGAAACGCAATATCACCTACAAGGCCACTGTTTTGGATTTGATGCAGGCTTATGCACGCCTGCGCACCAAGGAAAATTTCAAACCCCTTCACATGGAAGAGCGCGATAAAATTTTCACAATGGAACAGGCCCTTGATCGTATGAAAGGCCTGATCGGCCATGCGATCGAATGGGGATCATTACAACAATTCCTGCCCGATGGCTGGGAAAAAGACCCAAAACTACGCCGTTCTGC
>DKMK01000007.1 GCA_002469545.1 Rhodobacterales bacterium UBA7416 | reverse complement strand
CTAAACGCGGACAAGTCCAAACGGTAATGGCATTGTTATTTGTGGAACTCATATTCGCCCCTTGTGTATTATTTTTTTACTGGAACAATATTTTCATATGGTCCAGTTGTTCACCCTTACATTGACAGATGGGGGCTTACCTGTTGTTTGTAAACCAGTAGGCCCTTCTTTCTTCAATAAAGTTAAAATGACATGAAAATGACACAAATGGAATCGTTTTTTGCAAAAAATGGTGCGAACCTTCTGGGGGGCGGGGTTGTACATGCGCGTGACATTGCGGAAATTGGCAAAAGTGTGTGGTCACTTTTTTGTGCAGATGCGGGTTATTTTACAGCGCTTAAGTACAAGTTGGAGGTAAGCGGTGTTATCGGTGACTTGGATAGTGTTGGTGACATACATGGCGCTGAATTTCCTGTTGTTCAGGATCTAGATCAAGACACAACTGACCTTGAGAAGTCATTAAGCGCCATACAGGCCCCGCATATTTTATGTTATGGTTTTTTAGGCGGGCGGCTGGATCATTCAATGGCGGCGTTTAATGCAATCGCAAAAACGCCCAAGTCGGCATTTTTGATTGATGACCAAGATGCCTGTGCAATATGTCCTGCACATTTGGATCTGACGTTACCAGTGGGGACGCGGTTTTCTATTTTCCCGTTAACATCCGTCCAAGCGCGTTCAAAAGGATTGAAATGGAATGTGGACGGGTTGGCGTTGTCGCCAACCGGCATCGTATCCACATCGAATTGTAGCACCGAACCCCGTGTGCAGTGTTGGATTGATCAGGGCGCTGCTATTGTGATTTTTCCGCGTGAATTTATCAATGATGTGTTGGCTCAGTGGCCTAGCACTGTGGTAGATTGACGGCCAAGCCACCCAAAGACGTTTCTTTGTATTTTTCATTCATATCCAAGCCAGTCTGACGCATTGTTTCGATGCATGCGTCCAGTGACACCAAATGTGTGCCGTCGCCGCGCAGCGATAGAGATGCAGCAGAGACTGCCTTGATCGCGCCAAGACCATTACGTTCTATGCAGGGGGCTTGAACCAAGCCTTTGATGGGATCACAAGTCATGCCCAAGTGATGTTCCAGCGCGATTTCGGCTGCATTTTCGATCTGTTCGGTGGTACCGCCCAAAACTGCACATAATGCGGCGGCAGCCATTGCTGATGCGCTGCCAACTTCGCCTTGGCAGCCAACTTCGGCACCTGAAATGGAAGCGTTGGTTTTTATAAGGCCGCCGATCGCCGCCGCTGTTAGAAGGAAATCAGGGATTTTCTTCATTGATGCAGTCGGGACGTGATCTAGGTAATAGCGTAGAGTTGCAGGGACAACGCCAGCGGCACCGTTGGTGGGGGCGGTGACAACTTGTGCACCAGCCGCGTTTTGTTCGTTTACGGCCATTGCGTAACACGACATCCAGTCGTTGATGATATGTGGAGGAGCTATATTGCGGCTTTGTTCACGGCGCAGAGATTCATGGATGCCCTTGGCACGGCGTTTTACAAATAAGCCACCTGGTAAAATGCCATCAGTTTTTAGCCCCTGTTCGATGCAATTATTCATCACGGACCAGATTTTAGTGATGCCAGTTGTAAGTTCATGGGCTGACATATTTGCCAGTTCGTTGTCCCATTTCATTTCTGCAATGCTCTTGCCGCTTTTGGCAGACATTTTCATCATCTCGTCTGCGTTTTTAAAGGGAAACGGTGCGGGGTTTCCTTGGTCGACTGCGGGTAGGTGAGACGCCAGTTCAGACGCTGTTTGCACAAAGCCACCACCGATGGAGTAATAGGTTTCTTCGAACAAGACAGTGCCGATAGCGTCATATGCATAGAGCACCATGCCGTTTGCGTGGCCGCTAAGTGCACGTTCAAAGTCAAAACGTACGGCGGTTTTTGGGTTGAATAAATATTCAGGATGGCCTTCGGGTTGGATTTTACCAGTTCTTGTAATCTCTTCTAATGCGGCCGCGGCAGCGTCTGCATCGAAGGTATCGGGTTTGAAGCCGGCCAGTCCCATGATTGTGGCGTAATCCGTGTGGTGACCTTTACCCGTAAATGCCAATGAACCGTGTAGGGATGCGCCGATGCTTTCTGCTTTGATCCCATGTTCCAGTAATTGATCTAAAAAGCGGCTAGCGGCCACCATTGGACCCATTGTGTGGGATGATGACGGGCCAACGCCCACCTTAAAGATGTCAAAGATAGAGAGAAACATGTTCAGAATCCTGTTATTTGGGAGACAATAGCCTATTTGTTTGAAGCTGAGTTCAAGAAGACGTCATCTTTCGTCGATTTTAGACATATTTGGCCCTTTCGGCGTGCAGAGGCTGTGTAAAGATCATATAGTTTGGGCAGAATCTATATGTATATTTGTTGCCACAAGGAATCAGACGATGACACTTGATTTAGCCCCTGCCGAAATTGGTAAAGTTACATCCGCGCGTCGCGCGTTGGAATTTGTGAAACCAGATATGAAATTGGGATTGGGTACGGGATCGACCGCTGCTTGGTTAGTTAAGTTGTTAGCACATGAAGTGCGTGAAAACGGATTGAAGTTTGATGCCTGTGCAACATCATCGGCAACCACGGAATTGGCGGAAAGTCTGGGCATTAAAATTCATGCGCTGGATGATCTGGGGCAATTGGATCTGGCGATTGATGGTGCGGATGAGTTTGATCCTGCCTTTAATCTGATCAAGGGTGGTGGTGCCGCCCTGCTACAAGAGAAGATTGTTGAAACGGCGGCGGATAAGTTGGTGATTATTACCGATGCAAGTAAGCAAGTGCCACATCTGGGTGCGTTTGCGTTGCCTGTAGAAGTTGTGAAGTTTAGCTGGGCGACGACACTGCGTTTGGTGGAGGAGGTTTTAGCATATCAAGACGTTGATAATCGTGTGGTGACGCGCCGTGGTGGCGATAACCCGATTATCACGGACGAGGGCCATTACATTTTGGATCTGCAGCTGGATCGTATTGGTGATCCACGCGCCATGTCTGATGCATTGTTGAATATCGCGGGTGTTGTGGAAACAGGTCTGTTTTTGGATATGGCAGATGCGATTATCATGGGGGACGCGAATGGTACCGCAAGTGTTCTGGATAAATCTGCGACTGAGAGTGGGACGTGG
>DKMK01000084.1 GCA_002469545.1 Rhodobacterales bacterium UBA7416 | reverse complement strand
GAAACTTTCTACGGACAAGTCCAGGTATTGCTACAAACTAGATGAGTTGTTGAAAAAACTAAAGAGTATAATAGGCTCGAAACAAATGCGCTTTGATCAGTTGAGTTGTGAAAAAGTAGTGCTCGCGAACACGGCTTTAACCCACGCAATTGAAATACGCCGCTTGAAAATACCAAAACCCGCAAAAAGATTTGAGTTCACCTCACTCCTGCCGCCAAGCGACAGGTGTTTAATCCACTTAACTAACTTTGCCGTAGAAAGCCTGCTTAGTCGTAAACTCGGCTCAACATTGTTGGGTGCCGAACCACTGGTACTATGATCAAAGGATCGATGCACGACACCTACTGGTGTCGCCATTTTGTCCATTTTCAATAATCTTAGCGGCGATTTCAATTTCTAAAGTGGGTTGACCCATTATGCTCGCATATTCGCACCATTTGCATCATAAAGCGGTCCAGCCAAAATTACGGCGTCATACATTT
Source organism: Rhodobacterales bacterium UBA7416 (assembly GCA_002469545.1). Lineage (GTDB taxonomy): Bacteria > Pseudomonadota > Alphaproteobacteria > Rhodobacterales > Rhodobacteraceae > Amylibacter. The sequence goes on along the minus strand of DKMK01000084.1, from coordinate 2,930 downwards.
CTCCAAGGATTTCGACTTGAACCTTTGTCCCAGCCGCGGCGTGTTCAGTTGCGACATATCCCATGGCCATTGACTGGCCAACGCGATGCCCAAAGCCACCAGAAGAGACATAACCAACGGCCTCGCCATCCAACAGGATTGCTTCATCGTTGCTGACATCGATGCCATCAACATCAATGGTCATCGTCACCAACTTTTGCTTAACGCCAGTTTCACGTGCTGCCAACGTCGCCGCTTTGCCGACAAAATCTTTTTTCCAATTTATGAAAACATCCATTCCAGATTCAACAGCATCAAAATCAGGACGGAATTCGAGCGTCCAAACGCCCCAGCCCTTTTCCAAACGCATTGATAACAACGCGCGTGCGCCATACCAACGATAACCTAAATCTGCTCCTACTTCCTCGATTGCTTCCGCTAGGCGTAAAAGATACTGAGGTTTGCAATAAATCTCATACCCCAATTCACCAGAGAAACTGATCCTATTCAAAATCACGGGCACTCCGCCGACAAATGTTTGACGTAGGTCGCGAAACTTAAACGCCACTGCGCTTACGTCATCGCGGGTTATACGTCCCAACAGCTCGCGTGATTTTGGGCCTGACAAAGCAATACCGTGCCAGTCATCAGATACATTTTCATAGCTGACATCATCAGGTAAATCGTTCTCAAACCTACGCTTGTGTGCCTCTTGCATGGCACCTGATCCAAACAGCATAAAATGATCTTCTGCTAAACAGGCCACAGTCAAATCGCCATAAAGTTTTCCCTTAGGGGTCAACATTGGTGTCAGTGTCAGGCGGCCTTGCTTTGGAACATATCCAGCAAGAATGTTATCCAAATATTGTCTCGCACCGGCCCCCTTGAACTCATGTTTGGCGAAATTGGCAATCTCGATTCCACCAACAGCTTCTTGCACTGCCTGAACCTCGTTCGCGACATAATCGTGGCTTCTGTTTCGCTCAAACGTTGGCGTTTCATGCGCGTCTTCTGGACTATCTGCAAACCACAACGCATTCTCCAAACCAAAGCCTTGCCCCATAACGGCGCCTTTAGCTTTCAAGCGGTCATAAAGGGCGGTAGTTTTTTGCATTCTGCCTTTTGGCAATGTTTCATTTGGGAACGTCATCACAAAACGACGCTCATAATTTTCGGACGACTTGATTGTCCCCCAATCTGGCGTTGCAAATTCACCAAAACGCGCCACATCCATTGCCCAAACGTCGATGGACGGTTCACCATCTATCATCCATTCCGCCATGGTCAGACCGACGCCACCACCTTGACAGAATCCAGCCATGACACCGACCGCAACCCAATAATTTTTCATCCCCGGCACAGGGCCGATCATCGGATTTCCATCTGGGCCAAACGTGAAAGGACCATTGATCATATCTTTGATCCCGGCCTCGCCAATTGCGGGAATACGTTCAAAGGACATTTCCAATCGGTCGGCAATGCGATCTAGGTCTGGTTGTAACAACTCATGCCCGAAATTCCACGGCGTTCCGCCAACTTTCCAAGGTGTTCCTTTCGGTTCGTAAGTTCCCAGCAACATGCCGTGCCGTTCCTGTCTGAAATATATGTTTGCTTCGTAATCGATACCAGCGGGCAAGCGACCCGCTTCGCCCATGGTGTCCATGCGATCGGCGATTGCTTGGATTTTATCAGTGATCAGATAATGATGTTCCATTGGTTGCACAGGCAAATGTATACCAGTCATTTGGCCCACTTCGCGCGCCCATAAACCACCGCAATTAACGATCTGTTCTGCATTGATTTGCCCCTTGGGCGTTGTCAAATCCCAAGACCCATCAGGGCGTTGCGATATTGCGGTAACGCCACAATGCGTGAAATATTGCGCCCCATGCACACGGGCGGCTTTGGCAAACGCATATGTCGCACCAGATGGATCAAGATCGCCATCTTGATCATCCCACAATGCCGCGTGATAATGCTTTGGGTCGATCAACGGGTGGCGTTCCGCCAATTCCTTGGGACTAATGAACTCTTGGTTTAACCCCATATACCGCGCTTTTGAACGTTCGCGCTTTAGGTAGTCATACCATTCCTTGGTCGAGGCAGCATAGAAACCACCGGTAATATGGAGCCCGACTGAATGGCCTGACAGCTCTTCGATCTCTTTATATAAATCAATGGTGTAGGATTGCAGCCGACTGATATTCGGGTCAGAAGAAATCGTATGTATTTGACCTGCAGCATGCCAACTAGACCCAGAAGTCAACTCGTCACGTTCTAACAGAACAACATCCTTCCACCCAAATTTGGCAAGGTGGAACAGGATCGAGCATCCAACAACACCTCCACCAATAACAACGACTTTGGCGTGGGACGGAAGTGGTTTACCAGTACTCGTTTCGTCGTTTTGAATCTCGGGCATGTTAGGTTCCTTTATTGTCGTGGGTAATGATTTGGCTGAACCATAAATTGGTTATATTAATACCATGCATCAGGCAGTTCCTCTTTGCGCTTTGCCACATAGGCATCCAATGCCTCTTTAATCGCGGCATCCATTTGCGGTGCTTTGTAGTCTTTCAACATTTGGTTCCAGCGTTCATAGGCGCGGGTTCGCATATCTTTCGACCCGCCTTCCTCCCAGCTTTCTACATTGTCGCTGTCGGTTAGTTTTGGATCATAAAAGGCGGTTTTGTAATTACGCATTGTATGGCCACAGCCAAGGAAATGCCCACCTGCTTCGACCTCGCCATAGGCATCACGCGCCATGGCTTCATCAGACACATCAAGCCCTTCGCCCAGTACCTTTTGGTAGCTACCCAAGCGATCAGCATCCATAATCAGTTTTTCATACCCGGTGCATAACCCGCCTTCCAGCCAACCCGCCGAATGCAAAACAAAATTTGCACCAGCCAGCATCGTAGAATGCATTGAATCCGCACTTTCATATGCCG